>CAZJWO010000069.1:0-19107 GCA_964549735.1 uncultured Fibrobacteraceae bacterium | reverse complement strand
ACGCCTTCTTGAGGATCGGCCAGGCGACGAACTCGGTCGTGCCCGGCGCCACGGTGGTCTCGATCAGCACCAGGCACTTCGGCTGGATCTTCTGGCCGATCGTGCGCATGGTGGCCTCGAGGGCGGCCATGTCGGTCTCGCCGGTGCGCATGTTGCCCAGGTCGCGCTTGACGTAGTCGCATTGCACGTCGACGACCACGCAGTCGGCCAGCTCCAGGCAGTCGCTGTTGAACGTCGCCGTCAGTGTCTTCTTCTGCAGGACCGTGCGGGCGATCATGGGATCGACCTCGGGGTCCTCCGCCTTGACGGGCGACTCGCCGCGCTGCAGCAGGGGGATCTTCCAGTAGCTGCGCGTGCTGGGACGCTGGCAGCCGATGACGAACTTGCTCGGCTTGCCCTTGTCCTTGCCCTTCTTGTGGACCGTGTCGGCCACGATCGCGGCCATCACGGCGCCCACGAAGCCGACCCCCATGACGACCACGACCTCCTGGCCCTTCGCGCGCGCGGACTTGACCAGCGCGCGCAGGCGCTTCATCTCGGCGGCGGCTTCCTGGGGCCCCGGCAGCGCGAACTTCTCGCCGGCAGGACTGACGGAGTATTCTGGCATGTTCGGTCTCCCGTTTCGCGATGAGCGGCTTGGCTCGGAGTCAGGGTTGTTCGGCGCCGTGCGCGGCGCCGGGATCTCGATCGATCACGGGCCGCGAACCGTAGAGCAGGGCCATGGCCAGCGCGGCGCCGACGAGCGCCGGCCACCAGCGGCCGCTCAGGATGAGCAGGACCAGGCCGACGACCGCGGCGGCCTCGTAACACGCCCAGCGCACGATCAGCCAGGTCTGCACGCGCGCGCGCGGCGGACTGGTCGCCGGTGTCGCGCCCGTGTCGCGGCGGCTCAGGAACCGGATCGGCAGCACGTGGCCCGCCGTGGCGCAGGCCAGGCCGAGCAGCACGAAGATCCCGGTCACCGGCATCGGGAAGGCGCCGTCCGCGATGTCGCGCGCGGCGAACCAGCCGAAGAGCAGGTAGAAGACCGGCGCGACCATGAAGCCGAACCAGATGCTCCAGAGCACCGCCGGCGGCCCTGATCCGTGCCTCGCCTCGTGCACCGTGCCTCGCGATCCGCAGGTCCGCCGCAATCGCCGGCGACCCGCAAGTTGTTGCCGGACATGATTTAACGTATGCGGCGCAACGCGCCAGGCCGGATTCTAGCACAGGGCCCGCCAGGAACAAGCGGCAATATCGGCGCGAAAAGAGGATCATAGGAACAATTTTCGTATTGCGGAGTCGATCCGTTTAATATACACTCATCAGGTCGACAATCGACCGAACGCAATCACGTCAGGAGAGTCCCGACATGGGTAAGGTATATGAGCGTCCCCGCATGCAGATCACTGCGATCAAGCTCGGGGTCTTCGGCCAGTACGAGAACGTGGGCGGCGGCAGCACGCTGACCCTGCCGATCCCGATCCCGGGCGAGAGCTTGCAGCCCGCGCCGGGTCCCCGCCGCTAGAGAGGCGCCACGGGCTGCATCTCAGCGGCCCAGCAACTCCAGCACCTTCAGACGAGCTTCCGCGCGCTGCTTCGCAAGCAGCGCGCGTTCCCTATCGATCTGCGGATCGCGCGACACCAGGCGCTCCTTGGCGCGCGCCAGCGCGGCGCGAGCGCGATCGCCGTCGATCTGGCCGGCCTCCTCGCAGCTGTCGGTCATCACGTTGACCGTGTTGCGGCTGACCTCCACGAACCCGCCGCTGCAGGCCATGTACTGCGTCGTGCCCGTGTCGTCCAGCCGGATGGTGACCACGCCGGGCTCGAGCCCGGTGACCAGCGGCGCGTGGTTCGCCCAGATCCCCAGGTAGCCGAGGCTGCCCGGCAGGATGACCGAGACGGCTTCGGCCTCCCAGGCCACCTTCTCCGGCGTCACGATGTTGACCTTGAAGGGCTTCATCGCCCCACCTTCCTACGCCGAGGCCTGCAGCTTCTCGTAGTTCTCCAGGACCTCTTCGATCGCGCCGCAGTAGAGGAAGCACTGCTCGGGGATGCGGTCGTACTCGCCCGCGATCAGCCCCTTGAAGCTGCGGATCGTGTCCTCGAGCTTCACGTAGCGCCCGGCCTTGCCGGTGAACTGCTCGGCCACGAAGAACGGTTGCGAGAAGAAGCGCTGGATCCGGCGCGCCCGCTGCACGATGAGCTTGTCCTCGTCGCTGAGCTCGTCCATGCCGAGGATCGCGATGATGTCCTGCAAGTCCTTGTAGCGCTGCAGATACTGCTGCACGCGGCGGGCCACGGCGTAGTGCTCGTCGCCGACCGTGCGCGGATCGAGGATGCGGCTCGTCGAATCGAGCGGGTCGACCGCCGGGTAGATGCCCAGCTCGGCGATCTGGCGCGAGAGCACCGTGGTCGCGTCGAGGTGGGAGAACGCGGTGGCCGGGGCGGGGTCGGTCAGGTCGTCGGCCGGCACGTAGATGGCCTGCACCGAGGTGATCGAGCCGTCCCGCGTCGAGGTGATGCGCTCCTGGAGCTGGCCCATCTCGGTCGCCAGCGTGGGCTGGTAGCCGACGGCCGACGGCATGCGGCCCAGCAGCGCCGAGACCTCGCTGCCGGCCTGCGTGAAGCGGAAGATGTTGTCGATGAACAGCAGCACGTCCTGCTTCATCTCGTCGCGGAAGTGCTCGGCCATCGTCAGGCCCGACAGCGCGACGCGCAGGCGCGCGCCCGGCGGCTCGTTCATCTGCCCGAAGACCAGCGCCGTGTTCTCGAGCACGCCCGATTCGGTCATCTCGAGGTAGAGGTCGTTGCCTTCGCGCGTGCGCTCGCCCACGCCGCAGAAGACCGAGTAGCCGCCGTGCTGCGTCGCGATGGCGTGGATCAGCTCCTGCACGATGACCGTCTTGCCGACGCCGGCGCCGCCGAACAGGCCGATCTTGCCGCCCTTGGCGTACGGCGCGAGCAGGTCGACGACCTTGATGCCCGTCTCGAAGATCTCGTTGGCCTCGCCCTGCGCAGTGAGCATCGGCGGCGCGGCGTGGATCGGGCTCGTCTTGGCGGGCTCGGGCACGTCGCCCTTGCCGTCGATCGGGCGGCCGAGCAGGTTGAACAGGCGGCCGAGGCACTGCTGGCCGACCGGCACGGCGATGGGCTTGCCGGTGTCGAGGCCGCGCATGCCACGCACGAGGCCGTCCGTCGAGTCCATGGCGATCGTGCGCACGACGTTGTTGCCGATGTGCTGGGCGACCTCGGTCACCAGATCGATGCAGCGTTCGGCGTCGACGATGTGGATCGCGTTCAGGATATCGGGCAGCTTGTCCGTCGCGAACTCGAGGTCGACGGTGGGCCCGATGACCTGCTTGACCGTTCCGAAGTTTTCGGCCATGTCCTCGTTCACTCCTCGTGTTTACAGCGCGTTGGCGCCGCCGACGATGTCCAGCAGCTCGGCCGTGATCGCCGCCTGCCGCTCCCGGTTGCGCCGCAGGGTCAGCGCGTCGACCAGCTCGCCGGCGTTGTTCGTGGCCGCCGTCATGCTCGTCATGCGGGCCGCGTGTTCGCTCGTGAAGGCCTCCATGAGCGTCATGAAGACCCGGTTGCGCAGGTACAGGGGCAGCAGCAGCTCGAAGAGCTGCGCGCGGCCGGGTTCCCAGATGTAGTCGAGGTCCTCGACCGCGTCGGTCGGGGCGCCGTCGGCGCGGCCCAGCTTGCCTTGCACCCGGCCGGATCCGGCCTGGGCCTCGGCCGCGTCCCGCTGCGGCGCGATCGGCAACACGGGCCGCTCGCCGGGCCGCTGGACCATGGTCGAGATGTACTCGGCGAAGACGATGCGCACCTCGTCGTAGTCGCGGCCGAGGAACAGCTGCACCAGTTCGTCGCCCAGCTTCTGCGCGCGGGCAGCCGTGGCTTCGCCGTTGAAGTCGTCGTGGCGGCCGTGCAGGGCGTAGCCGCGTTTCGCGAAGTAGTCGCCGGCCTTCTTGCCCACGGTCAAGAGCGTCGTCTCGACGCCGGCCGTGTTCGCGTCGTCGACCGCCTGCTGGGCGCGCTTGATGACGTTGAGGTTGTAGCTGCCGCACAGGCCCTTGTCCGACGTGACGACGACCAGGAGCCGGCGCTTGACCTCGCGCACCTCGAACAGCGGGTTGGCGTCCTGCGCCGCGCCGGCCAGATGCTGCACCAGCTTGACGAGCTGGCGCGCGTAGGGGCGCGCCGCGAGCATCTTGCCCTGCGAGCGGTTCAGCTTCGCCGCGGCCACCATCTTCATGGCCTTGGTGATCTGCTGGGTGCTCTTGACCGAGCGGATCCGGTTGTTCAGGGCCTTGACGCCGGCACCGGGCACGGCCTACCTCCCGTGGCGCTAGGCGCCGCGCTCGGGGCTGGGGTCGGACGCGGCGGCCTGCTGCGCGGCGTGCTGCGCCTTGAATTCCTTGATCGCGGCATCGAGATGCTCGACGGTCTCCTGCGCCAGGGCGCCGCTCTGTTCGATGGCGTGCAGCACGCCGGCGTGTCTTTCCTCCAGGAAGGCCAGGAACGCGCCCTCCCAGGTGCGGACCTCGCCGACCGGCACGTCGTCCAGCGCCCCCTGCGAGCCGGCGTAGATGATCGCCACCTGCTTCTCGATGGGCATGGGCACGTACTGGTCCTGTTTGAGGATCTCGACCATGCGTTCGCCGCGCGTCAGCTGGCGCTGGGTGGCCTTGTCGAGGTCGCTGCCGAACTGCGCGAAGGCGGCGAGCTCGCGGTACTGCGCCAGGTCGAGGCGCAACGAGCCGGCGACTTTCTTCATGGCCTTGGTCTGCGCGTTGCCGCCGACGCGCGACACCGAGATGCCCACGTTCACCGCCGGCCGCACGCCGCTGTAGAAGAGGTCGCCCTCCAGGAAGATCTGGCCGTCGGTGATCGAGATGACGTTCGTCGGGATGTAGGCCGACACGTCGCTGGCCTGGGTCTCGATGATCGGCAGCGCGGTGAGCGAACCGCCGCCCTGTTCGTCCGAGAGCTTCACGGCGCGCTCGAGCAGGCGGCTGTGCAGGTAGAAGACGTCGCCGGGATAGGCTTCGCGGCCCGGCGGCCGCCGCAAGAGCAGCGAGAGCTGGCGGTAGGCGTTGGCCTGCTTGGACAGGTCGTCGTAGACCACCAGCGTATCCTTGCCCTGCCACATGAGGTGCTCGGCCATCGTGCAGCCGGTGTAGGGCGCGATGTAGAGCATGGGCGCCGGCTCGCTGGCGCACGCGCTGATGATGGTCGTGTACTCCATGGCGCCGTGCGCCTTGAGCGTGTTGTAGACCCCGGCGACGGTGGACTGCTTCTGGCCGACGGCCACGTAGAAGCAGTGCACCCCCTTGCCCTTCTGGTTGATGATCGTGTCGATGGCGATCGCCGTCTTGCCGGTCTGCCGGTCGCCGATGATGAGCTCGCGCTGGCCGCGGCCGATGGGCGTCATCGAGTCGATCGCCTTCAGGCCGGTCAAGAGCGGCACCTTCACCGGTTGCCGGTCGATCACGCCCGGGGCCTTCAGCTCGATGGGGCGCGTCTCGTGGCTGGGCACCGGGCCCTGGCCGTCGACCGGCTGCCCCACGGCGTTCAGGACGCGCCCGACGACCGCCTCGCCGACCGGCACCGCGGCGATGGCGCCGGTGCGGGCGACCTGGTCGCCCTCCTTGATGTGGGAGTCCTCGCCGAAAATGGCGACGCCCACGGAGTCCTCCTCCAGATTGAGCACGATGCCCATGATGTCGCCGGGGAACTTGACCAGCTCGCCGGCCATGACCTCCTGCAGCCCGTAGACGCGGGCGATGCCGTCGCCCACCTGCAGGATCGTGCCGACGCTCTCCAGGGCGAGGTCGCGACCATACTTGTCCAGCTCCTGCGACAGGATGGAGCTGATTTCCTCGGGCCTCAGTTTCACGGGCGGACTCCTTAGGAACTACGAAGGGGCGCTTCCTCGAGCGCGTCGCGCAGGCGGCGCAGGCCGCTGCGCAGCGTGCCGTCGAGGATCCGGTCGCCCATGGTCACGCAGACGCCGCCGATCACCGACGGGTCTATGCTCTTCTCCAGGAGGATCTGCCGGCCGGTCAGCTCCGCCAGCCTGTCGCGGAGCCGCGCCTCGAGATCCGCGGGCAGGGCCACGGCGGTCACGACCCGGGCGCGCTGCAGGCCCTTGTGCTGCTCGACCAGATCCGCGAAGGTCGCCTGGATGTCGCCCAGGTAGGCGATGCGGCCCTTGTCGAGCAGCATCTCCAGGAACTGCACCAGGATCGGTTCGACGCGCCCGCCCAGGAGGCTGCCGACGAGCGCCTTCTTCTGCGCCAGCGGCACCTGCGGGTTCTGCAGGAACCGCCGCAGCTCCTGATGGCGGTCGGCCACCGCGACGACCCCGCCGAGCGACTCGTCCAGCTCGTCGATCAAGCCGCGCGCCGTCGCCACGTCGAGCAACGCCTGCGCGTAGCGCAAGGCCACCTTGCGATCACGCATGGCGCCGCGCTCCTATGTCGTCGATGTAGCGCTCGATGAGCTGGCGGTGCTTGGCGTCGTCGAGCCGCTCGCCGATGAGCTTCTCGGCCGCGCCGATGGCCAGCGCCACGACGTCGTCCCGCAGCCGGAGCTGGGCCTTCTGCGCCTCGATCTCCAGATCCTGCACGCCCTTGGCCTTGGCCTGCGACGCTTCGTCGCGCGCCTTGGCGACGATGCCCCCGGCGAGGCCCTCGCCCCGCTTGACCGCCTCCTGCACGCGCTCGCGCTCGATGACCTTGATCTCGCTGAGCTTCGTCTCGAAATCGCCCTTGAGGACCTCGGCGTCGCGCAGCTCGCGTTCGGCCGCGCTGTAGTCGCGGGCGATCTTCTCGCGGCGCTGATCGATGAGATCGAGGATGGGCCCCCAGGCGAAGCGCCGCAGGATCCAGACCAGGATCAGGAAGCCCGCCACCGTGGTCAAGAGCTGGGGAACGTTCGGAGCCATGTTCATGGGCTCGTTCCTTTGCGTTGAGCCGGCTGTCGGCGTCCGTCGCGTCGAGCGCCGTGCGGGCGCGGCGAGAGCCGCCGGCGCCTGCGGGATGCCGGCGCGGCGGACACTAGCTCTTGAGCACGAACACGGTCACGAAGGCGTAGATCGTCAGGGCCTCGATGAAGGCGCTGCCGATGATCATCGCCGTCTGGATCTTGCCGATGGCCTCGGGCTGGCGGCCCATGGCGTTCATGGCGGCTTCGATGGCCCGGCTCAGTCCGAGGGCCGAACCGAAGGCGGTGATGCTGAGGGCCAGGGCCAGGATGCCATTGGTTTCCATGTCTCCTCCTTCAGGACCGTGAGTATGGCGGGCCGACCCGCCGGCTCTTGCTCATCCGGACGGGGTCCGGTGCTCAGTGCGCCTCCTCGGCATGATCATGAGGAAGCATCAGGGATATGTAGATGGTCGACAGCAGGGTGAAGACGAGGGCCTGCACCGTGCTGCCGATCAGACCGATGGCGTAGAACGGCACGTGGAAGGGCACCCCCGGCAGCCAGGCGCCGAGCGGCCCGGCTCCGAGCGACGTCAGGACGTGCTGCCCGAACTGGACGCCGAGGATGACCATGACCGCGATGAGCGTCTCCTCGCCGAAGATGTTGCCGAACAGACGCAACGACAGCGAGAGCGGCTTGATCAGCTCGCCCATGACCTCCAGCGGGAAGATCAGCAGCGCGAAGATCCACTCGACGGCGCTCTTGGGCTGGCCGGCGAAATGGTAGAGGTAGCCGCCGAGGCCGTTCTCCCTGATGCCCACGTACTGCACGTAGAGGAAGGTGCAGAGTCCGAGGCCGAGGGTCGTGTTCACGAAGCTCGTCGTGGAGGAGTGGCCAAGGGGAATCAAACCGAAGAGGTTGTTGCAGTAGATGAAGAGGAAGAGCGTGCCGAGGTAGGGCGCGTACTTGCGCGCGCTGTCGCCGAGGATGTCGCGGAAGATGCCATACAGGCCTCCGATGATCATCTCGGCGAAGACCTGCTTGCGCGTCGGATCGCGGTCGCGGAGCTGGCGCGCGACCGAGATGAAGAAGAGGGCGATGAGCAGGGCGACCGTCAGCGAGAAGATGGGATCGATCCAATCGCTGTGCTTGTACGCCGCTTCCTTGCCCCAGATGTTGGCGAGCAGCAGCTTGGCCAGATTCTCGAGATGGTATTCGCCGTGATCCGCGTGGTCGTCGGGGCCGGTATGATCCCCGTAGGCCCCGGGAGCGTCCGGCGCGCCGGCGGCGACGCCCACGGTCACGATCGCCAGGAACGCCAGGCTCAGCAGCGCAAAGACCGGCCCGCGCGTTTCACGCTCGATCATCATCACCTCGCCGGGATGGCATCTGGACGTCATCCGACCGCATGGTAAGGCCGGCGATCACGATCGCCGCCAGCATGATCGTCAAGCCCACGGCCATGCCGACGACCGGAAACGGCGCCACAATCAACAACCAAACCGCCAGAACGTAAACACCCAACTTCGCCGCAGACCAGAGAAAAACCGCCTTGGCGTCGCGCGGATGGTCGCGCGGCAGGACCGCCGCGGCCAGCAATCCCTCCAGCGCGCGCAGGTTCAGCGCCGACCAGATCGCTCCGACGCACACGCCCGCGCCGAGCGACGCTCCCGCCGCGCACGCCGTCGCGGCGCCGGCGACCAGGCCCCCGCCGACCGTCCACCACTGCGCGCGCCGCAGCAGGCTGCGGTCCGTCGTCATCACGACGACCCTTGCCGTAGGATCTTATAGACCTGACGCACCGCGGCGGCCAGCCCGAAGAGCACGCCGCCGACTTCCCACCACGGGTCGCCCCCCCAGCGCTGCTGCGCAAGCCGACCCAGCCACCAACCGGCAGCGGGCCCGACGCCGAGCATGATGGGGATGGAGGTGTAGAGGCCGATTTCCCGCATCGAGCGGCGCGACTCGCGATCGGAACGAGGCCGGGGCATGCGGGCAGACCTCGAAGATGGCGTCCGGACGACGGGCGGAACGATCGCGCGGCGACGTTTCCTGCGGAACGAACCGGTTCGCGCCGCGGCACGAAGCCGCACCGGCCCGCGCCGGGCCGGTGCCGTCTTCATCCTAAGCGCCGCGTCCCGTTCGCCGCAAGGCCCGATCCTGGCGGCGGCGCGGCGGAGCTACTTCTTGACCGGATCGGGATGGGGCGTCTTGGCGGCCGGCGGCACCGGCGGTCCCGCATGCGCCAGGTTCTCGTTGGGCTTCTTGGCGCCCATGGAGCAGTTGCCCTCGAAGAACACGCCCTCGTCGATGACCAGCCGCTTCGTCTTGATGTCGCCCTCGAGGTGCGAGCCGCTCTGCAGCTCGATCTTGTTCTCCGCCTCGATGTCGCCAAAGAACTGGCCGCCGATGATCGCATTCTTGACCTTGACCGAGGCCCTTACGACACCGGTCTTGCCGACGACGAGGCTCTCCGGAATGCCGATGTTGCCCTTGAACTCGCCTTCGATCCTCAGGGTGCCGCGGGCGTCGATGGTGCCCTCGAACTTGCTGCCCTGCGCGATGATCGACGTCTGGCCGGCGTTGATGGTGGTGTTTTCAGGCTCCTTGCCGAACATCTCGTCCTCCTCGGTCCCGCTGTGAGGGCCCCGGTGGTTCTTGCCGCGGACGATCCTTCGTCCCGTGTGAACGAGGCTCTGGCCCCGGCCGCTGTTGGTCAAGGCGCCGCCGGTTCTCCGCCGAGGAACAGCCGCGGATCGACGGCCACGCCGTTGTGCCAGATCTCGAAATGCAAATGTGGGGCCGTCGCCTGACCCGTCGCCCCCATGTAGGCGATGATCTGACCCCGCCGGACCCGCTCGCCGCGCGCGACGGCCGCGCTGCGGCAATGGCCGTAGACCGTTAAGTAACCCAAACCGTGCTGGATTTCAACAAAGATCCCGAGAAACGGGTCTTCCCCGGTCCGCGCCACGACGCCGTCGCCGGCGGCCAGGATCGGTGCACCCTCCGGTCCGGCGATGTCCAGGCCGTGGTGCGGGCGCTCGCCGCGGGCGATCTCGCCCTCGCTGAATTCCCTCGTCACATACCCGGCGGCCGGCCAGGTATCGGGCGGCGGCGTCACGACCATGGCCGCGAGGGCCTCCAAGCTACCGGCCGCCGTCAGGTCGGCCAGGCTGTCCGCGGCGGGCGCCTCGACGCCGAGCATCAGCAGGATCTTCTCCTGCAGGACGCGCAGCTCGTCGAGTTCGCCCTGGAGCTGGCCGAGGCGGGACATGTCCGCCCGCGCGGCCTGCAGCTCGGCGCTCAGGCCGGGCATCTGCGCCGCGCGCAAGGCGACGCCGCCGAAGGCCAGCAGGATCCAGATCACGGCGGCCAGCGTCAAGATGCCGACGACGCCCAGGAACCACGCCACGCGGTGGCTGAGCGTGTACTCGCGAACGCCCTGATTCGCCTCGTTGATCAAGATGATGCGGGTGTAGCGTGTCATGGCGTCGACCCCATCGCCGGACCCCGGTCGGCGGCGGCCGGCAGCGGCGGCGACGGCTGCGGCGCGGTCTCCCCGGCGGGGTCGGCAGCGGCTGCCGTCGTCCTGGCGGCCAGACCAAGGCCGGGCTGCAGGAAGGTCAGCAGGAAGCGGGCGCCGTCCAGGTAGGAGGCATCCAGCTCGATGCGCCCGCCGTGTTCGTGCATGATGCGCGCGACGATGCTCAGGCCGAGGCCCGTGCCTTTGCCGTAGTCCTTGGTCGTGAAGAACGGCAGGAAGACCTGGTCGCGCTGGTGCGCGGCGATGCCGGTCCCCGTGTCGGCGAAGCTGACCAGGATCTCGCCCGGATCGCCGTGGCCCAGGTGGATCGCGATCCGTCCGCCCGCCGGCATGGCGTCCACCGCGTTGACCAGCAGGTTGAAGAAGACCTGGTCCAGTTCGTTGCGGTCGCCGAACACCTCGAACAGGCCCTCCTGGCTGATCTCGACCTCGATCTTGGCTGCCCGCAGGTTCTTTTCGATGAGGTAGACCGTTTCCTGCACGACCTCGTTCAAGAGCAGCACGGCGCGTTCCCGGTGCTGCGGCCGGGCGAAGTTCAAGAGGCCCTTGATGATCTGCCGGCACTGCTCGGTCTGGCGGATGATGCGCTGGACGTCTTCGCTCTGGTCCTCCGGCAGCGCCGCGTCGGCCAGCATCTGGGCGGACAACAGGATCGAGCCCAGGGGCGTGTTGAGCTGATGCGCGATTCCCGCGGCGAGCTGGCCGATACCGGCCAGCTTCTCCGCCTGGCTCATGCGCGATTCGAGTTGCCGCTCGCTCGTCACGTCGCGCGCGATGACCACGAAGAGGCGCTCGTGCGGCTCCTCCTGACCGCGGGCCGGCGGCAACGGCGACACCGTCAGCTTGATCAGTCCGTCCGGACGCTGCGCGCGCCGCCAGGGGAACTCGTAGGTCAGGCTGCGGTCGAGGCGGCCCGCCTCGGCGATGGCTCGATCCAGTTCCAGTCCGTAGCAGAGGTGGATGTCGTGCAGCGGCTGCCCGAGGACGCTGCGGCGCGGCGCCCCGAACAGGCGTTCGGCCGCCTTGTTCCACTCGCGGACGCAGCCGCCGCTGTCCAGCAGGAAGATCGCCTCGCCGGCATGGTTGATGATCGAACGGTGTTTCTGCTCGCTCCGCCGCAGCCGGCGCTGGTCGCGCTCCCGCTGCCGTAGACTGAGCCAGACGGCCCAGACGGCGAGCAGCGTCAGGAGATGCAGCGCGCCGGTGGTCAAGATGAGCTGGCGCGTCTGTTGCCGCACCGGTCCCGGGCCGTCATCGGGGCCGAGCAGGCCCGCCAGATTGACCGCGGCCAGCGCGGTCCACAACACGACGAGTCCGGCCAGCAGGACGCGCAGGCGGGTCAAGCGGTAGCTGCGTAGCCGGCTCTTCATCGTGTCCCACACGCCTTCAGTCCAGATCCACCGGCAGACCCATCATGGCCAGCAGCCGGCCGAGGTCGTCGTCGCTGTAGAAGGAGACCGTGATGCTGCCCTTGCCGTCGTTGCGGCGCTGGATCGCCACCGGAGATCCGAAGTACTCTTCCGCGCGCGCCTGCAACGCGCGGATCTCCGGGGTTGCGCCCGCCCGGGAGGCCGGATCGCCGGTCGGCCGCTTGCGGCGGGAACGCTCCCGCGCCGCGAGCGTTCCCTGGGCCCGCCGTTCGACCTCGCGAACCGAGAGGCCGCGGCTGCGGCAGAGGCGGGCCAGCCGCAGGCGGTCCGGACCGGCCGGCACCGCGAGCAGGGCCTTGGCGTGGCCCCGCGAAAGGACCCCGGCCTCCAACAGCTCGCGGATTTCTTCTTCTAATGTCAACAATCGCAGCATGTTGCTTACTGTGCTGCGATTCTTGCCGAGCATATCCGCCAGCTCTTCCTGCGTCGCCCCGTATGCGTCCAGCAGCGCCCGATAGGCCGTGGCCTCCTCGATCGGGCCGAGGTTCTCCCGCTGGATGTTCTCGAGCAGGGCGACACGTAGCGACTCGGTCTCCTCGAACGTGCAGATCAAAGCCGGCACCGTGCCCAGCCCGGCGAGGCGAGCGGCGCGCACTCGCCGCTCTCCCGCCACGATCTGATACCGCGGGCGCGGCGCCCCCGCCGGCACCGCTGGCGCCGGTTCGCCCGGCCGCATCGTCCGCACGAGCACCGGCTGCAGCATGCCCACCTCTTTGAGCGAGGCGGCCAGCTCCTCCAATTTCTCCTGGTCGAACAACTTGCGCGGCTGATGCGGATTCTGGACCAACTCCTCGAGCGGGATCTCCTGCACCTGGCGTCCGCTTGATCGGCCGAACGTCAGTTCCGCCTCGGGTATCAATGCGGAAAGGCCCTTGCCGAGGACCCGCTTCCTGTCCGCCGGTCTCCTGTCCCCGGCGGCCCGGCCCGCGGGATGCTCCTGCGCGGGTTGCCTGGTCATGACGTCATCCCCTCTGGCGTAAGGTCGCCTCGTGGCCCGCGGCGAGAACCTCCTGCGCGAGCGCGAGATAGCTCTGTGAACCGAGGCATTCGACATCGTAGAGCAAGATCGGCAGGCCGAAGGAGGGCGCCTCGCTGAGCCGTACGTTCCGCGGGATGCGCGTCTGGTACACGACGTTGCTGAAGTACTCCACGGCTTCTTCGGCGACCTGGTTCGAGAGGCGGAGCCGCTTGTCGAACATGGTCAGCAGAACGCCCTCGATCTGAAGCTGCTTATTGAGGTTCCTCTGCACGAGCTGCACCGTGCTGAGCAGCTGGCTGAGGCCCTCCAGGGCGTAGTATTCGCACTGGATGGGAATCAGGACCGAATCGGCGGCCGTCAGCGCGTTGAGGGTCAGCAGCCCGAGGCTCGGCGGCGTATCTACCACCACGAAGTCGAAGCGGTCGCGATGGTCATCGAGGGCGCGTTTCAGGAAATGCTCCCGGCGGTTCTGGTTGACGAGCTCGACTTCGGCGCCGGCCAGGCGCCGGTCGGCCGCGAGCACGTCGAGGAACGGGATCTGTGTGTTCTGTATCCCGCTAGCTAGCGGTGCGTTGCCGAGCAACACCTCGTACGACGTCACCTCGCGCGCCTCCGCGCCCACGCCGCTCGTCGCGTTGCCCTGTGGATCGAGGTCGACCATCAGGACGCGTTTCTCGGCGACAGCAAGGCTGGCGGAGAGATTGACGGCCGTCGTCGTCTTGCCGACCCCGCCCTTCTGATTGGAAATGGAGATGACTCGACCCATGCCGTGCTTCCGTTCTCGGTGGGAGGCGGTTCTGTCGCCGCGCGGCGGCCATGCGAGCAGCGGACAATCTAGACCCTAGGACCGCCGGCTGTCCAGAGAAGAAGCCCCTCCGGCGGGATTGCCGTTCCACGTGGAACGTTTTCGGCGGCCGCGCGGGCCGAGGTTTCGACCGCAGCGAGCCCGGCGGTCGGCGCCGAGCGCCGGATACGTCGCCGGCGGCGACGCCCCCCGCGGGGGGTCAGTCGGGAACGTTCCACGTGGAACATGGGTCCCGGGCAACGACGCGATAGCGCACCAGGCTCAGGCTAGGGGTCCCCGAACCCAGGATTCGGCGTTCTTCGAGGGCATACCCGTTGGGGACGGCCGGCGCCAGGCGCCGGACGCGTCGCGGCGATCCGCGCAGCACCGGAGCCGGGTCCCGCGGGCCGTCCTCTCGATCATGCACATTCTGCTCGTCTCTTGCGGGAGGCATGAATCGGACGATGGCCACGGCCGTGGGCGGGGTCGCTGCTCGCGCCACGGTGCCGAGACCGGCCAGGACTGTCGCGTCATCCAGCCGTAGGGCCTTCAGGGAAATCAACGCTGACGCCGAGCCGACCTCTCCGGGCGCGGATTCGCGATCGCCCCAGCGCGCATTGGCCACCTCGACCGCCGGCAAGGCCATGCTCTGCGCCGCTCGTCGCAGGAACCAGGCCCGTTTCCCCCGCGGCTCGACCAGGAGCGACCGGCCGGCGTGGCCGTCCCGCTCCCTGGCCGCCGCCCAGACGAGGCCCGGCAAACCGGCGCCCGAGCCCACATCCACATAGATGCAGCCGGTAAACCACGGGTGCGTGCCGAGGGCTTCGCGCACGAGCTCCCAGCCGTCGAGGCAGTGGCGGATCATCTGCGGCAGCTTGCGCTCCGTGCCGGCCCGCGTGACGAGGTTGACCTGGCGGTTCCAGACGGCGATCTCGCGTGCGAGCGCTTCCAGGCGCCGTTCGAACAGCCCCGCGGGCCCCTCGTGGTTCATGCCGGCCCGCGATCGGCGGCGAGCCGCTCTCGCCGTCGACGCTGCAGCGCGACCGTCAGGACGGCGAGGTCTGCGGCACGCACGCCGTCGATGCGCCCGGCCTGGCCCACGGTGGCGGGGCGCATGCGCGCCAGCTTCTCCCGCGCCTCGTGGCTGAGCGTCGGCAGGGCGTCATACGCGAAATCTGCCGGAATCGGCGAGCCCTCGAGGCCGGCGAGGTCCGCCAAACGCCTTTGCTGGCAATTAATATATCCGTCGTATTTGATGGTGTTTACGCAGTCTTCGAGAACCCCGGCGGCGAGCGGCTGCGCCGCCGCCTCGCCCAGTTCCGCGGCGAGCGCCTGGCGGAGCTCCGCGTGCAGCAGGTCGCCGTCCGGCAACATCCCGGGCAATTGCGCCAGTCCGACGCCGGGGCGCCGCAGGAGTTCGCTTGGCCGCTCGGCCGCTGCGCCGCCGCTGCCGCCGCCGCGCCGCCGCCCGAGGATCGCCAGGACCCTCTCGCGCGCCCGCTGGCGGGCTTGCAGCCGCACCAGATCCTTGTCCGGCAGCAAGCCGATGGCTTGCGCGTCGGCCAGGAGCCGATGCTCGGCGTTGTCGCAGCGCAGGTGCAGCCGATGCTCGGCGCGCGACGTGAACATGCGATAAGGCTCGGTGATGTCCTTCGTCGCCAGATCGTCGATCAGAACGCCGATGTACGCCTGCGCGCGAGACGGCAGCCAGGAGGACTGGCCGCCCAGGCTGCGGGCCGCGTTGACCCCGGCCACCAGGCCTTGAGCGGCCGCCTCTTCGTAGCCCGAGGTGCCGAGGATCTGGCCCGCCAGATAGAGTCCCGGTACGTGCTTGCACGAAAGATCGGGTCTCGCTTGCCACGACGGCACGCTGTCGTACTCCACCGCGTAGCCGTAGCGCGCGAGCTGCGCGCGCTGGAGGCCGGGCACGGTGCGCACGATCAACTCCTGCACCTCGGCGGGCAGGCTCGTCGACAGACCGTTGACGTAGATCTCGTCGCTCTCGGCGCCCTCGGGCTCGAGGAACAGGAGGTGCCGTTGGCGGTCCGCGAAGCGCACGACCTTGTCCTCGATCGACGGGCAGTAGCGCGGCCCTCGACCGGCGATGATCCCAGCGTAAAGCGGTGATTTGTCGAGATTTGCTCTGATTATGGCGTGGGTTTCGGCCGTGGTGTACGTCAGCCAGCAATCGTGCGATGGCGGCGCGAACGCCCGTGTTCGGAACGAGAACGGCGTCGCGTCTCGGTCGCCCGGCTGCCGCTCGAGGCACGACAGATCGACGGACGCGGCGCGCAGCCGCGGCGGCGTTCCCGTCTTCAGGCGTCGCAACTGGAGGCCGAGGCGCGCCAACTCGCCGCTGAGGCCTTCGCTGCTCGGCGCGCCGGCGCGTCCGCCGGTCGACTGCGACCATCCCACGTGCATGAGGCCGCGCAGGAACGTGCCCGTGCAGAGGATGACCCGCCCCGCGCCCAGCCGGCGCCCGGAAGCCAGGACGACCCCCTCCACGGCACCGCCCGCCTCGGCAAGCAGGCCCACGACGTCGCCCTCGACGAGGTCCAGCCCCGGCTGGTCGCAGACGATTGCAGCCATGCCTTCCTGATAGCGCTGCTTGTCGGCCTGCGCCCGCGGCGCCTGCACGGCCGGACCCTTGCGACGGTTCAGGACGCGGAACTGGATGCCGGCCGCGTCGATCGCCAGCCCCATCTGGCCGCCGAGGACGTCCAGCTCGCGCACCAGATGGCCCTTGCCTAGCCCGCCGACGGCGGGGTTGCAGGGCATGCGGCCGATCTCGCGGCGGTCATGGCTGACCAGGGCGGTGCGGCAGCCCAGCCGGGCGGCGGCCAGGGCCGCCTCGATGCCGGCGTGCCCGCCGCCGACCACGACGATGTCGTATCTGTGCCGCTCGCCGGTCATCATCCTCGCAGGTTCTCCTCGCGCGCCAACGCGACGTATCGCCGCGTCGTGCGCTATTTGCCCACACAGAAGCGAGAAAACACGTCGTCCAGCAACCGCTCGCTGAACACGCGGCCGCTCAACTCGCCCAGTTCGCGCAGCGCCGCGGCGATCAGCGTGGCGACGACCGCGTCGTCGGGCCGCGGATCGGCGGCCAGCTGCTCGAGGTGCCGCAAGCACGCCAGCAGGCGGTCCTGGTGGCGCTGATTGAGCAGGACGCCCTGGTTGATGGCCTGCTCGAGGCCCGCGCCACGGGCCTCGGCGAGCAATCGCGCCCTCAGCTCGGCGATGCCCTGACCCGTGCGGCTGCTCGTGACCAGCCCCGGCGGCGTTGGACCGAGGTCGCCCTTGGTCCACACGGCGATCCGCACCGACCCGGCGGGCACCGGCGGAGCCGCTGCCACGGACGGCCCCTCGCCGGCGACGGGCCGCAGATCCAGGATGATGTCGGCCGCCGACGCCGCCTGCCGTGCGAGCTCCACGCCCATGGCCTCCACGCCGCGGGCCTCGTCGCGCAAGCCGGCCGTATCGTGCAGCACGAAGAGCAGGCCTTCGAGTTCGAGATCGGCCGTGATGATGTCGCGGGTCGTGCCCGGCTCGGTGTCGACCAGAGCGCGCGGTCGACCCAGCAGCGCGTTGAGGAGCGAGCTCTTGCCGGCATTCGGCGGACCGACCAGAACGACCTGCACGCCCTCGCGCAGCTGGCGTCCCGCGGCCGCCAGCGCGAGCAGGCCACGGAGTCGGCCGCAGGCCGTGGCGAGCGCCGTCCGAGTCTCCCGCGGCGCGGGCCCCGCCTGCTCGTGCTCCTCGAACTCCAGCGCGCCCTCCAGGCCGGCCAGCAGCGCGCGCAGGGGCGTCTCGATCGCCTCGATCTCCCGCTGCAGCCCGCCGCGCATCTGCGCCAGCGCCGCCCGGGCGCCGGCGGCGTGGTCGGCGGCGATGAGGTCGGCCACGGCTTCGGCCTGGGAAAGCGAGAGGCGTCCATTGAGCAATGCGCGGCGCGTGAATTCGCCCGCCGCGGCGGCGCGCGCGCCGGCGTACCGGCAGGCGGCGGCGATCTGGCGCGCCGGCATCAGCCCGCCGTGGCAGAAGAACTCGACCGTGTCCTCGCCGGTGTAGCTGGCCGGAGCCAGCAGCGGCAAGATCAACGCTTGATCCAGCTCGTCACCGGGCGAGAACCCCATGCCGGCGGCGCCCGTCGGCCAGCACACGCTGGCGAGACGGGCCCGATGGCTGTCGACCGGATCGCCGAGCGCGCCGCCGGGCAGGAGTCGCCGGGCCACCGTCAGCGCCTCGGGGCCGCTGAGCCGGACCACCGCCAATCCGCCCCGCCCCTCCGGCGTCGCGACGGCCACGATCGTGCCGCTGTCGAGGGTGGCCATGGCTGAACTCCTCGTGATTGCGGCAACCTGCGCCGACGATGGGGTGCCGCCGGCGATGCCGCGGGGGCCGCGCGCCCGGCACGGCCCCCGCGTCGCGACCGACCCGCTGCCCGCTACCTCCCGTAACCGGGGTCCGCCGGCCGCTCGCCGCCGCCCGCGTCGACATCCAGCACGACGCCGACCTCGATCTGCGGCGCGGGGCCATCGTCGCCCTCGTCCTCGCCGCCCGCGCGGTCCTCCCGCTGGCGGTATTCCAGCGGCACCTGGTCTTCACGACAGACCACGACGTGTTTTCCGTCGGGACCCGTCTCGGTATACGTCGTCAGGTCGCCGGTCTCCTGGATATAGAGGTGCACGATGCGGCGCTCGCGTCCACCGGCCGGCTCCAGGGCCACCGGCCGACCGGTGTCGCGCGCCTCGTTGGCTGCGCCTCGCGCGCGCTGGATCAGCTGGTCCTCGCGCCGCAGGCGATAGTTGTTGATGTCCAGGTTCATGCGGACGCGCTGGCCTGCGGCCTTGCTGGCGATCTTCTCCACGAGGTGCTCGATCGCGTCGACGGTGTTGCCGTAACGGCCGATGAGGACTCCGGCGCTGCGGTCGTCGACGACCATCTTCACGAGGTGGTACTCGCCCTCCTGCACCTGCACGCGGCACGGGAAGCCAGATTTGACCATGAGCTCGGTCGCCACGCGCTGCAAGAAGCCGGGCAGCGCCTCGGCTTCGGCGGCGCGGAACGGTTCGACCCGCACGCTGGGCGCGACATCGGCCGCCACGATACCGTCGCTCGAATCTGCCCGCGGCCGCGGCTCGGGCCGCGACGGCGGTGGCGGCGTGTCCTGCGCCGTCGCGATCTGCGGCATAGCGGAAGGCGCGCCGGCGCGCGGCGCGCCAGGCTCGTCGCCGCCGGGTTCGGCCGTGCGCTCGGGCCTCGGCGGCGCCGGCGCTTCGCTCCTCGGCTCCGCGCGGGCGGGCGCGATCGCTTCCGGAATCTCGATCGCGGCCGCGTCGTCCTGCTGGTTCGCCGTCTCGACGGCGGGCGGGAAATCGGCGTCGCTCTTGCGCCGCCGCCGGCGCGGGCGAGATCGGAAGAGCGTCGTGTAGGGAAAGAGTGTAGGATAGG
>CAZJWO010000068.1:0-20185 GCA_964549735.1 uncultured Fibrobacteraceae bacterium | reverse complement strand
ACACCCTATCCTACACTCTTTCCCTACACGACGCTCTTCCGATCTGACGCGGTGCGCGTGAGGCTGGGCAGCGCCGCCGGCACCGCGTCCGCCTGGCAGAACCTCACGGGCAGATTGCCCCCGGAATCCGCGATCGCGAGGGAACTGGTGCGCTTGAACCTCGAATACGACGATGGTCGACTGCAGCATCTCGCGACGGATTGCGCTCTTTCCGCGGAGGTCCTCCGTTTCGTCCTGCGCCATGTGGGCATGCCGGCGCTGGCGGCGGCGGCGGGACAGTTCGCGCCGCTGGTCGACGACGCGTCCTGGCGCCGTGGGCATTGTCCGATCTGCGGCTGCGGGCCGGCGTGGGCCGGGCTGATCTCGGATTCCGGCGTGCGCCATCTGGCCTGCGGCCTGTGCGGCTTCGTCTGGACGTTCGCGCGCCTGCGCTGTCCGTCCTGCGGAAACGACGACAGCGAGACTCTGCCCGTTCTGGCCGCCGACAGCCAGGCGGCGCATCATCTCGACGCGTGCCGCCGTTGCGGCTTCTACGTCAAGACGGTCGATTACCGCAAGGTGGCCGCCGGCCGGGCCGTCGTGCTGCCGATCGACGACGCGGCGACCTTCTACCTCGACCTCCTGGCCGAGAAGGACGGGCTGCACCGCGCGTGAAGATCACGCCGCGAACAGGTGCCGGTAGCGCACGCAGATGCGCACCAGCCAGAGCATCAAGGGCACCTCGATGAGCACGCCGACGACCGTGGCCAGGGCCGCGCCCGAGGCGAGCCCGAAGAGCATGGTCGCCGTGGCGATCGCCACCTCGAAGTGGTTCGAGGCGCCGATCATCGCGGCCGGCGCGGCGTCCTCGTAGCGCAGGCGCAGCAGGCGCGCGGCGACGAAGCCGATCCCGAAGATCAGCAAGGTCTGCAAGAAGAGCGGAATCGCGATCCAGAGGATCGTCAAGGGATTGGCCACGATGACGTCGCCCTTGAAGCTGAACAGCAGCACGAGGGTCGTCAGCAGCGCGACGATGGTCACCGGGGTCAGCACCGGCAGGAACCGCGCCTGGAACCAGGCGATCCCGCGTGCGGTGACCAGCCAGCGGCGCGTCAGGTAGCCGGCGATCAGCGGCAGCGCCACGTAGACGCCGATCGACAGCAGCAGGGCCTGCCAGGGCACCGGCAAGCGGCCCACGCCCAGCAGGAACCCGCCGAGCACGCCGTACAGCAGCAGCATGGTCAGCGAGTTGATCGCCACCAGGACGAGCGTCAGGCCGTCGTTGCCGCGCGCCAGATAACCCCAGACCAGCACCATCGCCGTGCACGGCGCGATGCCCAGCAGGATGCAGCCCGCGAGGTAGCTGCGCCACAGCGGCACCTCGAGCATGCGCACCCCGTCGTGCAGCACGACGGTGCCCGCCCCGTGGACCGCGCCCACCGGCAGGTCGAGGCCGAACGGCAGCTTCACGAGGTCCGTCGCGTCGGGTCCGATGAATCCCTTCAAGAGGACGCCCAGGAACAGGGTGGCGATGCCGACCATGGTGAACGGTTTGACCGCCCAGTTGATGATCAGGGTCAAGAGCAGCGGCTTCGTGTTGCGCCCGGCGCGGGCCACGCGGGCGAAGTCGATCTTGACCATGATGGGGTACATCATGAAGAACAGGCAGATCGCGATGGGGATCGAGACCACCGGCGCGCCCTGGACATCGATCGCCAGCCCGTCGAGCGTGCGGGCGACCTGCGGCGCCAGGCGTCCCAGCGCGATGCCGCCCAGGATGCACAGGGCGACCCAGACCGTGAGGTAGCGCTCGAAGACGCTCGTCATGCGGCGCTGGCCGGCGCCGGTCGTGTCGGTGGCGCTCATATGGACTCCTCCGCGAGGCCGGCCGGCAGCGCGGCGACGAAAGCGCGGATCTCGTCGCGCACGCGGCGGTACACGGCGAGGATCTCCTCTTCGTCGGTGAGGTGCCTGGTCAAGGCGGGCGGATCGTCGAAACCCCGGTGCACCACGCGGGCGCCGCCGGGAAAGATCGGGCACGTCTCATGGGCGTGGCCGCAGACGGTGACCACCACGTCGATCGGTGCGCCCGCGAACTCGTCGACATGCTGGGAACGGTGCCGCGAGATGTCGACGCCCGCTTCGGCCATGACCTGCACGGCGCGGGGGTTCAGGCCATGGGTCGCGATGCCGGCCGAGCAGGCCTCGAGGAGGTCGCCCTTGAGGTGACGCGCCCAGCCCTCGGCCATCTGGCTGCGGCAGGAGTTGCCGGTGCACAGGAACAGGATGCGTTGCTTGCGGCTCATCGTTTCTTCTCCGCGGTCGAGCACACGGTGGCGCCGCGCTGGCGGCGGCAGTATTCGGCGGGGTCGCAGGCGAGGATCTCGGCGAGCATCTGGCGGTCGGCGGCGAGCTGCGGGTCGCCTGCCGTCTGGCGCCGCAGCCAGGCCAGCAGGTCGCGCTGCGCGGCGGCACGGACGAGGCGGTACCAGATCCAGCGGCCGTCGCGGCGCCTGGCGACCAGCCCGGCGCCTTCGAGCACCGACAGGTGGCGGCTCACCGTCGCGCCGGTGACGGCGAGCAGGCCCGTGATCTGGCAGGCGCAGAGTTCGTCGTGCGCCGCCAGGGCCAGCACGATGCGCAGCCGATTGCGGTCGGCGAGGGCTTTCAGGGTCGCTGCGGTGCTGTCCAGTGGCATACGACAAGCACTTCCACGGTCGTATCGGCAGCCGTCGGCGCTCGCGGTCCGGGCGATTGCATTTAGCTCAATGGCTAAATGTACGATCCAAGATACGTGATATGGGCGCCGGCGCAAGTTAGAGATCGTTGTTGTCCGAACCACGGCAAGGGAGACTGTTACTCCCGTGACCTCCTTCGGGGAATAGCCCGGGGAATCGAATCCTGGGTACAACACGCACTTGCGAAATCTCCGCGAAGCAACTACCTTTCCGCCACCTCCCGACCGGGACCCCGTTTTCGTCCACCGCGATCCTCTGAATGACTGGCACTCCCAGCACCCAACAGGACCGTCGTACCGAGAGCGTGCGATCTGGTGGCATCGAAGCGTTGTCGTGCGGTTGAGTACCGGCGAAGCGAAATCGATGCGGGACGCGATCCGGCACCTGGCCGGATCGTCAGTTGGCAGCGTGAGCGACCCACCGGAAATAGTCGGAGGCCGCGAGCGCTGACAAGTGCCGGCTCAGCCGGCAAAGGAAGTTGTGAAGACGTGAAGAAGATCTATGTAGGCAACCTGCCCTTCTCCGCCACCGACGACGAAATGACCAGACTCTTCGGCCAGCACGGCACCGTTCACTCGGTCGCCCTGATCAACGACCGCGAGACCGGCCGCCCCCGCGGTTTCGGCTTCGTGGAGATGGATGACAACGAGGCTACCGCCGCTATCGCCGCCCTCAACGGGTATGAGATGGACGGCCGCAACCTGCGGGTCAACCAGGCCGAAGACAAGCGCACCGGCGGCGGTGGCAGCCGGGGCAGCTTCGGCGGTGGCGGCGGCGGCGGTCGCAGCCGCGGCTGGTAAGACTGCAGGCCCATCCCAGGGCTGCAACGACAGAGGACCCCGCTTCGCGAGAGAGGCGGGGTTCTCGCGTAGAGATGCCCGGATGTTGCGTGCCTGGGTGCGGCGCGCTTGCGTCCATCCCGGCGATGGGTTATACCGGAAGTATCGCGGCGGCGGCGAGGCCGGGCCGGTTTCGTCGCTCGGTAGCGCCGCCCCGAACGCGAGGTCTCCGATGCCGCGTTTCCTGATCGAGACCGCGACCGAGCGCGATTTCGACGACCTCTGGCGCCTCGAATGCGCCAGCTTCGACCAGGCGCGCCGCGGGAGCCGCCGCAGCCTGCGCCGCAGCCTGCGCAGTCGGCGCCAGCGCGTGCGGCTGGCGCGGCTGGCCGCCGGCGAACCGGCCGTCGCCGCGGCGACCCTGATGCTGCACCCGCACACGGTGCGCATCTATTCGGTCGCGGTGGCGCCCGAGCTGCAGGGGCGCGGACTGGGGCAGGCGCTCGTGCAGGACGCCGCCCTTCTGGCCGCCGCCGCTCGCGCCCGGCGCGTCAGCCTGGAGGTCGACGCGCTGGACACCGCGCTCGTCGCGTGGTACGAGCGGCAGGGTTTCGCGGTCGTGCAGCGGCTGGATGACTACTACGGGTCCGGACGCCCGGCGCTGCGCATGCGACGATCCGTCGCGCCGACCGGAATGCGCAGCGGGTAGGCGAAGGAGCGAGCGGTTCCCATGCGCAACGTCCTGGTCGTCAGCCGCGAGTCGCACTGGCCGCTCGACGTCGAGAACGTCGAGGTCGTCACGCCGCGCCGGTTCCTGACCGATCCCTCGTTCAGCGAGGGGCGCATGCGCGTGTTCAATCTCTGCACGTCGTACCGCTACCAGACGACGGGCTACTACGTTTCGCTGCTGGCCGAGGCGCGCGGGCACCGGGCGATTCCCAGCGTGACCACCCTGCAGGACATGCGTTCGCCGAGCCTGCTGCGCACGGTCGCCGAGGATATCGAGGAGCTGATCCAGTCCGCTCTGAACAGAGCGGCCGAACCCAGGGTCACCTTGAACATCTACTTCGGCGAGACGCTCGACAAGACCTACCGCGAGTTGGGCCACAAGCTGCACCATCTCTTCCAGGCGCCGCTCTTGCAGGCGGTGTTCGTCAAGATGGACCGCTGGATCCTGACGCAGCTCTCTCCGCTCTCGTTCGCCAAGGTGCCGGCCGCAGACCAGTCCGCGCTGCCGGATCTGGCGCGCAACTACTTCGGCAGGAAGCAGTTCCGCCTGCCACAGATCCAGCGCAACCCGTACGACATGGCGATCCTGGTCGATCCGCAGGAGCCGTCGCCGCCCTCGGACAAGGACGCGCTCAAGCGCATCGAGACGGCCGCGGACAAGCTCGGCTTCGACGTCGAGTTCATCACGCGCGAGGATTACTCGCGGCTCAGCGAGTTCGACGCGCTGTTCATCCGGGCCACCACGGCGGTCAACCACCACACCTACCGCTTTTCGCGCCGGGCCTACGCCGAGGGTCTGGTCGTCGTCGACGATCCGTGGTCGATCCTGCGCTGCACCAACAAGGTCTACCTGGCCGAGGCGCTGGCCAAGAACCGCATCGGTTGCCCGCGCACCGCGATCCTGCAGAACAACGCCAAGCTCGACCAGCTCGCCCAGAACTGGGAGCTGGGCTTCCCCTGCGTGCTGAAGCAGCCGGACGGCTCGTTCTCGCGGGGGGTGCGCAAGGCCGAGACGCCGGCGCAACTGCTCGCCCTGTTGGAGGATTTCTTCAAGACCAGCGACCTGGTCATCGCCCAGGAGTTCCTCGAATCGGACTTCGATTGGCGCATCGGCGTCCTCAACCGAGCGCCGCTCTTCGCCTGCAAGTACTTCATGGCCGGCGGTCACTGGCAGATCTACAATTGGCAGGCCGCGCCGGACAAGGCCTACGGCAAATGGGAGACCATGCCGGTCGAGGTCGTGCCGCCCGCGGTGCTCGACACGGCCCTGCGCGCGGCGAACGAGATCGGCAACGGGCTGTACGGCGTGGATCTGAAGCAGATCGGCGACCGCATCGTCGTCATCGAGGTCAACGACAATCCGAGCCTGGAGTCGGACGTGGAGGACCAGGTGCTGGGGCCGCGCCTCTACGAGACGATCATCGAGTACTTCCTGACCCAGATCGCCGCGGCGCGCAACCCGGTCGCGCGGACCGCGGCGTCCGGGCGCAGGAGCGGCGGTGCGCCGCCGAACCTCTGGCGTCCCTGAACCGCAAGTCGCAAGGAGCCGCCGCGATGTCCGAACTCGCTCTGGTCACTGGCGCCTCGAGCGGCATCGGCTGGGAGCTGGCGAGGATCCACGCGGAGCACCGCGGCGATCTGATCCTCGTCGCGCGGCGCGAAAGCCGTCTGGCGGAGCTGGCCGACCGCCTGCGCGCGGACCACGGCGTGACGGTCTACGTGCTGGCGCGCGACCTATCCGAACCGGGCGCCGCCGCGGCCCTGGTCGCCGACCTCGACCGCGCCGATCTCCGGCCGACCATCCTGATCAACAACGCGGGTTTTGGTTATCACGGGCGCTTCCACGAGCAGGACCTCGCCCGCAACGCGCGCATGGTGCGCCTGAACATCGTCGCGCTCATGGAGCTCTGCGGCCTGCTCGCGCCGCGCCTGGAGCGCGCGGGGCGCGGCCGCATCCTGAACGTCGGCTCGGTCGCCGGCATGGTGCCCGGCCCCTATCAGGCGGTGTATTTCGCGACCAAGTCCTTCGTCAACAGCTTCAGCCAGGCCCTGGCCGCCGAGCTGCAGGGCACGGGGGTGACCGTCACGGTGCTCTGCCCGGGGCCGACCCGATCGGAGTTCGGCAAGGTCGCCGGCGTCGAGAACACGGCGGGGTTCCGCGGCCCGATACCGTCGAGCCGGGAGGTCGCCGCCTGCGGCTACGCCAACATGCTGCGCGGGCGCGACCTCGTCGTCCATGGCCGGCTCTGGAAGATCCTGATGCACGGCGCGCTGCGCGCGCTGCCGCGGCGCCTGGTCGTGCGGTTGGTGAACCGGCGGCAGCGCCGGTCGGATTGACGCCGCGCGGCCGCCGCGCCGACCTGCGGAGGCTCAATCGAACAGATCGCTCTGCTCCAGGTCCAGAGCGAGCAGGCCGAGCAGATCGGCGCGCGCGCTGTCGTCCAATCCGAGACTGCCGGTGATCGCGGCGAGGCGATGCGCGCGAGGATCGTCGGCGCTGGCCGTCGCCTCGTCGCCCAGGCGATGGCTCAGCAGGTTGCCGCAGGCGACCACTTGCACGAGGTCGCGCGCGGTCGTGGCGGCGTCCGGCTCGTGATGCCAGCGGGCGCAGGCCGCCAGCTCCGCGGGCATGCCCCAGCTCTGCAGCAGGCGTTCGCCGACCTCGGTGTGGGCGAAACCGAGCCGACTCTGTTCGCTCGCCACGCTGTCCGTCGCGGCTGCGCTCCGCTCGGCATACAGCGCGGCGGCGTCCGCGGGCAGATTCAAGAGGATGATGAGCTTGCCGAGGTCGTGCAGCACGCCGGCGGCGAAGGCTTCGTCGGGATCGCCGCGGCGCAGGAATTCGGCCACCCTGCGCGCGGCCAGGCCGGACTCGACCGCATGGCGCCATAGGCGGCGCCCCAGCAGCCCGGTCTGCGAACCGTCGTTCGGAAACAGCGTCCGCGTCGATGCCGCCACCACGACGCTGCGCGTCGTGCGCGTGCCGAGGCGCACGATGGCTTGATTGAGGCTGCCGCAGGTCTGGCCGCCGCCGTACAGCGAGGAGTTGCTCACCTTGATGAGCCGCGCGACGAGCGCCGGGTCGTGGGCGATCGCCGCGGTCAGTTCGCTCAGCTTGCAATCGGGATTGCCCAGCAGATCGAGCACTCGCACGATGACCTGCGGCATCGGCGGCAGATCCTTGATCGCGGCGACCATGCGGCCGAGGTCGCTCGCGCCTCGCGCGGGGGTGTCGCCCGGGCTGGCGCCGACGCCGCCGGCGATCCGCGGGCCGGCGGCGGCTGCCGGGATCTCGCCTTCCGGCCGCCGCACTTGCCAGCTGAGCAGCTCGAGGCACGACAGAGGTCCGACCGCGGGCGAGCGAGCGGCCGTCGACGCATACAGCAAGAGGTCATGGCCGCCGAAGGGCCCCAGCGGCAGCACGGCGCAAGCGGCGGCCGGCGCCTCGGCTTCGAGGGCGTCCAGCAGCGGCGAGCAGAAGACCTCGCCGAGGAACGGTCTGCCGCTGCTCAGGACGCGCTGGAACACCTCGTCGCCGCCGAGGTCGACGCGCGGCTCGCGGTGATCGCGGGCCGCGAGCCGCCCGGCCGGGTCGCGATAGTAGACCGTGGCCCGGCGCAGCAGTCCCGACTGCACGACCATCAGCACGGAGACCTTGCAGTGCGTCTGGGCGAAGTGCAGCAGCTCCCGGATGCGTTGCTGGGGGTCGTCCGTCTGCAGGAGGCGGCGCAAGGCGCGCCGGTAGTGGCTGAAGAAACCGGGGTCGGCGACTGTCTTCGCGGGCTGTCCCGTGGCCGGTGGCGTGGCGGTCAACTCGATCCAACCGCAGTCGACGGCGTTGCGCACGGCTCGGGCGGCGGCCAGGCGGGGCAGCGGGACGGCGGCCAGCAACGCCGCCACCGTCGCACCGTCGCCGGTCGCAGCGAGGAACAGGTGTTCATCGGTCAGCGTGGCGACCGTCGCGCCGCCGGCCGCAGCCCGGGCGCCCGCGGTCGTGCGCACGGCGTGCAACCCCGGACCGAGGCCGCGCAGCGACTCGCGGTATTCATCGACCTCGCGCGTCAGGTCCATGACCAAGCCCGGGCCATCGCAAGGCGGCAGCAGCGGCACGGCGTCGACCGCGATCTCGCTGAACTGGAATTCGCCGCTCTCCATGAGCAGCAGTCTCAGGACGGTCTCGCGGCGCCCGAGTCGCAGCGCTTCGTTCGTGCCCGGCGCCTGCAGCCACGACATCTCCGTCAGGACCCGCGACAGCGGCAGGCCCGTTTCCTCCTGGGCCCGCTTCAACTGCTGGAGGTTGTCGGCCGCGATCTCGGCGCTGCGCTCGAGCCGCGCCAGGACGATCCTGTCGGTCGCCTCGCAGTGCGCCTCGACCAGCAGGTTGCGCTGGAAGGCGAGGCTGAGGATCTCGCCGCCGCCGCGCACCGTGAGCACGCCGATCTTGCCCATGTGGCAGAGGAAGAGCAGCAGATCCGCGGGCGCGAACTGGGCGAGGTCTCCCTTGAACATGGACGCGATCCTCCGCTGGCCGGCAGCCGGCGTCGGGTTGAAAAAACATGTTCCTTACCAAGGGATCGGCAACCCGCCGGGGGGCTTGAATACCTAGCGTGGCGCCCTGGGCCGATCAACCGCCCTGGCGCGTGAGGAGCCCCTGCCAGCCGGTGATGACCTCGACGCGGTTCGCGAGGTTCTCCTGGGCCGGCACCTGGACCAGCAGGCGGCCGCTCGTCGGCTCGACCACGTAGGTGGCGAAGAAGTTCTGCACGACCCCGGTCGTGATCTGTTCCGTGCGGCCGATGGCGATGCCGGAGGCGGTGGACACGATCTCGGTCGCCAGGATCGCGCCGGTCGGACTCAGGGCGTAGATGCGATCGCCCGCGGGCGACCAGGCGGGCAGCGTCCCGCCGCGCGCGGTGATCCGCCAGCGGGAGCCGCCCGTGGCGACGGACTCGATGAAGACCTCCGGCTGGCCCGTCTCGTCCGAGGTGAAGGCCAGCCAGCGGCCGTCCGGCGAGAACGCGGCTTCGGACATGGAGTGGGAGACCTCGCGAAATGGTCGCGGCTCGCCGCCTTCGGCCAGATCGAGCAGATGGATCGAGAAGCGTCCGTCACGGCCCACCTGCCCGATGGCCAGCGTGCGGCCGTCCGGAGCGAACGAACGGGGGCCAACGACGAGGTCGTCCTCGTGCAGGATCTCCGGCCGGCCGCTGCCATCGCTCAGCTGGCGCATGACCTGGAACCGGCCGGCCTGATCCGCCCGGTAGGCGATCCAGCGGCCGTCGGGCGACCAGATCGGCGCGACCTCGCTTTCCGGAGCGAAGCTCAGACGGGTCTCCAGCTCGCGCGCGATGTCGTGCACCCAGATGTCGAACGTGCCGAGCTGCTCGTCGACGCGGGACATCGCCAGGCGCTTGCCGTCGGGCGAGAGGGCGATGCCGAGCAGGGAGCCCGCGCGTTCGATCAGGGGGGTCCGCTCCGATCCCTCCACCCAGGCCAGCCGCGCGTCGCTGAAGAAGCCGCCGTGCCGGACGAAGGCCAGCACGCCGGCCTCGGTGAGCGAGAAGACGCCGACGTGCGCCGCGCCGAGCGTCAGCACGTCGCCCAGCAGCGGCCGCGGCGGACCGGTGAAGGCGAGGTCCGCCGTCGTGAACGGGCGAGCCATCAGGTTGTTCTCGAAGAGGTACAGCAGGTGGTTGGCCGCGAAGTGAGCATCGGTCTGGCTGGGCAGCAGGTCCTTGCGGACCGTGCCGTCGAGGCTGGACACCCTGAGGATCGCCTCGCTGGCGCCCTGGGCCGCGCCAACGCGGAACCAGGCCAGGTACAGGAAGTGGCGGCCGTCGGGCAGCCAGCGCGGGAAGCGGTGGGAGCGGAAGTTCTCCTCCTCGCTGTCGGTGACGGCCTCGGGCGTGCCGCCCGCGGCGTCGACCACGAAGATCGGCGCGGCGTGGCTGGGCGTGTAGAGGATGCGGTCGCTGGCGTGCCAGGAGCCGCCCTTGCCGTTGTCGGCGGGGGCGATCCGCACGACCGGACCGCCGCCGATGTCGACGGTCTGCAGGTGGTTGCCGGCGAAGAAGGCGAGGCGGCGGCTGTCCGGCGCCCAGAAGGGATAGGCCGCCCCGCTGGTGCCGGGGATGACCCGGATCCGGTCGTCGTTCAGCGAGCGCACCATGAGCATGACCGTGCCGGAGGTGTCCTGGCCCGAGAAGGCCAGCTGCCGGCCGTCGGGCGAGACGACCGGCACGCCGGGGTTGCCCGGGTTCAGGTGCAGCCCCTGGCCGGGCTCGAGCAGGACCGTCGTGCGGACCAGGCCGGGCGGGCCCGCAGCCGGCCGCAAGCTGCCGGTCAGCGCCAGCGCAGCCAACAGGAGCACGGCCCCGCCGAGCGCGCTCGCCGATATCAGCGGCAGGCGGCGGGTCGGCCGCGCGGCGGCGGCCGGCGGCGTCTGCGCCGCGAACTCCACGTTTGCGCTCATCAGCGACGAGCTGGACCCCTCCAGTGCGATGCGCGCCTCGCCGATGTCCCGCAGGCGCAGCTGAGGATCCCGCTCGAGGCAGCGCCGGCAGATCTGCGCCAGCAGCGGCGGCGCGTCGGCGGGGACATGGTCCCAATCGGGATCCTTGCGCAGCACCGCGGCCAGCGTGTCGCTCATGGTCTCGCCCGCGAACAGGTGTTCGCCCGCCAGCATCTCGAAGACGATCACGCCGAAGGCCCAGATGTCCGCGCGCCGGTCGACCGCGTAGCCGCGGGTCTGCTCGGGGCTCATGTAGGCGGCCGTCCCGAGCACGGCGCCCAGGCCGGTCAGGTTCTCGGTGCGCAGCGCCGAGCTGCCGGCCACGACGGTCGCTTCGTTGGCGCTCGAGCTGCCGCCCGGCGCAGCCAGCGCCCGCGCCAGGCCGAAGTCGAGGATCTTGACCCGGCCGCCCGGTCCGAGCTTGATGTTCGCGGGCTTGAGGTCGCGGTGGATGATGCCCCGGTCGTGCGCGTACTCGAGCCCGGCGGCCAGCTGCCGGGCGATCTTCCGGACCTCGTCCGCGGGCAGCGGTCCGCCGCCGAGCCGCACGCTGAGGTCCTCGCCTTCGGCCAGCTCCATGACCAGCACCGGCTGGCCGTCCAGCTCCTCGAGCCCGTAGATCGCCGCGATGTTCTGGTGCTGCAGCGCGGCCAGGAGCCGGGCCTCGCGCTCGAAACGCGCGAGGCGCTCGGCGTCCTGGGCGAACTCCGGCGGCAGGATCTTCAGGGCGACATCGCGGTTCAGGCGTCCGTCGCGCGCGCGATAGACCTCGCCCATGCCGCCGCGGCCGAGCGCCGCGGTCACCTCGTAGGGACCGATCTGCCTGCCGATCATCGCCTGCTCGTTCGCCGGAGAATAACGATAATAACTATCCGCATTCTAGGCGGACCGGGGCGTTTTGGCAATGGCGGGCGTCTGGAGCCGCCAAAGTGCGAGGGGCGGAGATGGTCGCCAGCTAGATCGAGCCGAAGCTCAGCGCGGTCGGTCGAGCCATGATCATGGCTCACCAGGTCCCTTCGGTCCTGGCTCGGGCTCCGCGGAATCGCGAAGCCATGCCGCGAAGCCGGTCGCGTCCAGCTTTCCGCTGGCGAGCGCGAGCATCGCGAGCACGGCGTCGGTCTCGGACGCGGTGAGGCGATGCCCATTGAGTTCGAGATAGACGCCGGCGGCCGCGAGGGCTACTCGCTTGTTGCCGTCCATGAACGGACGGTTTCGCGTGAGCGCGTGCGCGTACTGGGCGGCGAGATCGAAGATGTCGGGGTCTCCGTAAAGTCGGTGGTTGCGCGTGGCGGCCAGGGCCGACTCGAGCAGGTCCCTATCACGCAATCCCGGCGAACCGCCGTGCTCCGCCAGCAGGCGGCCATGCAGAGCGATGACGAATCCATGGGTCAGCCACGACGGTTCGGCCTTCACTTGGCCAGTTCTTTCGATGCATTCCGGTACCGCTTCATGAAGCCCTCGGCCGGAAGTGTGAGGCACGACGCATCGCGCAGCCCAGTGGCCAGGGTGTCTCTCGCGATTGTTCCGGCGATGAGGCGCTCGCCTGGGTCTACATGAGATAGTAACAGGCCGCAGTCTAGACGGAGCAGGGTGGCCTGGCGGTGGTGGGCGGCGACGCGAACCTGCCGCCCTGCTCCTCGTCGAGCGGTACGACCGCACGGTCGGCTGATCGGCTCGTTCCCCGGCCCCTGCGATTCGCCTGCGGCGAGGCCGCGGGACCGTCGATGGCGCTGCGGGACTCGCGCCTTCTCGGCACAGAGAGGTCCGCGTCGGGCTATTTTGCGAGTACGAGCCGCTCCACGCCGCGCCCCGTTGCCGAGCGCAAGAGCACCCAATAGCTGCCGCTCGCCATCACCTGTCCGCGGTCGTCGCGTCCATCCCAGGTCACGCGATGCTCACCAGCACCCAGCTGACGGTCGAGCAGGTGCCGTACCAGGCGTCCTTTCGCGTCGTGGACATCGATCTCCACGGCGCTTGCGGCTTCCAGACCGAACCGGATCGTCGTGGCAGCATTGAAGGGATTGGGCGCGATAAGGAGACGATGGTCCGCGATCTGATCCGGCACCGCCGTTTCGGAGATACCGGTCTCGACGTGGAATCGCTCGATTTCGAACTCGGCCGTCCCTGCGATTGACGTCGCCAGGAGCAGCACGGACTCGCTGGCAGTAGCCGCGAACGATTCCACCGGCAGGGAGAGCGCCGGCGTCGCCGAGCCGTCGATGAACAGACGCACAACGCCGTCGACACGCTGCATGTCATAACGATGGACCGCGTCCGTAGTGTCCAGTTCGAAGAATTGACCGTCGATCCAGCCGTTGCCTCCACTATTGATGAAGCCGACTTCCGTCGGGGTCACGCCGAGCGGAACGTAACGCTCGCCATCTGAGACACCGCTCTGAAGGGCGAATGCAGGGGGATTGCGTATCGCCCAGAAGACGCGGGCATCGATCTGGAGGGCCCAGGCCGGTCCCATCGGTTCGGAACGTTCGACCACGATACGCTCCGGGAATGTCGAATCATGGATGTGGAGCGCCGTGGGGGTCAGCTCTGCGAAATCGAGCTGACCGGAGGCCGTGAATCGGTCGGCTTCGGGGATCGTCACGTCCCAGGGAAGGACTCCCGACGCGGCTTCCCATGAGATGAGCCGAGCCGAGCTTGGTGCAGCGAGCAGGCAGAGGCCGATGCAAACGAGTACTGAGCGTAACAAGTGAACCTCCTCGGGGAAGGGGGCTCATATCAGGATAGTGGACAATAATTATCCCGCTACTGGGTGGTTAACGATGTCAAGATAACCGCATGGCGCTGCTCCCCCGCATGCCGAACGACCGGATTCCGCTCAACGGCCTCCATCACCCCGCCTGCGCCTCGATCTTCGCCCAGGTGTCCTTCAGCGTCGCCGTCCTGTTGAACACCAGGCGCCCGGGCCGGCAGTCCTCGCTGTCGGCGCAGAAGTACCCGTTGCGCAGGAACTGCACGCGGTCGCCCGGTCGCGTGGCGGCCAGCGAAGGCTCCAGCTTGCAGCCCGTGAGCACCTCGAGCGACCCCGGGTTGAGGTTCGCCAGGAACCCGTCGCCTTCCTCGGGGAAGGGCCGGTTGAAGAGGTGGTCGTAGAGCCGCACCTCGGCCTCGACCGCGTGCGCGCAGCTCACCCAGTGCAGGGTGCCCTTGACCTTGCGGCCGTCCTGCGCCTCGCCGCTGCGCGTGGCGGGGTCGTACGTGCAGCGCAGCTCGACGATCTCGCCGCGGTCGTCCTTGACGACGTCCTCGCAGCGGATCAGGTACGCGTGCTTCAGGCGGACCTCGCCGCCGGGGCGCAGGCGGAAGAACTTGCTCGGGGCGTCCTCGCGGAAGTCGTCCTGTTCGATCCACAGCTCGCGCGCGAACGGCACCAGCCGCGTGCCCGCGGCGGGGTCCTCGGGGTTGTTGACGCACTCGAGCTGCTCGACCTGGCCCTCGGGGTAGTTCGTCAGCACCACCTTCAGGGGTCGCAGCACGGCCATCACGCGCGGCGCGACCCGGTTGAGGTGGTCGCGGATCGCCCATTCGAGCAGCGAGAAGTCGACCGTCGAGTCGGCCTTCGCGACGCCGATGCGCTGGCAGAACTCGCGGATCGCCTCGGGCGTGTAGCCGCGGCGGCGCAGGCCGCAGATCGTCGGCAGGCGCGGGTCGTCCCAGCCGGTCACGTGGCCCTCGCGCACCAGCTGCAGCAGCTTGCGCTTGCTCATGATCGTGTAGCTGAGGTTCAGGCGCGCGAACTCGTACTGATGCGGTTCGTGAGGCACCGGCAGGTTCTGGACGAACCAGTCGTAGAGCGGGCGGTTGACCTCGAACTCGAGCGTGCAGATCGAGTGCGTGATGCCCTCGATGGCGTCGCTCTGGCCGTGGGTGAAGTCGTAGAACGGGTAGATGCACCAGCGATCGCCGGTGCGGTGGTGGCTGGCGTGCTTGATGCGGTAGAGCAGGGGATCGCGCATCTTCATGTTGGGGTGCGCCATGTCGATCTTCGCGCGCAGCGTGTACGTGCCATCAGGGAACTCGCCGGCCTTCATGCGGGTGAAGAGGTCGCGCGACTCGGCGAGTGGCCGCTCGCGGTCGGGGCTGGGCCGTCCCGGCTCGGTCACGGTGCCGCGGTAGGCGCGGACCTCGTCCTCGCTCAGCGAGCAGACGTAGGCCTTGCCCTGCTCGATGAGGTGCACGGCCCACTGGTAGAGCGTGTCGAAGTAGTCGCTCGCGTAGAAGAGGCGATCTTCCCAGTCGGCGCCGAGCCAGCGCACGTCCTGCATGATCGATTCGACGTACTCGGTCTCCTCGGTCTCGGGATTGGTGTCGTCGAAGCGCAGGTTGAACTTGCCGCCGAACTCCTGGGCGATCCCGAAGTTCAGGTGCACGCTCTTGGCGTGGCCGATGTGCAGGTAGCCGTTCGGCTCGGGCGGGAAACGCGTGTGCACGCGGCCTCCGTTGCGGCCCGCGGCGACGTCGTCGGCCACGATCTGGCGGATGAAGTCGCGCGGGGCGCCGGGTTCACCGGCGGCGCCGACGGGATCGGAGTCTTCGGGACGGTTCATGGTGGGATCCTCGCTCCGGTCGCTTCTGTGTCGTGATCGTTCGCACCGCGGCAGAAGGCTACTCGCTGCCGGGCCGTCCGTCAAAGGCCGCATTACGGGGCGTTTCGCCGGCGTCGCGCGTGGGCGGCGTCTGGTCCGCGGGTCGCCGCCGCACGCCGATCAGGGCCGCGAACCGCCCCGCCGCTTCGCGCTGGCGCCGCCAGCTCCAGAAATCCTGGCCGCCGCAGATCGTGCAGATGCCGCTGCGGGCGATCCGCGCCGCCGGCACGCCGGCGGCGGCGAGCTGCGCGGCGTTCGCCGCCCAGAGGTCGAAATGCCAGCGGCCGCGGGCCGCTTCGCGGACGAAGTAGCGCGCGGCACCGGCGCCGAGCGCCTCGGTCGCCGCCGCGAGCACCTCGTCGCCCACCTCGTAGCAGCAGGGTCCTGCCGACGGCGCGATCGCGGCGCGGATCGTCGGCGCGTCGACCGCCAGCTCGCCCGTCAGGCGATCCAGCATGGCGCCCGTCACGAGGGCTAGCGTGGCGCGCCACGATGCATGCGCGAAACCCACGGCCCACGAGCCGTCCGCGCGCCGCCCGGCGGCCAGCACCAACGGGCAGTCGGCGCTGCGTCCCAGCACGCCGAGACCGGGCGTGTCCGTGATCAGGGCATCGGCGCGCCCGGCCAGACCGCCGGAGGCCACGCGCAGGACCTGCCCGCCGTGCACTTGCTTGACCCAGGCCACGGCGCCGAGTCCGAGCGCGTCGGCGGTCGCCGCGGCCGCCCGCGCCGTGGCGGCCGCGGTCGCGTCGGTGCCGAACGCGGGCCCGGCGGCCGTCGTGACCCCGTGGGCGATCGTTGGCAGATCGTCCAGCAGCGCGAAGCGCCCGAGCGGCCAGCGCCGGCCGGCGGCGATCAGGAAGGCGGCCATCAGAAGTTGAACACGTCCATGAACTGGAACGTCCAGCCGTGGTCGCGCTCGCGGGCGGCCTCGAAACGCAGCTGCCAGGTCAGCAGATTCAGATGCGCGCCGACGCCAAAGCTCTGCAGGGCGCGGCCGGGATCGGCGCCGTCGAACCAGGCGTCGCCGGCGTCGTAGAAGGCGTGCAGCCCGAATCCGACGACCTCGCCCGTCACGGCCACTGGCAGCAGGAACAGCGGCCAGCGCAACTCCGCCGACAGCAGGTAGCCGTGCTCGCCTTCGCGCCGGGCGTACGGCGCGCCGCGCACCGTCTCGGCGCCGCCCCAGAACAGACCGTGCTCGACGGGCGTCGGGCCGTCCACCAGGCGCCCGCCCGCGTGCAGGGCCAGGATCGGCTTGCCAGGCAGATCGACGAACGCGCGCAGGTCCGCGCTGTAGGTCGTGAACGTGCGCCCGTCGCCGGTGCGGCGGGTGGCAGACACCTCGTGGAACATGCCGTGATGCGGATAGAAGGGATTGTCGCGCGTGTCGAGGCCGAGCGCGCCGCCGGCGAGCCACCCGCCGCGCGTGGCGGCGGGGTAGGCGACATCGGTGTTGGCGCCGTCGCCGCGGTCGGGCGCGGTCCAGGTGTAGCCGTCGTTCTGCCGGAAGCTCTCGTGACCGGCCCCGGCCTCGACATAGAGCGAGCGGGTGAGATGCTGTCGCAGGCCCAGCCGCGCATGCCACTGCCGGTAGGCGAACGGCCGCCAGACGAACGGTCCCTGCTCCCAGAGGCCGTACAGTTCGAGGCTCAGCCGGTCGCGGCCGGCGAACCACGGCTTGGCCCACGACACCTGGCCGCGCTGGATGCGGTGCGCGATCGCCTGCACCTGGAGGGCCTCGCCGCGGCCGCGCAGGTTGATGTCGCGCAACGCGCCGCCGAGCAGGTACTTGTGGCGCGGGCTGTAGCGGATGTACGGCGTGTAGCGCGTCGTCTGGTCTTCCTCCAGGGTCACGAAGAGGGTGACGTTGCCGTCGTCGTCCTCCTCGGTCGACAGATCGACGAACGCGAAATAGCCGCAGTCCTCGAGCCGGTCCCAGACCCGATCGAGGGTGCGCAGATCGAACGGGGTGCCCGGTTCGAGGGCGATGACGCGCTCGACGACGCTCCGCTGCGTGCGCACGTTGCCTTCGATGACGACCTCCTGCAGGACCGCGGGCGTCTGGCGCGCGAGGACGGGCGCTGCGATCGCGACCAGCAGGCCGACGACGGACGGCAGCAGATGGGCGACGGACGGTTGCTTGCGGGACATGACGGCTCCCTGCACATGAGAACGCCGCGGACCGGCAGCGGGCGGCGGCACGTTCGGCCTCATTATCGGCGTCTTCGCGGAATTGTCCAGCCGAGGCGGCGACGCGGTCACAGCAGATCTTCGTACGACCCCGAGAGGACCGCGCCGGCCGGCTCGCACACCGTGGTCGGCTCTTCGTCGCCCAGCGGCAGATAGGCCGCCAGATGCAGGCAGCCCAGCCCGACCTCGGCGAGATCGTCGCCGAGGTCGTCGCCGCCGAGGTCCGCCAGCATGGTCTGGGCGTGCAGCCGGTCCAGGTTGCCGCCACGCAGCAACGGTCGCAGGTGCGCCGCCAGTTGCGTGCGGACGAACGCGTCCAGGATGCCCAGCAGGTGCTGCGGCGCCGGATCGCGCAGACCCAGCAGGCAGCACCGGTAGAACAGCAGCGGATCGGCCAGGTGCAGGCGGCAGGTGCCGCGCAAGGGCAGGTGCAGGGCGCAGTGCGGGGAGCGCGCGTGCTGGTCCGCGGCGAACGCGCGGAGATCGCGGCCGCCGCGCGGCGAAGCCGCCGGGTCGTCGGCGACGAGCACCAGTTCGTCGTCGTGCCGCCAGCGCAGATCGAGCGCCACGTCGGGCCGCAGGAACACCAGGCGGCTCGACGGGCAGACCTGACCGGGGCCCCTGCCGATCTCGAGCTGATGGACGCCGTCGAGGAAGACCTGCGCCAGCTGCCCGTCCTGCTCCCGGCAGGCGAGCTGGTCCGGGGCCAGCTCCAGGACCAGGCGCCGACCTTCGAAGCAGGCCAGCGGCAGCGGACCGTCGATCGCGCGCGGCGGCGACGCCGGGTGCCAGACGAAGACGTGCGCGGGGTCGTCCTGTTGCCAGCTTGACGGTACGCGACGCATGGCTACCTCCGGCACTGGTGGGCGAACTCCGATTCCCAGCCGAGGCCGAGCAGGAAGTTGCGCTCCTCGGTCGTGCGGCTCAGTTCGGCCAGGTTCTGGCTGAGCTGGACGGCTTCGTTGCGGAACCAGGTCGAGCTCGGCTGGCTTTCTGCGAGTTCGCGGGTCAGTTTCAGGGCCTTCTCCGCCAGGTGCAGCAGACGGTTGTCCAGCGTTTCGAGTTCGGGGACCGTCACGGCCGGGTCGCCCGCGATGGCGACCCGCCCTTCGCGATCGAGGCGGCGGAAGATCGAACTGATGTGGTCGACGAGCAGGTCGATGATCTCGTCCTGTTCGCTGCTCAGTGTCTGCGCGCGGACCTCGGCCACCCGCAGCAGGTGATCGCCGCACGCCTTGAGCAGGTAGCCGAGGCTGCGCCGGAAGCTGCGTTCGGCGGCCACGGCGCGCCCTCCGGAATGATAGGCGTCGTAGTGCGGCAGGTGCGCCATGAGGACGGTCATCTGCTGGAGGCTGACGCTGGCGGCCGGCATGATGGAGCTCCCGGAGTTGTCGTTGGCCGTGGCCGGGATCTTTCCGCCTTGCGGATCGCCCGGCGTAGCAGCATCTGACGGGGGGAACATCAAGGAGCGTTCCGCCGCGGCGAGGACGGCCGCTTCAGGGAGCGCCGAGCCTGGAAACGGCGAATATCGGGGTTCAGCCGCGAATACGGCGAGGAACGATGGACCCGGCCGGGGTGCGCATTGCAACCGTCCGCCGCGTTGAGGCGCGATTTGCAAAGGCGCGCCGGCGGCGGTCGCCGTCGCGGATCAGTCCCAGAGCATGACGGGATTGACCAGACGGCCGATCTTCTCGATCTCCACGGTGATGACGTCGCCAGGCTTCAGGAAGACCGGCGGTTGGCGAAAGACGCCCACGCCTGCCGGCGTGCCGGTCGCGATCATGTCGCCGGGAAAGAGCGTCATGTGGCGGCTGGCGTGCTCGACGAGCGCGTGCGGTCCCCAGGCGAGCTGATCGGTGTTGCTGTCCTGCATGACGATGTCGTTCCACAGGCAGCGGATGCGCAGGCCGCGCGCCTCGGGCGGCAGCTCGTCGGGAGTCACGATCCAAGGCCCGCACGGCCCGCCGGTGTCGATGCTCTTGCCCCGGTAGTACTGCTTGTCCAGCCGTTGGGCCTCGCGGTTCGTGACGTCGTTGAAGCAGGTGTAGCCGGCGATGTAGTCGGCGGCCTCCTGCTGTCTGACCGCCCGCGCGGGCCTGCCGATGACGATCGCCAGCTCCGCCTCGGCGTCGACCTCGGTCAGATCGTCCGTCAGCAGGATGGGACCGTTGTGGGCCTGCAGGCAGCTCGGCGCCTTGCCGAAGAGCATCGGCAGCGCCGGCAGCGGCTTGTTCTGCTCGGCGGCGTGGTCACGGTAGTTCAGCCCGACGCCGATGATCTTCGACGGCAGCAGCACCGGCGCCAGCAGCTGGACCTCGCCCAGGGCGAAGAACGGCGCCGGCGGCGCGGCAGCGACCGTCTGCGCGCGCGGCGCGAGTTCGCCATGCAGCGCCGCGATGCGGTCCATCTCGCTGAACAGGGCGTGCCATGTGTCGGGCAACGTGGGGTCGGCGGCTAGCAGGTCCAGGCCGACCGTGTCGCTCAGGGCCAGACCGCAGCGCGGATCGGACCCCTGCAGGTAGGTGATGAGCTTCATGCCTCCATGATGCCCGCAAAGCCCTATCCTGACAAGTCCCTGCCGCGCCGGATCCAGGTCCAGCGGCGGGCGCGTCCTGCCTGCGAGCAGTCAACGACGGACCCCCGGGCGGCGTG
>CAZJWO010000067.1:0-20398 GCA_964549735.1 uncultured Fibrobacteraceae bacterium | reverse complement strand
GCCGCCTCCCCGAAGGAAGACGGCCCTTGACAGTAGGTCACTCCATATCAGCGGACGAGCGAGAGTTTCGTAGTCTCGAGCAACGCTCCGTCCTGCAGCAGCTGCACGAGGTAGATGCCGCTGGCGAGGTCGGCGGCTTGCCAGACGAGCGAACCCGGCCCGGCCGGATGCGCCGCGGCGAGCGGGCGAGAAACCAGGCGGCCGCGGGCGTCGAAGACGCGGAGTTCCGCGAATCCCGGCCGTGGCAGCGTGAAGTCCAGCGTGATTTGCGGATTGAACGGATTGGGGAACGCGTGCAACCGCGGGATCAGCGGCGTGTCCGGGGGAAGCGCCGCGGAAGCGGTGCGCGCGCAAACGACGAGGATATCATCGACGAGCGCTTCGACGAGGCTGGGCTGGTTGATATCTTCGGCGATGAATCGCAGCCGCATCTGGTCGGTCAGGTCCCGGTCGCCATCGAGGGCGAAGACAGCCCGTCGCCAACCACCCGTCGAGGCGGTGAGGGTCTCGAGGTTGGTCCAGGTGGCGCCGCCGTCATTGCTCAGATCGACGCGGAACACGTCGTCGAGCGCGGTGGCGAGCACGTAGTAGCTCCAGTAGCTGATCTCCGCCCACGTGGCCCCCGCGAGATCGAAGAGCGGTGAGAGCAGGGTGGTGCGGCCATTGTCCACGTCCTCGGCGCCTGCCGGTCCGCCGGGCACGCCGTTGCCCGTGACGAAGCAGATGGTGCCCGGCGGCGGCGTGTGGTCTTCGCCTGGCTGGTATGTCGTCGCGACCGGAGCTTCGCGCACCCAGATCCCGCTCGTCGCCGTATCGCCCGGTATTCCTGGAGTCCACCCGAGATCCTGCTCGAAATCGTCCTGGAGGACCACGTCCAGACCAGGCCGGAAGGCATGGAGAGCCGTCGGGGCGCCGTCGGGACTCGTGGCGACTCGGCCCAGATCGTCGGCGGCGGTCAGGTAGTACTCGATGAGCGTACCGGGCGCCTGGGCGGGGATCACGGCGGCGTATGTATCGGGATCGCCATCCTCGGCGAGGAGCACTGTCGTGAAGTCGCCTCCGGCGAGGCGATAGTTCAGTTGGAGCGAAGCGGGATCGAGAGGTTCGACCGCGAGGATCTGGCAGGTGATCGCGAACGGTCCGGTCTGCGTCGTGTGGACGAGCGGCTCGTGTACGATCGCGATGCGGAACGGCCGCGCCAGCGCAGCCGTCGTGGCGACCGCGGTGCGTACGTTGCGGTCCATGAAGGCGAAATCGTTGACGCTCGGTCCGATGATGTCGTTGGCCGTATGGATGTAGGGACTGTATTGCCCGCTGTCCTCGAAGAAGAGAACGGCGCGATAGCCGGCGTTCCAGAAGCTGGCGTGGTCGCTGCTGGCACCGTAGGGCAGCGATCCATCGACCGCGAGATGATCGGGCACGTACAAGGACACTGCAGTGGAGACCAAATCGCGCAGCGGTTGGCTGGCGGAATTGCTGATGATGTCGATGTCGGCGACATCGCCGGGCGCAACGTAGCCGAGCATGTCCATGACCACGGCCCCGACGATGTCCTTGCCATCGGCAGCCGCCTCGCTGGCCCATGCCGAGCTGCCGTAGAGGCCCTGTTCCTCGCCGCTGAAGGCGATGAAGACGACGCTGTGCTCGAATCCGTAGTCGGCCATGGCCCGAGCGGCCGCCAGGACGCCGACGGTGCCGGTGGCGTTGTCGTCCGCGCCGGGAGCGATCGCGGGGTCGCTCGTGATCGAATCGTAATGTCCGCCGATCACCACGTATTTCTCGGGCGTGACCAGACCCGGCTTGATGCAGACGACGTTGTCGTTCCACGTGTTGTAGCTGTGCAATGCCACATCCTGGTATCCGTAGGCGGAGAACTGGTCGCGCAGCCAGTAGCTGGCCAGCAGGCCGCCGTTCTGCTGGCTGTGCCGCGTGCCGAAATCCTGCAGGGTCTGGACTTGCGCCTGCAGCCAAGCCGGCGTCACCGTGTTGACCATGGCCACGATCGCGGGGTCGGCCTCCCGCAGGCCCGCGGCTGCGGGGCCCTCCCAGGGGCGGCTTACGAAGCGCAGCGGCTGGCGCGGCACGCGCTGGATCTCCGGCAGGCAAGAGAGCATCCGGTTCTCGTCGTGCGGCAACCGGACGACCGCGAAGTCGGCCTCGCGGTGCAATACCGTAGCCTCCTCCGCCAGCGGAGTGGTCCCGGCTCCGCGATCGTACTGCACCAGCACCTCGGTCTGCGGATCGTCGCGGGCGATGACCAGGTGATCGGCGCCCCAGAGCGACAGTTTGTCGAGGTCGCCTTCCGTCAGGAAAGCGAGATACCCGCGGGGAATCTCGGCCGCCAGGCCGAGGCCGGCGCTCGCGAATGCAGGCCCGTGCTCGCCAGAGGTGCGGATATAGACGAGGAAGCGCTCGTCGCCAGCGGCGCGGGCGGGACGGCCGCCGCCACAGGCGGCGAAACCGAGGATGATGGCCACGGCCAGGAAAGTCAGGCGTTGCATGATGCCTCCCGGCGCGCGCGGAGAGAGTCCGGCGCGCCATTCCGATCTGTCGGCGGCGGTTCGCGGGCTAATCTCGATGATACCACAAATCGTTGCTCGGAACCATGATGGAACGCTCGCCGCGGTTGGCGGGCGGGGACGCGGTGGCGTTGCCAGCGCCGCGAAAGGCATTTATCTGTAGCTAGCAGAATTCATGACGGACCGGCTGCCGATGGCCGCGTGTCCGCCGGAGCGCGCGTTCGCGATCCGACGTGACCGGGGCAAGCATCGCGCGCGACGGTCCTCATGGGAATCCGGGCGAGTGCTCGTCGCGAGGTTCAGCGCCGGAGTCGGCATGAGCAGCCAGATACGCCGCGCCATGATCTTCCTTTGCCTGGCCCTGTCGATTCTCGGCAATCTGGTCTGGATGCCGGCGGCGTACTCGCCGTACGTGCTGCTCGGAATCGTCGGGTCGCTGGTCGTGGTCCAATGGCGCCGGAACGCGCGACGTGAAGCGATCCTGAGGCGTCAACTCGAGAACGCCGGCGATCTGTTCTCGCGCCACCGCCTCGACGGTACATTCCTTTACGCGTCATCGGGATTCGCCGCGGTGTTCGGCCTCGGACCGGCGGACCTCGTCGGACGCCGCGGTCTTCCCGGCTGGCGTGTCGCCGATCCGGCCGCGGCGGCCGCGGTCTGGGGTCGTCTCGCCGATCGTGGGCAACCGGCCGGCTTGACCTTGGATCTGCACCACGCGGACGGGCGCGGAGTCCGCCTGGAGGCGGTGGCGAGCCGGGTGCCTCCCGCGGTGCCGGGTGGCGCCGCCGAGATCCTCGTCGTCGCCCACGACGTGACGGTTCGCCACGGCACGGAGACGGCGCTGGCCCGCAGCGAGCGACGGCTCCGTCTGATCACCGAGAGCATGCAGGAGATCCTCTGGCTGCGCGTCGGCGACGAGATCGAGTACGTCAATTCGGCCTGCGAACGCGTCAGCGGCCGATCGCCGCAGGAGATGATCGCGGGGGGGTTGCAGGCTTGGTTGCCGTCGATCCATCCCGAGGACCGCGACCGCATGCGGTTGGCCATCGAGCAGGCCACGCGCCGCCACGAACCTCTGGATGAAGAGTTCCGGCTGGTGCGACCGGACGGCCAGGTCCGCTGGCTGCACGCGCGCACGGTCCACGTCGAGACCAGACCGGACGGTCAACCCGAAGCGGTGGGCGTGGCGGCCGACATCACCGGTCGCCGACGGGCGGAGGACACGCTCCGCGCGACGGTCGCGCGGTATCGGTCGCTCTATGAGGCCGCTCATGTGGGCATCACGGTCACCGACCTGGCCGGCAACCTGCTCTACGCCAATCCCAGCGCCGCCGAACTCTACGGCGCCGCCTCCGTGAAGGACCTGCTCGGCCATGCGCGGCGGGTCGGCGGCATCCGCGCGTTCTTCGAGGACCCGACCCAACGCGATCGCTTCGTCGCCGCGCTGCAGGCCGATCCCCGTGGCCGCGCCGCCGCGGTCATGGACATGCGCCGCCTCGACGGCCGCTCCATCAAGCTGCACGTCTCCTGCGGATCGTCGGTCAATCCCGAGACGGGCCGCGCGGAGATCTTCGCCATCCTCGACGACGTCACCGAGCAGCTGAAAGCCGAGGCCGATCTGCGCCGCAGCGAGGAACGATACCGCCGGCTGGTCGAGTTCCTGCCCGACGGCGTCCTGGTGCACGACAGTCGGCAGGTCGTCTTCGGCAACCAGGCCTGCGCGCGCCTCTTCGGAGCCGCCGCGGCCGCGGACCTGGCGGCCGTTCGCCTCGATGCGCTGGCGCCGCCGGAGAGCCTGGCCTATCTGAGCCTGCCGGCCGCCGCCGCCGGCGAGCATCGGGTGCCGGGACCGGAAGAGATCTGGCTGCGGCGCCTCGACGGCACGCTGTTTCCCGCTGCGGTCACCAGCCTGCCGATCGCCGACGTCACCGGTCCGAGGATCCTGACGGTCGTCAAGGATCTGACGCGCATCCGTCGCTTCGGCGAAGAGATCGCGGCCCAGCAGGAGATCCTGGGCGCGCTCGTCGAGACCATGCCGCTGGGCATCCTGGCCAAGGACCTCGACCAGGATCTGCGGTATGTCGTCTGGAACGCCTATATGGAGACCGAACTCGGTCTGCCCAAGGACGCGGTCCTGGGGCGCCGCGACAGCGACCTCTTCCCGCCCGAGGTGGCCCATGAGCTGCGCCGGCACGACCGCCTTGCCGCGCAGAGCGGCAAACCGCAGGACCTCGGCGAGATCAGCCTGACGATCGCTGACCGCCGCCTCGATCTGCACGTCGTGAAGGTTCCCGTGCGCGATGCGGACGGCAGGGTGGCGCGCGTCTTCAGCCTGGTGGAGAACGTCACGCGCCAGAAGCAATTGCAGGCCAGGCTGCAACAGGCGCGCAAGATGGAGGCGGTCGGGCGGCTGGCCGGCGCGGTCGCCCACGACTTCAACAACATGCTGCAGGTCGTGCAGGGCTACGCCGAGGCGATCGATCAGGCGCTGCCGATCGCGAGCGAGCTGCACGCCGATGCCGCCTTGATCCTGACCGCGGTCGGACGCGCGCGCGAACTCGTGCAGCGGCTATTGACCTATAGCCGGTACGAGGCGTTGCAACCGGAGATGATGGACCTCAACCAGGTGGTCGACCAGGTGGTGGCCTTGAGCCGCGGCGTGCTGCCGGCTGGCGTGGCGCTGGTCGTGCGCCAGGCCGCGCACCTGCCCCTCATCTACGCCGATCCGCAGCAGATCGAGCAGGTCCTGCTCAACCTGCTGCTCAACGCGCGCGACGCGCTGCCCGGCGAGGGACGTATCGAGATCGAGACGACGTTGTGCGAACTGGGCCGGGAGTTCTGCGCGACGCGGCCGTGGGCCCGAGCGGGCCGCTACCTGCAGCTGAGCGTGCGCGACAACGGCTGCGGCATTCCGCCGGACGCGCGAGACCACATCTACGAGCCCTTCTACACCACGAAAGGGTTCGGCCAGGGCACGGGATTGGGGCTGGCCACCGCCTACAGCATCTGCAAGCAGCACCAGGGCTACATCGATTTCGAGAGCGAACTGGATGTCGGCACATCCTTCCACGTGTTCCTACCGCTGCTGGTCAGCGACGCCCTCGCGGCGCCCGGGCCGATCAGCGTCACTGCGCAGCACGCGGGCAAAGGCGAACTCCTGCTGCTGGTCGAGGATGACGACATGGTGCGCGGACTGACCCGGCAGATGCTCGTCAAGGCCGGCTATCAAGTGCTCGAAGCCCGCGACGGCGAAGACGCGATGGAGGTCTTCATGGCCCACGCGGCCGAGATCCAGCTGCTGGTCCTCGATGTCGTCATGCCGCGCATGGACGGCCGCGCGCTCTACGACAATATCAGCGAGCTGCGGCCGGGCGTGCCCGTGCTGTTCTGCAGCAGCTATAGCGCTGGCATCCTCGAATCGGAGTACATGCTGCAGGTCGGCGGCTCGTTGCTGGCGAAGCCGTACCGCGCGAACGATCTGCTCGCGCGCGTACGCGAGATTCTGGACCGGGCCTGCGGCCGCATGGCGGATCGATCCGGGGGCGGTCTGTAGCTCGGGGTGGACAGCGGCGCGGTGTGCGCTGGCAGGCGCAGCGGCGCAAGATATGACACGTAATGGACTTAGGGTCCTGGCGCGGCCGAGCCGCTCTGGCACCGGTTCTGCAATGGTCGTCGTGCGGCCGGGCGGTCTGCGCCGGCCCGGAAAGGGAGTTGCCATGCGTGCACGCATCCTGCCAACCGTTGTCCTGGCGCTGCTCGTGGCGGTGCCCGCGCTGGCCCGCCCGCGGACGGGGCCGCACGTCGCGCGATCGTCCACCTACACGGCGCCGGCGCCGTACCAGTTCGTCTTCGAAGCGGGCGCTGCCCTGCCGTTCGGCGATCTAGGCGACGACGTGATCGGCACGCGCAAAGGGCTCGGCGCCGGCACAGGCTACGAGCTCGGCGCGCGCTTCCGGTACTTCGCCCTGGGCAATCTGGCGGTCGGCCCCAGCATCCATTTCGCGGATTTCGGCGACTGGGACAGCGTCGACAGCGAGGGCGTCCCGTACTCCATCCGCACGTCCGTATACCGCTACGGCTTGGAGCTGCAACGGTTCTTCGGCGACGATCGTTCCGGACTGCGTCCGTACGTGACGATCGGCGCGGCCTTGCAGCACAACCGCTATGAGGATTGGGATCTGTACGAAGGCACGTTCCGGTCCTCGTCGACCAATCTGGGGTTCGGCGTCGGCGCCGGCCTCGCGTTGGGACCGATGGAGCTGAGCGCCGCCTGGCATCTCAACAAGACCAAGAACCGCTTCCTGTCGGAGTTCTGGGGCCTCGCCGATCCGCATTACGATTGGAGCTACGTCGTGGTGCGCGCCGGCTTCGCGCTCGGCGATTTCTGATCTGGCTTGACGAGTTCCGACCGCCGGTGCCGATCGCCGCCGGCGGTCAGCCGAGCGCCTCGAGCAGCAGGTCCGCCGCTCGCGCCACCTCGCCCGGCGTCGTGAAGCGGCCCACCGAGAGGCGCAGCGTACCGGCGGCCAGATCGGCCGGCACCTGCATGGCGGCCAGCACGGAGGAGATCTCCGTGCCGGCGCCGTGGCAGGCCGCGCCGGTCGAGGCGGCGAGGCGGTCCTGCAGCGCGGTCAGGATCGTGCCGGCCCGGCGGCCGCCGAACGCGATGCTCAGCGTGCCGGGCAGCCGCGCCGCCGTTTCGCCGTGAATGACCGCCGTGGGGAACCCGGCCCGCAGTCGCGCCGCCAACTCGTCGCGCAGCATCGCCTGCCGCCGCATCTCGGCGGCGAGATCTGCCGCCGCGAGCTGGCAGGCCGCTCCGAACGCGACGATCTGGGCGACGGCCTCGGTCCCGGCACGCTGGCCGGATTCCTGTCCGGCGCCATGGACGAGATTCTCCAGGCGGCGACCCTCGCGCACGTAGAGCGCGCCGACGCCCTTCGGCGCGTACAGCTTGTGACCCGCCAGGCTGGCCAGGTCGACGCCCAGTTCGCGAACCCGCACCGGGACCTTGCCCGCGGATTGGGCGCAGTCGGCGTGCAGCCAGGCGGGCCGTCCCGCCAGACGGTCGGCGATCGCGGCCAACGGTTGCAGCACTCCGGTCTCGTTGTTGGCGTGCATGACGCTGACGAGCACCGTCTCGTCCGTCACGGCCGCGACCACCGCGTCGGGATCGACGATCCCGTCCTTGCCGACCGGCGCCGTGCTCAGGCGCCAGCCCTGCCGCTCCAGCCAACGGGCCGGTTCCAGCACGGCCGGATGCTCGATCGCCGAAACGACGAGGTGCCGGCCTAGGCTCTGCCGCGCCCACGCGCAGCCTTTGACCGCATGGTTGCAGGCCTCGCTGCCGCCGCTGGTCAGGATGATGTCTGACGGATCGCAACCGAGCAACTCGGCCACCTGGCCCCGCGCCGCGGCGACGGCCCGCTGGGCCCGGCGGCCCCAGGCATGCCCGCTGCTGGGGTTGCCGGCGGCATCGCGCAGCCAGGGCAGCATCGCCGCGAGCACGCGCGGATCGACCGGCGTGGTGGCGTTGTAGTCGAGATAGATCGGTTCGTCCGCGCGGTTTAGCGCCATGGACGGCCTCCTCGCTGCCGGCCGCGGCCGGCCGGTTCGTCGTCGCCGTCGTCGCGGATCTCAGCGCGCCTGCACGGCGACGAGGCTGTGCCAGCCGACCTTCACGACGGCGGCGTCGACGGCCGGCGCCTGTTGGCCGGTCGTGATGTCCTGCGGCGACGGTCGCGCCGTGTCCAGCACGCGGTGCCAGCGCAGACCGGCGGGCGACTCGGGCAGGGCGAACTCGAGGTCGCGCCACCAGGCGTTGGCCATGACGTGCAGGCGTTCGGACGGTTGCGCTCCTTCGAGCGTCCACGCCAGGCTGTGCGACGTCGGCGACCAATCGGGTCGGCCCACGCGGATCCCGTGCCAGGTGATGTCGCCGGCCTCGGTGGCGCTGGTGGCGTGCCAGTAGCGATCGTCCGTGAGCTGGCGGATCGAGCCCGCGAGCTTGACCAGGTCGCGCACGAAACGCCGCAGGTCCGCGTGACGCTCGACGTCGGCCCAGCGGAACCACCCCAACGGATTGTCCTGGCAGTAGGCATTGTTGTTGCCTCGCTGCGAGCGCGCGACTTCATCGCCCATCCAGAGCATGGGTTGTCCGTGGCTCAGCAGGAGCAGCGCGAGCGCGTTGCGGATCTGCCGGCGGCGCACCTCGTGCACGGACGGCGCCGGCGTCGGGCCCTCGACGCCGCTATTCCAAGATAGGTTGTGCCCGCTGCCGTCGCGATTCCCTTCGCCATTGTCTTCGTTGTGCTTGCGGTTGTAGGCGACCAGGTCGGCCACGGTGAAGCCGTCGTGGCAGGTCACGAAATTGATGCTGCGAGAGGGTCGGCCGGCCGGTCCGTCGAAGAGATCGGGGCTGCCGACGATGCGGGCCATGAGCGGCTCGATCGTGCGCTCGTCGCCCCGCAGGAAGCGGCGCACGTCGTCGCGGAACGGACCATTCCATTCGCGGAATCGCCTGCCGGGGAACGCTCCCACCTGGAAGAGCCCCGCGGCGTCCCAGGCCTCGGCGATCAGATCGGTGCCGGCCAGGACCGGATCGGTCTCGATGCCCAGCAAGAGCGGCGGCCGCAGCATCGGCTGGCCGTGACCGTCGCGGGTCAGGCAGCTCGCGAGATCGAAGCGGAAGCCGTCGACGTGCATGTCCTGCACCCAGTAGCGCAACGAGTCGAGGATCAACCGCAGCCCGACCGGGTGGTTGCCGTTGAACGTGTTGCCGCAACCCGAGTAGTTGGCGTAATGGCGGCGGTCCCGCTCGAGGATGTAGTAGGCGCGGTTGGCCAGCCCTTTGAAGCTGAGCGACGGACCCTCGGCGCCGCCCTCGGCCGTGTGGTTGTAGACCACGTCGAGGTAGACGCGGATGCCGGCCCGGTGCAAAGCCTTGACCATCTCGCGGAACTCGCGCAGCGGTCCGAGCGGGCTGCGGTCGCGGCTGTACAGCGGGTGCGGCGCGAAGAAGCCGAGCGTGCTGTATCCCCAGTAGTTCCGGCGTCCGGCGGGCGCGTCTTGCGGGTCGAACGCATGCACCGGCAGCAGCTCGACCGCGGTCACGCCCAGATCCACGAGGTAGGGGATGCGCTCGACGAGTCCGGCGTAGGTCCCGCGCGCGTCTTCGCGGACGCCGGAATCGGGATCGTGCGTGAAGCCGCCGACGTGCAGCTCGTAGATCAGTCCGCGCTGGCGCATACGCCCCAGCGGCCGATCGCCCTCCCAGTCGAAGCCTTCGGGTTCGGCGACGACGGAACGTAAACTGGTCCGCACGTTGTCGTCTGTTCCGGCTGCCGCCTGCCGATCGTAGCGTTCGTAGCCGACCACGGCGCGTCCGTAGGGATCCAGGAGCACCTTGCCGGGGTCGAAGCGGTGCCCGGCGGCTGGGGCGTCCGGCCCGTGCGCCCGGTAGGCGTAGACCTGCCCCGGCCCGAGTCCGGGGACCAGCACATGCCAGTAGTCGGCCGTGCGGTGGCGGTCGCCAGTCAGCTCGAGCGTACGCTGCGGGGTGGCGGCGGTCGCGTCGGCGAACAGCAGCAATTCGATCTTCTCGGCGTGCCTGGCGTAGAGCGAGAAGTTCACGCCGACGGGGCCGGCAGTCGCACCGAGCGGCGCGGCGCAGCCGGGTTGGACGTCGTCGCCGGATCCTACAGCAGGCGTCATGCCTCGCCTTTCTGGGCGCCCCGCCGTCGCGCGGCGGGCCGCGCCCGGCGGGCCGCGGATAAATCGATCAAGCGTCAAGCATCATGGCCGATAGGATACCCGCCTTCAACCCCGGGAAGGAGCGGGATGATCCGCGAGACGCTGACTGCGATAGGCGCCGCCGGTCGCCAGGCCCTGCAAGGCCTCGGCGCTCGCATCGAGGTGCGCACCCAGATCAGCCAGGTCCGCGAGTGGTCCTTCGCCATGCCCCATCTCGGACGGGTCACCGTCGCCAACAGCCCGGTCCATCAGATCTATGTCGGCATCTCCCAGCCGCTGGGCCAGGCTCTGGGCGGCACGGACCGCCACGAGGGGTTGCTCGAGGCCTTCAAGCAGGCCCTGGTGGCGCGCATCCCGGCCAAGCGGCCGATCGGCACCTGGGAGCTGCTGGAGCCCGACGGCGCGACACGGGTCCTGCGCGGCGTACGTAGCTTCATCCTGCGGCAGCAGACCGCCGCCGGCAATCTCTATCTCATGGCCGATGTGGCGTCGCGCGGCGAATTCGAAGCGCTGCGCCAGAACGGCTGGGAGGAGGAACTCGCGTCCCAGCTGCTGCCACGCAACCTGGGCAAGCTGGACAGCGTCAAAGGGCCCGCCGCCATTTCCCGACTGGGCACCTACTTGTCCCGCTTCGAGCATGACATCGAGCTACTGGTACCGGGCGCCGAAGGGCTGCTGTACACCGGCAACGGCGTGCTGTTGAACCAGAGCAAGGACGGCGAGCGCACCCTGCTGTGGCTCAGCCTGGACTTCAACAAGGAACAGCGCCTGGCGTTGCAACCGGGTCGCGAACTGGAAGGCTCATTCGGAGCCGCGGGACGCGTCTTCCGGTTCCGGACGTTCTGTGCTGGATCCGCCGCGTTGCCCCTCGAAGGCATTGCCGAGCTGCCGTGCGCGCTTTTCGAGATGCCGCAGAGGTTCCACCTCGACCAACGCCGCCGCTATTTCCGCGTCACGCCCGAGCTGCCGCTCAGCGCGCAGCTGATGATCTTGCCCCCCCCTGAAGGCGATCCCCTGGCGTCGCCGCCGCGGGCGCCGGCGACCGCGGCGCCGGGCGTGGCGGCGCAGATCGTCGACCTCAGCTTTTCCGGGGTCGGCCTGCGGCTGACGCAGGAGCCGCCTGGCGATCTCGGCCTCGGCTGTGGAGTGCGCTTGTCCCTCGTCGGCGAGGGCATGCCCGCGGTGGTCGAACTGTCCGCCGTCGTGCGGCGACTGTCGCGCACGCCGCAGGGGCGCGGCCGCTACGAGACGCAGCTGGGCGTGGAGTTCGTGGTCCAGCGTCCTCTCGACCAGCAAGGCATCCAGATGATCCGACAGTACGTGATGGCTCAGCAGCGCCAGCTGCTCGCGCGCCGCAGCGTCGACGTCTGATTCCGATTCTTCTCGCCGAGTGGCCGGAGGCCGGCGGCCGCCCCGCCGCCGCGAACCATCGTTCGCGCGCCGCCAAGGGTCGATCCAACCGCCGTCCGGCGTCGCGATCACGATGGCATGTCTCTTGATCGCAGCCGTACGCGATAGGTCTTTCCGCAGCCGCAGACGGCTGCGAAGCGCAAGACTCGCGGCGATGCGGGCAGCCTGCCAGATGCCCCGCCGCGGTCTGAGTGCAAAACGCAAGGGAACCCGGGACCGAGGCGAGCGATGAAGCATAGCAACTGGTTGATCCGGACGGTCATCGCGGCGAGCCTGCTGGTCGGGCTGAGCGGCGCCGCGGCGGCCTTCGACCACCTGGAGATCACGGTCGTCAATCCCCACCTGGTGCAGGGCCGGCCGGCGGTGACCGTCGGATTGCCCTTCAGCGTGCAGGTGCGGGCGGTCAACAGCGACGGCAGCACGGATACCAACGCCGACTTCATCAATGCCACGCTCGTCTCGCCCGACGTCGCCGCCCAGCTGCCGGGCAGCGCCTATCTGCGCAATGGCGAACGGCAGTTCGATAACCTGCGCTTCCTGGCCGCCGGCCGCCCGGTGCGCCTGCGCGTCAGCGATGCCGACGATCCGTCGGTGCCGGTCGCCGAGGTGCTCATCGATTGCTACGATCCGGTGGATCGCTTCACGGTCGACATTCCGGCCGGCACCAAGTACGTGGACACCCCGATCACGGTCGGCCTGACGGCGCTCGACGCCGGCGGCGGCGTTGTCATGAACTTCCGCGACAACGTCGTGCTGTCCGCCGCGGTCGGGCATTTCTCCACGGGGCCGACCATCACCGTGGCGGGCGCGTCGTTCAACAACGGGCAGGTGAGCTTGCCGGTGACCTTCTGGGGCACCGATCCGATCACGCGCGAGAACGTGCTCACGGCCGTCGGCACGGTCATCTACCAGGGCCAGACGCAGGCGGCCCGCGGCCAGGCGGCGGTCGCGCCGCTGCTGCCCGGACCGCTCGCATCGATCGTCATGCTCCTGGCGGGCGAACAGCTGACGCCTGGCGTCAGCCCCGGCAAGTCCGGCGCGCCCAACAACCAGACCTCCGGCGCCACCTTCGGCGGTCTGCGGGTCTACGCAACCGACCAGCATTGGAATCCGGTGCAGGCCGGCCCCTATCCGAACATCGCCTGGAGCAGCGACGACCTCGATCCCGGCGTGGTCCTGCCGGCGAGCGCGGTCATGGGCGGCAACCCGGAAACGAGCTACACCCTGCGCCTGATCCGCGCCGGCACGACGCGCGTGACGGCGACCGCCACGGGCGCCGTCAACGCCACCAGCCGCAGCGATGTGATCATCAACCCCGAGGGCCTGAGCTATTTCCAGTTCGATACGAGCGTCTGGAATCCCGCCGATCTGCAGGTCACGACGATCCCGTTCAACATCCGCATCATCGCCCGTGACGCCAACGGCAACGTCTTCCCGCTCAACGGACAGGTCTCCCTACGCGCGCGCATCGGCGCCACGGACGAGAGCGCCGACTACATCCTGACGAGCAGCCGCACGTTCATCAACGGCCAGCTCGACGCGCTGGTGCAGGTGACCAAACGCGGATTCTCCGCCTATATCATCGTCGACAGCGGCGTCGTGCAAGCTTCGCCCGCGTTCCAGGTCACGAACGGTCCCTGCGAGAAGATCCTGATCACGTTCCCGGGCGAGACCTGGGTCAATGGCCTGAACAACCCGAACTTCAGCGGCAACCTCGGCACGCCGAACCCGGTCGTGGCCGGGCAGATCATCACGCCGGTCACGCTGCGGCCGGTCGACCGCTACAACAACCTCGCCCCGGGCAACCGCAACGTGACGCTGAGTTGCCCCACCGGCTACTTCCAGTTGCCGGACCATCCCGGCAATATCGTGCAGATCAGCAACCCGACCGAGATCCGCGTCATCTTCCGCACCGCCACGAGCGCCCAGACGCTGCGGGCGCAGAGCAGCGGCCTGGAAGCGAACCTGTCCGGCCCGGTCGGCGTCTCGCCGGCGGCCTGGCAGCGTCTCGTCGTGCGCGCGCCAGGCGAAACGCTCGCACCGGGCATCTTCGATTCGATCGAGGACGACGGCAAGCTCGGTCAACCGACGACGCAGGACGCCGGCGTGCCGTTCAACGTGCGCATCTACGCCACCGACCAGTACTGGAACCCGGTGAGCGACAGCTCGCCCGCGCTGCCGATGACCATCGACTTCTCGAGCAGCGACGCGGCGGCCCAGCTGCCCGGGAATCCGCAGATCTTGAATGACAACCTCGGCGATTTCCAGGTGGCGCTCGTCACCCTCGCCGACCCCAATCGGCAGACCGTGGTCGTCACCGACCGCGGCACCAGCCGCACCGCATCGACCACGATCCCGTTGAAGGCCGGCGTCATCGACCATTTCGACATCGGCATCAACAACCGCTCGAATCCGACGCCGAACGACGTGCTCAGTCCGCTGCCCGATCACCGCGCCGGCAGCTGGCTGCCGAACGTGACCGTGATCGCACGCGACATCTTCGGCAATCACATCGATGACTACGCCGGCGATGTCACGCTATTCGTCAACCACGGCACGGGCATCCTGACGCCGACGAGCGTCAACCTGGGCCAGGGTCTCGGCAGCGGCAGCTACCAGGGCGCGTGGCGCGGTCCGATCCGCATCACCCGCACGGGCCAGGGCGTGCGACTCTTCGTCCGCGAGGAGACCTATGCGCTGACCGACAGCAGCAACACGTTCGCGGTGTTCGCCGATGCGCAGGACTATGCCGACCTGCTCATCCTGCTGCCCGGCGAGACGCACACCCCCGGCATCCTGCCCGGCAAGGCGGGATCGCCGCTGCCGGTGCGGGCCGGCGATCCGTTGCAGGCGACGGTGATGGCCACCGACGCCTGGTTCAACCTCGTGCCGGCGCGGCCGCAGATCCACTTCACGAGCACGAGCTTCTTCCAGATGATCTCGCCGAACAACCAGGCCCTCGGGCCGACGGGCGCCAGCCAGTTCGACCTCTTCTTCAAGACGGCGACGGTGCACGAACTGCGCGCTGCCGATCTGATCCAGCCGACCGTCTTCGACGTATCCTCGGTCGCGGTCACGGCGGGCGACTTCACGCGCCTGATGCTCCTGCTGCCCGGTGAGACGCCCCAGCCAGGCGGACCGGAACATGACGGCAAGATCGGTACGCCCGATACGCAGACGGCCAGCCTCGAATTCGACGCGCGCATCCGCGCCACCGATCAGTTCTGGAACCTGGTCGCCAATGCGAGCGAGCGCGTGCACCTGGCGAGCGACGATGGTTCGATCACGCCGACCAATCCCCTGAACAACGATCAGCCGCTGGTCGACGGCGAGATCATCATGCCGCTGTTCCTGACCACGCCGGGATACACGACCTTGACGGCCTCGGCGCTCGATCACACCGACATCACCGGCCAATCGGTGGTCGTGCCGGTCGAGCAGGGCGCGAACTACCGCATCGTCACGCCGGCCAGCGCGGCGGTCGGACCGCCGAGCACGTTCGCGATGACGATCAGCCTCGTCGACGAATACGGCGATCCGCTGCCCGCGGCCAACAACTGGGTCACGCTCACGGCGCTGAAGGCCAACCTCGAACCGGCGAGCAGCGCCCTCCTGGTCACCAGTGCGCAACTGGTCGCCGGCACGGTGACGATCAGCAACCAGGCCTACGACACCGTCGAGGACATCGTCCTGCGCATCACGGATATCTCGGGTCGCCAGAGCTACAGCTCGACGATCCAGATGGTGCCCAACGGTCTGGAGTACGTGGTCGCGGTCGACGCGGGGCAGGCGCTGCGGGTCGGGCCGCCGTCCACCTTCCCGGTGACCGTGCGGCTGCGCGACGTCGACACCCAGACCATCATCCGGCAGGATCGCCGCATCGCGATCGGCATCGACGCGGCGACCGGCGGCCCCGGCCAGGGCGTGGTCGGCGTGACCAACCAGCGCCTCAGCGAGGGCCGGGTCACCTTCCAGCAGAGCTACACCCGGGCCGAGAACATCTACGTGACGGTCATCGATTCGACCGGCCTCTCCGGTGCCAGCCCGGTGTTCGCGCTGACGGCCGATGGTTACAAACGCCTGCAGATCGTCGCGCCCGGCGAGGTCGTCCAGGCGGGCATCCCCGCGTTCGAGAGCACCGGTAAGAGCGCGGCGCCCAACGTGCAGCGCTCCGGCGAGGTGTTCCCGCTGACCGTGCGCGCCGTGGACCAGTACTGGAATCTCGCCGACACGACCACGGTCGCCAGGCTGCGGCTGGTCGCCAGCGACGGTTCGTTCGCCGATCCAGGCAACCCGGATCAGAACTTCGTGCCGTTCGTCAATGGCCGCCGCACGTTCAACGGCTTCTTGACCGACGAGGGCCAGGTCGGCGTGACGGTCTACGACGAGCGCGACCTCAACAAACCCGCGCAGACCGTCCACATTCCCGTCGATCCGCCGTTCGCCTACCAGATCACCGTCCCGGCGACGGCCGCGACCGGGCCGGTTCCCGGCTTCCAGGTCACGATCAAGCTCGTCGATCCGGTGACCGGCAACGTCGTGCCGACGGCGCACAACCGCTTCCGCATGACGGCGTTGCGGCCCAATCAGGGCGCCGCCAGCGGCGTGCTCGGCATCGGCGAGGCCCAGCTCATCGGCGGCTACTGCGTGCTCAACAACCAGAGCTACAGCACCGTCGAGAACATCATCATCCGCGTCGACGACGACTTCGGGCGCGAGGCCTTCAGCAGCGTCATCGTTATGGATTCCGGCGGGCTCTACTACGCGGTCACTCTGCCCGACACCGCCGTGGTGGGGCCGCCGACCACCTTCCCGTTGACGGTCGAACTCGTCGACAGCAACACGGGCCTGCGCGTCACGACCCAGGACCGGCTCTTCAACATCCAGGTGATGAGCGCCCAGACGGGTTTGCCGGGCGCGGGCCATCTCGAGGTCAGGCAGGGCATTCTCGACGGCGGCTACCGGCTCGTGAACCAGGCGTACAGCCGCGCCGAAGACATCTTCATCCAGGTCAGCGACGGCGACGGCATCACCGGCCTGAGCAACACCTGCCGACTGGTGGCCGACGGCTTCAAGCGCATCCAGCTCGTCGCTCCCGGCGAGCAGCCGAATCCGGGCGGCTTGACCGGCACCGGCAAGTCGGGCGCGCCGCTGACGCAACAGGCGGAGGTGCCTTTCACGTTGACGGTGCGCGCCGTCGACCAGTACTGGAACCTCGTGCGCACCCTCGACGGCGGGCGCATCCGGCTGGCCGGCAGCGGCGGCCAGCTCGACCTCGTCTCGGCGGACGATCTGGACGCTCCGTTCATCGCCGGCAGCCGCGACCTGCAGATCGTCATCGGCAATCCAGGGCTGGTCGCCGTGCTGGCGACGGATCCCGACCACCCGACGGTCAGCTCGGGCCGGGTCGACATCCCCGTCAACGAGGCAGAATACCGCATCATCCTGCCGCAGCCTGCAGTCGTGACGGCGGGTCCTCCCGCCACGTTCACCTTGACGGTGCGGCTGGTCAATCCGGAGACCGGCGAGCGCATCCAGGCGGGCGGCCAGTTCGAGATGACGGCCCTGCGTCCGGATCGCAGCGCCGCGACGGCGAGCCTCGGCCTGACCAGCGGCACGTTGACGGCCGGCGAGGCGGTCATCGGCGGCCAGCACTATCCGGCCAGCGAGCAACTGGTCGTGCGCGTGCGCGATAGCCGCGGCCGCACGGCGTACAGCGACGTGCTGACCGTCGTGCCCGAAGGCGTGCGCTACGCCATCGATGTGCCAGATACGGTCATCGCCGGCGAGCCGTTCGCCATGCGCGTGCGCCGCGTCGACATCGTCACCCAGCAGCTCGTCACCAGCGACGACCGTTCCTTCATCCTGACGGCGTTCAGCGGCAACGCGCGGCGCCCCGACTTCTCGCTGCTGCCGGCAGGCGTGCTGGCCGACACCGTGGGAACCACGAGCGGCGGCCTGTGCGAGGTGCCGTTCCAGCGGTACGACCGCGCCGAATCGATCTACATCAAGGTCAGCGATCAGACCGGCGAGCAGGCTTTCAGCAGCGTGCTCATCGTGCGGCCGGCGCCCGTCTCCATCTGCACCCTGGTCGCCGAGGCCGTGCCAGGGCAGCCGCTCGACCGTGCGCTGCGGCCCGGCGATCGGATCACCTTGCGCGTGCGGGCGCACGACGCCTCGGGCAACGTGGTGGCCGGCACGCCTCTGGCCGTGAATCTGCTGGCTGGCGACGCCGGCATCGGTTCGCTGCGCGCGGCGACGGTCGACCTGCTCGCCGACGTGGCCGGCATGGCCACCAGCGAGCTGTTCGTCAACGCCCACGGCTCGCAGGATCTGCTGCTGCAGGCGACGGCGGGAGAGGCCGTGTCGCCGTTGCTGGCGATCGAACTGCTCGGTCCGCCGATCACCACCGCGCGGTTCCGACCCGAGGTGACCGTCTACGGCGACGGCTACTACGTCCTGCCGGCCACCGAGATCGCGCTGCAGACCACGGTGGAGGGGCCGGAGCCGGTGCAAGGCGTCTGGTTCGATCTCGACGTGACCGAGGATCCTCTGCCGCGCCGGCTCTACACCGGTCCGTTCAGTCTGGCGGACCTCGGCGCCGCCCACGCGGCGCCCGGTCGGCACGTGCTGCGCTTCTACGCCGAGGAGAACGGCGGCGTGCGCGAAGCGGTCAAGACCGTGTTCCTCTACACCGCCACCGAGCTGGCGACGGACCGCGACGTGACCAACCGTCCCAATCCGTTCCATGCCGGCCGCGAATCGACCGTCGTCATCTTCCGAGCGACGGACAGCGGACCGGTCAACATCACGATCTACGACCTGTACGGCGGCATCGTCTGGCAGGAGTCCAAGACGGTCACGGCCGGCGCGTTCGAACAGTTCATCTGGGACGGGCGCAACGGCAAGGGGCACGTCGTCGGCAACGGCGGCTACGTCTGCCGCATCCACGGCAGCGGCCTCGACCTGCGCCGCAAGATCGCGGTGGTCAAGTGATGCGCGCCACCAGCGGAGGCAAGATGAATATCCCGACGAGCAACGGCGGCTGGCCGGACTGCCGCAGCCCGCGGCGCCGCTTCCTCCTGCTGGGCTGGGCGGCCGCCCTGCTGCTGTGCGCGCCCGCCTGGGCCGGCCACGACGGCGGCATCGCCGGCGGCTACCTGCGTTTCGGCGCGAGCGCGCGGAGCTTGGCGTTGGGCAACGCGGTGGGCGGCCTGGCCGACGACGCGGCGACCAGCTACTGGAACGCGGCCGGCTACGCCTCGCTGCGGACCATGGAGCTGTCCGCGATGGGCGCGAACCTCGGCATGGATACGCGCTACGGCTTCATGACCCTCGGCCTGCCGACCGCTCACTGGGGCACCTTCGCTTTGAGCGGCACCTACACCGCCAGCGGCGACTTCGAGCGGGCCTCGCTGTTCGAGGACCTCGACGCGACCTTCAGTCAGAACGAGAGCATCTACAGCCTGGCCTGGGCCAGGGCGCTGGGCCGCATCTCCTTCGGCCTGGCGGTCAAGACCGTCAGCCAGAGCATCGCCGGCGCCCGCGGCTCCGGCACCGGGCTAGATCTCGGCTTGCACTACCGGCCGCACCATGCGCTCGGGTTGGGCTTGTCGCTGCAGAACGCGACCGCGCCGAAGCTGACGCTGGTCGAAGATGTCGAAGAGCTGCCGCACAGCGTGCGCGCCGGTCTGGCGCTCACGTTCTTCCAGGGCCGGCTGGCGATGACCGCCGATGCGGTCAACACGCGTTGGATGGATCCCAGCTACAACTTCGGGCTCGAGACGTGGCCGTTGCGCCAGATCGCTCTACGCGCCGGCTACGACGGCCAGAAGGAGCAGTGGGCCGCGGGCGCCGGCTTCCGCTGGGAGAACTGGCAGTTCGACTACGCATTCGTCAATACCGAGCTCGGCGGCCAGAACATCGTGTCGGCGACGTTGCGCTTCGGCGTGCCCTACGGCGTGAAGATCGATCGCGACCGGGCGCTGTTCAGTCCGTCGGGCAGCGAGCGTACGGTCACCTTCGGCATCCGCACGGCGGTGCGCGGCGACGTCGACCGCTGGCGGATCGTGATCCGCGATCGCGCCGGAGGCGAGGTCCGCCGTCTGGAGGGCAGCGGCCAGCCGCCCGCGGCGGTGACCTGGAACGGCGAGGACGCGGACGGCCGGCTGGTGGAGGACGGCGTCTATCGGGCGAGCGTCGTCATCGTCGACGAGCTCGGCCAGGCCTGGGACTACCAGACTGATGTGGAAGTGCTCGGCTTCCGGGAGCGCACCCGGCAGCCCATCCGACTCGAGCTAGGCGGCGGCGCCGCGGGGACCGCCGAGGGGAGCATCCGATGAAGAACGATCCGGCCAAGCTGCGCCGCCTCGGCGCCGGCCTGCTGCTGCTGGGCCTGACGACCGCGGTCACGGCCGCGACGCCGTCGCTGGTGCCTCCGGAGGATCTGCTCTGGCAGGCCGCCGGCAAGGCCTACGCAGAGGGCAGCGACAAGTCCGCCGCCATGCAGCAATACCGCCTGTTCGTGCAGTCCTATGGGCGCAGCCCGCGGGCGGCCGCGGCGCAATTCATGCTCGGCGAGTGCTACGCGGCGGCCGGCGACTGGGCGGGCGCGCTGCGGGAGTATGCGGCCGTGCGCGATCGCCGCGGGCGCGACAAGTACCTCGACGCGTCGGTCCTGCTGCGCGAAGGCGAGGGCCTCTTCAACCTCGGTCGTT
>CAZJWO010000066.1:0-21128 GCA_964549735.1 uncultured Fibrobacteraceae bacterium | reverse complement strand
GACTCCCTTCCGGCCACGAAATCGCCCCGCGCGCCGTCCCAGCTGACGACCTTGCCCGGGTGGCGGCGTCGGTAGGCCATCAAGAGCCGCAGGCGCTCGAGCACGTCCTGGCTGATGCCGTGCTCCAGGCGGCAGGCGTCGTGCTCGGCCAGGCCGGGCTCCAGCCCCAGGACCTCGACCAGGAACGACCGCAGCGCCCGGTGGCGCTCGACCACGTCGGCGGCGGCCAGGCGCCCCGCCTCGGTCAGCGTGACCAGATCGTACGGGGCGTAGTTGACGAGTTCCTTCTCCGCCAGGACGCGCAGGGCCTGGGTCACCGAGGAGTTGTGCACGCCGAGCCGTTCGACGATGTCCTTGGCGCGCGCCGCCTGCTTCTCCTGGACGATGTGATAGATCGCCTCCAGGTAGTCCTCGAGACTCGCGCTCAATTGCGGGTTGGCTCTCATGTTTCCGACCTTCGGCCAGGCACCGGGGCCGCCGTATCGGGCAACCCGTTAACAATCTATCACCCCATGTGCGTATCGACAAATTCTTTTTGGCGCGGCAAACACTCCGAGCCGCAGGCGCGGCGCCCGGCAGGCTCCGGGCGAGCGACGGCCAGGTCAGTCCTTGTTGTAGAGACGCTCGATGCCGGACAGGTTCTGGCGTATGTCCCAGACGAGCTGCGGGATCTTGCTCGCCGGCAGCCCGACCAGGGCGAGCAATTCGCCGTGCGGGCCGGGATCGAAGTCGAGGCTCAGATCGATCGGTTCGCCATGCCCCACCTTCCAGGTCCTGACCAGCACCTGCGCCATCTGCAGGACCAGCGCGCCGGGAGCGATCCCATCGTTCGTCATGGGCGCGTGATGGTCGCAGATGGCGGCGACGATGCTCTCCGGCAGCCGCCAGTTGCGCAGGATGAGCTCGCCCAGCTCCGCGTGGTCGAGCCCCACCGCCTCGCACTCTTCGGACAACGACACCTGCCGCTTGCCCAGCTGCGGATCGAGGTAGTCGTCGACGATGAGCTTGCCGACGTCGTGCAGCAACCCCGCCACGAACGCCTCCTCGGCGTGCAGCGGCTTGACCGGCAGGACCTCGATCAGGGCCCTGGCCGCCAATCCGACCGCGGTCGAGTGCATCCAGTAGCCGCGGCTCGGCTCGTAGCTGTAGTTCTTCAGGCGCAACCGCGTCAAGCCTTCGGTGCTGACGGTGAAGACGATCTTCTTCATGCTCTCCAGACCGACCAGCACGACGGCTTCGGGTATCGAGTGGACGCCGCGCGATTTGCCGTACAGGCCGCTGTTGGCCACCTTGAGCAGCCGCGCCACCAGGGCCTGATCCTTGCTTATCACCGCCTCGAAATCCTTCGCCGAGAAGAATTCGCGCCGCGAGAGCTCGAGGAACTCGGCGACCACCGTCGAGAGGCTCGGCAGCTCCTCGATGCGTTTGAGGACCTCGAGGTCTACGGATCGCCAGCGGTCGGTCTTCGTCGCGGGCATGGTGTCGGTGGGCATGGGCGATCTTCCTTTGCAACACGGATGTCGCCGCCTCATGCGGCAGTGGAACCGAAGGCGTCGCGGCTATGATCGGCGAATTCCGGCAGGACCTGAGCGTTGTTCGCGCGGCCGTGGCGGCCGGGCCGCCGCCCGTCGCGCCGGCGGCTCAGAAGATGCGCAGGGAGCCGAAGAAGGTCTCGATCTCCGGATCGAGGAAGAGGCCGCCGGCGCGATCCCACGCCATCAGGAGGTAGACGTCCGTGCCGGCGAGCACCCCCAGGAGCCAGACTTCGCCCGCGCCGAAAGGCTCGACGCCCTGGACCTCGATGCCCTGGATTCCCGCCGTCTCGAGGGGCCGCTGCCGCTGCGGCTTCGCGCCGAGCTGCGCGAGCTGCTCTTCGATGAGGCTGACCACGAAACGCGGATGCGGGGGGCGGCCGTCCTCGGTATGGGCGCGGCGCAGCACGCGCAGGGTCAGCTTCTGGCTGCCAGGCGCGTGCCGCTGGCAGGAGTAGATGAACTCCCGCAGCGCCTGGTCGGTCGGTCCGTCGGAGACACGTTCCGAGACGCCTTCGCAGCCCGACGGCCAGGTGACCCCCGCGCCGGCTTCGTCGTACTCGGCGACGTAGGCCTCGGCAGACAGATCGCCGCCGGAACTGCTGAGCCTGACTCCTGGCGCCGCGGCGGCCGTCGTATCGCCCGGCGCCGGCGAGGGTCGCCCGACGGTGTCGGGCGCGGCGGCCAGCGCGGACTCCGGCGCGGCGCGGCCGCGCGCTTCCACGGCCCCTTGCTGGCGCGGACCTTCGCCCTTGCCGCAGGCGCCGAGCGCCAGAAACGCGGCGATGAACGCCCCCGCCAGCAACGCCGGCGCCCGCAGATGCTGTACGCGATTCATGCGTCCCGCCTTTCGGCCAGCAGGCGCTCGATCTCGGCGAGCCGCTCGCCGAAGAGCGCGAAGACCTCGCCGAACGGCGCCCGCGACATCATGTCGACGCCGCCCGCGGCCAGGGTCTCGACGGGATAGCGGCTGCTGCCGGAGCGCAGGATGTCGAGGTAGCGCTCCCGCGCGGGCTCGCCGCCGGCCAGCACGGCGCGGCTCAGGGCGACCGCCGCCGAGTAGGCCGTGGCGTACTGGTAGACGTAGAAATCGTAGTAGAAATGCGGGATGCGGCTCCACGTGCAGCGGCTCCGCCGCGGATCGAGTTCGACGGCCGGTCCCCAGTAGTCGCGCAGCAGATCGTGGTAGATGTCGCCCATCGCGGCGGTGGTGAGCGTCTCGCGGGCTTCGCCGAGCTCATGGACGCGCAGCTCGAACTCGGCGAACATGGTCTGCCGTACCACGGTGCCGATCATCTGCGACAGATGGTGGTCGAGCAGGAAGAGCCGGCGCTCGCGCTCCGTGGTCGTGGCCAGCAGATGCTCCAGCAGCAGCAGCTCGTTGCAGGTGCTGGCGACCTCGGCCGTGAAGATCGGGTAGTCCCCGTAGATGTAGGGCTGGTGCCGCGCGGCCAGATAGGTGTGCACGCTGTGGCCCAGCTCGTGCGCGAGCGTGAACGTGTCGGAGAGCTGATCCGACCAGTTGAGCAGGATGTAGGGCTGGGTGTCGTAGACCCCGCTCGAGTAGGCGCCGCTGCGTTTGCCCAGGCTCTCGTGCACGTCGATCCAGCCCTCGCGATAGCCCGCGCGCAGGATCTCCAGGTAGCCTTCGCCCAGCGGCGCGAGGGCCGCCAGCATGAGCTGGCAGGCCTCCTCGTAGCTGTACTTGAACTCGGCCTGCCGGAACAGCGGCACCTGCAGGTCGTATTCGCGCAGAGGATCGACGCCGAGCACGCGCTTCTTCAGCTCGGTGAAGCGGTGCACCACGGGCAGGTTCGCGCGCACCTCGGCCAGCAGGTTGTGGTAGACCGCGACCGGCACGGCGTCCGGATGCAGCGCGGCGTGCAGGCACCCGTCGTAGCGGCGGCTCTCGGCCCGGAAGACGTGGTTCTTGACGTTGGCGTCGAGGGTCGCGGCCAGCGTGTTGCCGACCTGGTCGAACGTGTCGAGGTAGGCCTCGAAGGCGCGGCGCCGCACGTCGCGATCGGGCGAGCGCAGGAACTTGCCGAACCGCGCGTGCGTCAGCTCGACCTCGTTGCCGCTCTCGTCGCGGATCGCGGGGAACCGCAGATCGGCGTCCGTCAACGCCGCGAAGATGCGCCCCGCGCCGCGGGTGACGCTCGTCGCGGCGGCGAGCAGCGCCTCGCGATCGGCGTCGAGCGTGTGCGGCTGCAGGCGGCGCACGTTGTCCAGGAAATGGGCGTAGACGCGCAGCTCCGCGCAGGATCGCAGCCAGCCGTGCACTTGTTCGACGTCGAGGGCCAGAAGTTCCGGCTCGAACCAGCTGACCGCCTCGGCGTAGCGCGTGCTGAGGCTGCCGCCGCGACCGCGGCGGCTCGTGCCGTCGTCGTCGCGCGTGTCCTCGTCGCTGCGCATGTTGGCGTAGACGACGACCACCTCGAGCTTGCGCCGCACCGACTCGAGCGCCTGCAGGCAGGCGAGCAGCTGCGCCGCGCCGCCGCTCAGGGTGCCGCGCAGGGCGGACAGCTGCGGCAACGCCGCCTCGACCTCGGCGAACGCCCGCTCCCACGCGTCCCAGTCCGCGAACACCCGCTCCAGGCGCCAGCGATACCGCTCGGCGATCTCGTGGCGTTCGGGGATGCCGAGAACGGGCGGCTCGGCGCCGGACGCGACGTGGCCCGCGGCCGCCTCGCCCTCCGAAGCGTTCGCCAGGCGCGGGACGGGGAATCGACGCTGCATGCGGCTGTCCTTTCCGGGATGTTCGTCGCGGGATGGGCCCGCCGGAAGTCCAGAATGTATGGTACGAAGGCCAAGGCTTCAAGCAGGCGTGCGGCGGCGCCGCGCGGCCCGCCGGCGACTATTTGCGCCGATAGGCGGCCGGCAGCACGTACTCGTACAGCGCGCCGTCGCGCCCCAGCGTTTCGGAATGCCCGATATACAGGTAGCCGCCCGCGGCGGTGTGGCGGTGGAACCGCGCGATGAGCGCGTCGCGGGTCGGCTTGTCGAAATAGATCATGACATTGCGGCAGAAGACGGCATCGAACGGCTTCTTGAACGGGAAGCTGCTGGCCATCAGGTTGTGCCGGCGGAACACGACCTCGCGCCGGATCTCGTCGGCGACCTGCCAGGTCTGCGGCTGGGCGCCCCGGCGGAAGTACTTGTTGCGCAGCGCCGGCGGCAGCTGCCGCAGGCGCTCGTCGCTGTACACGCCGTTCATGGCCGTGCGCAGGGCGGCCGCGGAGATGTCGGTGGCCAGCATGAGCGGCCTGAAGGCGGAAAACTCCGCGCCCAGGACCTCCTTCATGAGCATGACGAGCGTGTACGGCTCCTCGCCGGTCGAACAGCCGGCGCACCACAGGCGCAGCTCTCCGCCCTGCCGCCGATGGCGATCGACCATCTCGGGCAGGCCGCTGGCGGCGAAATGGTCGAAGTGGCTGTTCTCCCGCCAGAAGAACGTGTGGTTGGTGGAGATGCGGTTGGCCAGTTCTTCGAGCGCCTCGCCGCTCTGGTCGGCCTGCAGCCACTCCAGGTAGTCCCGGAAGTCGGTGAACCGGCGCTGCCGCAGGACCTTCTGCAGGCGTCCGGTCACCAGGCTCTTCTTCTGATCGCTGAGGTTGATGCCGAAATTGTCGTAGACGAGGCGGCGGATGATCGCGAATTCCTTGTCGCCGATCCCCGGCGGCGCGGCGGCAACGGTCGGCTGGCCCATGGCGTCCTCTCGGCGCGATACGCGGCGGCTGCCGCCGATTCCGGCTAGACGGCGATCGGCAGACCGATCTCCTGCAGCGTCTCCAGGAACTTGCGTTTCTCGATGGGCTTGACCACGTACCCGTCGCAGGCGTTGCTGAAGGCGGACACGACGTTGTCGTGGTCCTCCAACGCCGTCGTCATGATGACCTTGGTGCGATCGGCCTTGGTGATGCCCTGTTCCTCTTCGATGGCGCGCAGCCGCTTGAGGGTCTCCTGGCCGTCCATGCCGGGCATCATGATGTCCAGGCAGATGAGGTCGTAGCGCTGGCCGGCCTGCAGGATCTGGCGGAAGGCGCCGATCGCCTCGTTCCCGTTGACCGCCACGTCGCACTCGGCCTGGGCCTGCAGATAGCGGCACAGCAGCCGGCGGCTGATGAAATCGTCCTCGACCACCAGGACTCGCATCGTTGCTTCCTCTTCGCGCGGTACATGGCCACAGGCGGGCCGCCGGGTCGCCCGCCCGCAGCCGCCGCCGATCTCGCCTACCTTATCGTCCACCGCCGCCGCCGCTTGACTGCGAATCGCCGCCGCGCCAGTGTGGACCGGCGCCCGACCGCCGCGCCGCCGAAAGGAGGTCGTCTTGCCCGAGCTGCCCGAAGTCGAGAGCATCGCGCGCGCCTTGCGCCGCGATCTGCTGGGTCGCCGCTGCACGGGCTTGACCGTCCGGTTCGGCGGCGTGCTCGAGCCGTCGCCGGCCGCGGTGCGCCGGTCCATGGTCGGCCGCATCCTCGGCGCGGTCGAGCGCCACGGCAAGTACCTGGTGCTTTCTTTCGCCGCCGCGCCGGCGGGTCGCCGCCGCGACCATGCGGCCGCCGGCGAGGTGTCGCGCGTCATGCTGCACCTGCGCATGACCGGCCAGGTCTTCCTGCTGGAGGGCTACACGCCGGACCAGCACGTCCACCTGACCCTGCATTTCGACGACCTCGCCGTCCATTACCGCGACATCCGCAAGTTCGGCCGCTGGACGGCCGTCGGCGCCGACTGGCGCACGCGGCAGCTCGCCCACCTCGGGCCGGACATGCTGGCGGTGGGGGCCCGCGAATGGACGGCCCGCGTCGAGACCCGGCGCGCGCCGTGGAAGGCCGTGCTGCTGGATCAGGGAGTGGCCGCCGGGCTGGGCAACATCTACGCCGACGAGGCGCTCTGGCGCGCCGGGGTGCACCCGCTGGCGCCGCCGGCCGGCAGCGACGCCGCGACCACGCGGCGCGTGCTGCGCGAGGCCCGCGCGGTGCTGCGGCTCGCGCTGCGGCACGGCGGCACCACGCTGCTGAACTTCACCGATTTCGCCGGCAGGCCGGGCAACTTCCGGCGCCGTTTGCGGGTCTACGGCCGCGGCGGCCTGCCGTGTCCGCGGTGCGGCGCGACGATCGCGAAGATCATCGTCGGCGGCCGGTCGACCTGCTTCTGTCCCGCCTGCCAGCCGGCGCCGGGCCGCCGGCCGCGCTCAGCTTGACCCCGCCGCGAGCGCACGCGGCGGACCGAGCTGCAGCAGCTGGCGCACGTACTTCGGCGGCGGCGAGCCGAACGACAGCAGCCGGTCGTGGAAATCGCGGTGACGGTAGCGCTTGCCCTGCTTCTCCTGCCAGTCCCGCCGGATCGCGTTGATCTCCAGATTGCCGACGTAGTAGGTCGACAGCTGCGTCGAGGTCAGGCAGGCGCGGATCCACTTGCCGGCCGCTTCGCCCTCCTCCTGGAAACCCCGCCGCATCATGAGGTCCATCGCCTCGTCCTCGGTCATGCCGGCGGTGTGGATCTTCTGGTCGATGATCGCGTTGATGATCAACCGCAGGCGCATCTTGAGCTGGTGCAGCTCGAAGGCCGGCCCGCCCCAGCCCGACTCGACCAGGAGCTGCTCGGCGTACGTGGCCCAGCCCTCGACGAACGTGCCGCTGTAGAACACGGCGCGCACCGGCGTCGAACCGCGGTATCGGTTGCCGTGGTTGATCTGCAGGTAGTGGCCGGGCATGGCCTCGTGCACCGTGAGGACCTGCAGCATGTAGTCGTTGTACTCGCGGTAGAACGACGCCGCGCGTTCGGGCGGCCAGTCGGCCGGCGTCGGCGCGATGGCGTAGAACGTCGGCAGGTGCGGCTCCAGGGGCCCGGGCGAATCGCAGTAGGCGATCCACATCCCGCGCTGGTGTTCGGGCATGACGATGATCTCGATCGGCTCCTCGGGCACGCGGACGAGGTCCTTGTCGCGCACGAACTCGGTGACACGCGCCAGATCTCGACGGGCCTGCTCGACGATGGTCGCGCTCGTGGGCCGATCCTCGGCCAGATCGCGCAGGACGGCGGCGATGAGTTCGCGCGGCGGCAGGCTGGCCGGGTCGGGCGCGCGCGCGCCGAGGCGTTCGCGGTAGATCACGCGGGCGAGGTCCGCCATGCGCGCGGTCGTCTGCTCGAGATCGCGCTCCGCCGCGGCGAGGATGTCCGGCGGCGCGAGATCGCTGGCGAGCGAGAAACGCAGCTTGCGGCGCCACGACTCGGCGCCCAGGCGGAAATCGCCGCGCGAACGCGGCAGCAGCTCGTCCTCGAGCCAGGCGCCATACTGGGACAGGGCGGCGATGGCCTCGGCGCGCGGACGGGCGAGGCGCGCGCGCAGGGACGGCTCCGCGTCGAGATAGTTGTCGAGCCCGTCCATGATGAGGTTGATCGCGCCCAGGTTCTGGTTGATGGCCGTGCGCGTGAAGACCTCGGGCGGATCGGTCAGGTTGCCGCGCGCGGTCTGCAGGAAGGCGGGGATCTTCTCGAGCCGCTGCGCGACGCTCTCGAGACGCCGCGCCAGCGGCGCGTAGTCGCGCGCCAGCAGCGCGTAGATCGCGTCGCCGGGATTGTAGAGCAGCGGGTTCCAGGCCGGCTCGTCCAGCACCTCGTGCGCGAAGAGCGCGGCGTCGATGCGCTCGAGCAGGATCTCGCGATCGATGCGATCGGGCGCGCTCAGCTTGCGCGGCCGCAGCGCCGACAGGCTGTCGCGATAGGCGCGGTTGAGGTCGGCCCAGGCGGCGCGGCCCTGCGGGCGCAGGTCGGGCAGCTCGCCGTCGTGGTCGTGGTTGCCGAGCTGCGTGGCCCAGACGGGGTGGTGCGCGTAGAGCGCCGCGAGGTACCGTTCGGCCAGGCCGACGAAACGTTCCGTTTCGGACGGACCTCGCCCGCAGGCGGCGAGCAGACACAGACCGCAGAGCAGAGAAGACGCGAACAGACGACGCATGGGCCACCTTCCGGTCTCGAGTGGGGCGATCGCGACGCGGCGCATGATAGCATGGCGCATCCGGCAGCGGCAACCGGCGGCGCTCGGCCGGCGGGGTCCGGTCGGGCACGCTAGCGATCGAGCAGAGCGAACGCCTCGTCGACGGTCGCCGCCGCGGCGCCCGCGGGCAGGCGCTCGAGCACCCAGTCCTCGTTCCGCCGGTAGGCCAGCACCAGATGGCGCTGCCAGTGCGGCAGCCAGAGGCTCATGACCGGCTCGCGCTGCACGGTGTTTTCATCGATCGCCAGCAGCAGCGCGGCCGGAGCGGCGCGATGGTCGACGACGACCGGCGTGCAGTCGCTGTCGTGCCCCAGACGCAGGAACAGGCAGTGGCCGCCGCCGGCGCCGTCCGGATCGAGGGTGACGGAAAAACGGAGTTCGAGGCGTGAGCGTTCGCACCGGAAACCGAGACCGACGTCCCGGCACGCGGCCTGCACCGAATTGCCAGCATCCATTTCGCGCATCCCCCGCGAGGCCCTTCCGGGCGGCCTCGGCCTCCCGGCCAATGTCTAGAGATACTTCACATCGAACATGAATCGAGATACGGCGATCATAGCGAATGCCGGCCGGCTGTCAATCGTCGCCCGGGGCGCGGGCGCCGCTCCGGCCGCCGGCGCGCATCGTCATGCCGCCGGCCAGGTAGACGACGTCGGCGAAGCCGCGCTCGCGCAAGATGCCCGCGGCCTCGGCGCTGCGCGATCCCTTGGCGCAGACGACCAGCAGCGGGCGGTCGGCCGGCAGCTCCCCGGCGCGCTGGCGCAGGTCCGCCAACGGGATGTTGACCGCGCCCGGCAGCGCGTCGGCGGCGGCGGCGACCTCGGCCGGCGTGCGCACGTCCAGCACCAGGCGTCCGCCCGGATCGCTGAACGGGCCGGCCTGGATCGCCCGGCCTTCCTGCTGGCTGAGGGCGGCGGCGGCCAGCTCGTGCAACGGATCCAGCGCCGCATTGTAGGGCGGCGCGCAGCAGAACTCCGCGTCCAGCAGATCGCCCAGATCGCCGTCCTGGCGCAGGAGCGCCGCGAAGACGTCGACCCGCTTGACGACATCGCCCGGACCGACCGCCTGCAGCCCGAGCAGGCGGCCGCTGCCGGCCTCATGCACGAGCTGCAGATGGATGAGAGCCTGCTCGGGATGGTAGTGCGCGCGATCGCAGAAGGCGCCGGTCGTCACGACGGGATCGAGGTCGGCCGCGCGCGCCGCCGCCGCGCTCAGGCCGCAGACCGCCACGTTCAGACCCAGGACCTTGACCGCTCGCGACGCGACCACCGCCGCGATCTCGCTGAAACGGCCGGCCAGGACGTCGCCGGCCACGCGGCCCTGCCGGCTGGCCAACGAGCCCAGCGGCAAGCGGCACAGTTCGCCGCTGGTATGGTGCACCAGCTCGATGCAATCGCCCGCCGCCAGGATGTCGGGATCGGACGTGCGCAGCTGGCCGTCGACCAGCAGGCCGCCGCCCTCGCCCACGGCCAGCCCCGCCGACCGCGCCAGCTCCGTCCGGGGCGTCGTACCGAGAGCCAGCACGGCGCGGTCCGCGATCAGGCGCTCGCCGCCCGCGGCGACCGTCGCGTGTCCGTCCTCGGCGTCGGCGGCGCCGGTCGCCGCCAGCCCGGTGCGCACGCGCACTCCCACACGGTCGAGCTCGGCGGCCACGAGGCGGCTGAGATCCGCGTCGAGCAGATGGGGCAGCAGGCGATCCGCCGCTTCCAGCAGGGTGACCTCGCAGCCCCAGAGATCGGCCAGCGCCGCGGCCGTCTCCACGGCGGCGCAACCACCGCCGACGACGAGGCAACTGCCGACTTCGCCCGCTTGCAGGGCCCCGCGCAGCGCGACCGCGTCGCGGGACGAGGCGACGCTGAGCACCGCCTGGCCGAGTTGGAAGCCCGGCGGCACCCGCGGCCGCGCGCCCAGCGCGTAGACCAGCTTGTCGTACAGCAGCATCGTGCGGCCGGAGCCATCGGCCGCGCGCTCGATGGTCACCGCCCGCGTGTCGCGGTCGAGCGCGACGATCCGCGCGCCGGTCATCACCTCGACGTCCTTGATCTGACGGAAGAAGGCCGCGTCGCGGCGGGCGCCGTAGCTGGTCTCGCCCAGCGCCTCGATCCGCTCCACGTCGCCGCTCAGGTAGAGCGGCAGGCCGCAGGTGTAGGAGCCGATGTCCGCGCGCCGGTCCACGACGGCGACGTGCGCCCCTGGCAGCAGACGGCGCGCCCGCGCGGCGGCCTTCAGGCCGGCGCCGCTGGCGCCGAGGACGAGGATGCGGAATGCAGACACGTGGGTCCTTCTCGCTGGTCAGACGCACCCGGTCGGCTTCTCGAGGCCGGCCACCTTGCAGGCGCCGCGGGCGGGCCCGCTGGGAAAGAGCGTGTAGATGTCCTTGAGCTTGAAACCGGTTTCCTTGCAGAGCTTGCGCACCATGGGCGCCACGCCGAACTGCGCGTGGTACGCGCGGATGTAGTTCATGATCGACCAGTGCTCGTCGCTCAACGCGGCGAGGCCCTCGGTGGTGGCCAACGCCAGGGCCACCTGCTCGTTCCAGAGCGTGGGATCGACCATGAAACCGTCGTCATCGACCTCGATGCTGATGCTGCCGTGATTCAGGATGGGCATCGTTCGTCCTCCGCATGCTGTCACCGCCGGACCGCGGCGCCGGCGGCCGCGGCCGCTCTCGCCGCCGCGCCAAGATAACGCCTGATCACCGCGGGGTACAGCCGCCGGACGCAGCGATCCGGGCCAGCGCCTCGGGCTGCAGGATGCGGATCGTCCGCCGCTGGACCGCCACCAGCCCGGCCTCGCGCCAGCGCCGCAGCAGCCGGCTGAGCGTTTCGGGCGCCATGCCCAGCGCGCGTGCCAGGCTGGCCTTGCCGGCCGGCAGGACGACCGCCGGCGCCGGCTCGCCCGGCGGCACCTGCGCGCGCGCCATCTCGAGCAGCCGCGCCGCCAGCCTCGCGGGCGCCGGACGCGACGCCAGGGATTCGATCTGCCCGACGAACTGGCGCAGGCGCCGGCTCAGCGTCGCGAGCATCTGCAGCAGGATCTCCGGCCGCCGCCGGCCGAGATCCAGGAACTCGTCGCGCGGCAGGAACAGCGCCTCGACGACGGGCGCCGACGCCATCGCCGCGGCCGGCAGCGATCCTCCCGCGAAGACCGGAACCTCGCCGATGACCTCTGCCGGCCCGAAGAGGTGCAGCATGCGTCGCGAACCGTCGCCGCCTGATCTGAAGACCTCGACCTGGCCGCGCGTGATGACATGCATGCCGGCGGCGGGGCTGTCCTGCCGGAAGAGGACCTCGCCGCGTTCGTACCGCCGCAGCGACGCCAGGCCGGCCAGGGCCGAGAGCTGCGGCAACGGCAGGTCCGCGAAGAGATCGCAGCGCGCTAGCAACGAGGCCTTCACGCTGGGAGGGCGGCGCAGTTTCTCCATGGCTGCCTAAGATATGCAAAAACTTGATCAAGGTCAAGGATTTCCGGCGATACAGGGCCTATACTGTCCGCCAAGCAACCGCTCATCGCGTCAGACGGGAGGATAGGGGCCATGGCGATCCGGAAGATCATCGACATCGACGAAGCCCTGTGCAACGGCTGCGGTGATTGCGTCGTCGGCTGCGCCGAAGGAGCCTTGCAAATCATCGACGGAAAGGCCAAGATGGTGCGCGAAGACTTCTGCGACGGCTTCGGCGACTGCGTGGGCACCTGCCCGACCGGCGCCCTGACCATCGTGGAGCGCGAGGTCCCGGATTACGACCCCGTGGCCACCCGCGTCCATGTCGCCCGCTTGCGCGGGCACGAAGGGCTGGCCGAGTTCGACGCGGCATCTGCCCGCCATGACACCAGGCCGACCCCGGCGCGGCCGCCGCACGGCGGCGGTTGCCCCGGCACGAGAATGCGGGTGCTTCCGGCGGCTGGCGGTGGCGTCTCCCCCTCCTCCCCCAACCCGCCGCCGGTCGAGGGAGCACCCGCTTTCCCCGACGCCGTGATCCCGCCGAACCTCGGCCAGTGGCCGATCATGCTGCACCTGGTGCCGCCGCAGGCGCCGTTCTTCAAGGACCGCGAGCTCTGCGTGCTGAGCACGTGCTCGCCCGTGGCGATGCCCGACGCGCAGTGGCGTTTCGTGCGCGGCCGGGGCATCGTGGTCGCCTGCCCCAAGCTCGACCGCAGCGAGGGATACGTCCAGAAGCTCGCGGCGATCCTCGCGGAGCCCTCGATCCCGCGCGCCGTGGTCGTGCGCATGGAGGTGCCCTGCTGCAGCGGCCTGACCGCGATGACCGTCGAAGCCGCCCGCCTGTGCGGCCGCGATGACCTGCAGGTCGCCGAAGCGACGATCGGCGTCGACGGCCGGTATCTGGGCGAGAAGGTCGTTTTCGGCGCCGTTTGAGCGCGCCGCGCCGCGCCACGGCCGCCGCGCGCGACGAGCGCGCGCACGACCCGGCTGGACAACGTCCGGGGAATGGTGGACAATCTGCAGCCGAAACCAGGCTCGCGAACCCTCCACCATGAAAGGACCCCGGATCATGGCCCTCAGGGATCAGGACGCGCTCGATTATCATAGCATGGGACGCCCGGGCAAGACCGAGGTCGTGCCCACGAAGCCCTGCTTGACGCAGCGCCAGCTGTCGCTCGCCTATACTCCCGGCGTGGCGGTGCCCTGCAACCACATCGCCGCCGACCCGTCGCTGTCCTACAAGTACACCAACCGCGGCAACCTCGTCGCCGTCATCAGCAACGGCACCGCCGTGCTCGGTCTGGGCAACATCGGCGCGCTGGCCGGCAAGCCGGTCATGGAGGGCAAGGGGGTGCTCTTCAAGCGCTTCGGCCATGTCGACGTCTTCGACATCAACCTGGACAGCGAAGATCCCGACGAGATCGTGCGGACCTGCCAGATGCTGGAGCCCACCTTCGGCGGCATCAACCTCGAGGACATCAAGGCCCCCGAGTGCTTCTACATCGAAGAGAAGCTCAAGGCGACGATGAAGATCCCCATCTTCCACGACGATCAGCACGGCACGGCGATCATCGCCACCGCCGGCCTGATCAACGCGGCCCTGCTGCAAGGCAAGCAGTTGGCCGATCTGAAGGTGACGATCTCCGGCGCCGGCGCGGCCGCCATCGCGATCGCGAAACTCATCGTGCAGATGGGCATCAAGCAAGAGAAGATCATGCTCGTCGACACGAAGGGCGTGGTCTACAAGGGCCGCAAGGAGGGCATGAACCCCTACAAGGAGCTGTTCGCCCAGGAGACCAAGAAACGCACCCTGGCCGAGGCCCTCGATGGCGCCGACGTGTTCATGGGCGTCTCGGTCAAGAATCTCGTGACGAAAGAGATGCTCCAGAAGATGGCGGCCAAGCCCATCATCTTCGCGATGAGCAACCCGGATCCGGAGATCCCCTACGACGACGCCCGCGCGGCGCGTCCCGACGCGATCATCGCCACCGGCCGCAGCGACTTCCCGAACCAGATCAACAACGTGCTGGGCTTCCCGTTCATCTTCCGCGGCGCGCTCGACGTGCGCGCGACGACGATCAACGACGAGATGAAGATGGCCGCCGCCAATGCGCTGGCCGAGCTGGCCCGCCGCCCTGCGACCGAAGAGGTCGCCCGGGCCTACGGCGGCCAGGAGTTCACGTTCGGGCCGGATTACATCATCCCCAAGCCGTTCGATACCCGCGTCTTCGTCGCGGAATCGATGGCCGTCGCCAGGACCGCCTGCGAGACGGGCGTCGCGCTCGAGCCGATCACCGACTGGGACGCGTACCGGGCGCGCCTGGAGGGCATGATCCACAAGAGCTGGGAGGTCATGACGCGCATCCGCGAACAGGCGCGCGCCCAGAAGCGGCGCATCGTGTTCGCCGAGGGCGAGCGCGACCGCGTGCTCGAGGCCTGCCGCATCCTGCTGGATGAAGGCCTCTGCCAGCCGATCCTGCTGGGCGACGAGGCCGAGATCGCCGCGAACGCGAAGCGCATCGGCCTGAATCTCGATCGGGTCGAGGTCAAGGATCCGCTGCGCTGCGCGGAGAACGACGAGATGGCGCGCATCATGCACCAGGAGCGGGCGCGCAAGGGCTGCGACCTGGCCAAGGCGCGGCGCCTGGTCGAGCGGCCGATCCACCACGGCGTGATGATGCTGCGCACCGGCCATGCCGACGGCATGGTCTGCGGCGCGACGCGCAGCTACGTCGACACGATCCGCATCGTGCTGCCGCTGGCCGAGCTGCAGCCCGGCATGCGGCACGCGGTCGGCATGCACGTGATCCTGGCCGAGGGCAAGGTCTACATCTTCGCCGACACGACCATCAGGATCAACCCGGATGCCCAGCAGCTCGTCGAGATCGCCTTGACGTCGGCCCAGGTGGCGCGTCACTTCGGGCTCGAGCCGGTCATCGCCATGCTGTCCTATTCGAACTTCGGCGACAACGATCGGCCCGAGACGCGCAAGGTGCGCGAGGCCGTCCAGATCCTGCACCGCGAACACCCGCAGCTGCGCGTCGACGGCGAGATGCACGCCGACGTGGCGGTCAAGGGCCCGGACAATCTCAAGTCGGTGCCGGACTGCAAGGTCAGGGGCGAGGCGAACGTGCTCGTGTTCCCCGACCTGCAGAGCGCGAACACGTCGTACAAGCTGGTCGGCAACATCGGCCAGCGCGAGGTGATCGGTCCGCTGCTCTACGGCCTGAAGCACCCGATCAACATCGTCTCGGTGCGGTCCACGGTCTCCGAAATCGTCAACATGGCGGCGTTGTCGGCGTACGAGGTGGGGCGCGTGTAGCCGGCGGGCCCCTTGTCCTGGTTCAGGAAAGCGCGAGCCGGCCGGGGACGCGATGCCCGGCCGGCTCGATCGTTGGCTGGAGCATTCGCGGCCGGCGTCGCGCGCGGAGAGACCGCCTCACCGCTTTCCCCGTACTTTAACCCGGATTATTCATGAAGGGCCGTAGCGAGGATGTGGGAGATGTTTGCCAGAGAGCGGGATCGCGGGGGTCGACGAGGGAGACGTACCCGGTGCGGGACGTTGACCGAGTCGAACCGAGAACGCGCTCTCTGGCGAGCATGTCGCCTTCCGCAGCAGGCCCTTCATGAATAATCCGGGTTAACGGCGCGCTCTTCATCGCGAAGCCTGCGTCAATGCCGCCATCGCGTCGGCGAAGAAGAACTCCGATTCGCCGCCCGCGGGCTCGAGATCGTCCAGCCACGTCGCCTGGGGATCGAAGCGCGCGAAGAAGGGACGGCCGACCCACTCGGGGTCGCGGCCCTGCAGGAAACGCAGGCAGAATACCTTCTGACCATCGAGACGCGTCGTGCCGTCGATGACGACCTTGCCCGGCGTGGCGCTCATGCTCGGTCCGCGCACCGTGCGCGCGAGGCCGGAAACTCGCCGCAACGCGTCGCGATAGATCTGCAGGCCCCGCGCCAGCGGCACGGCGAAGTAGTCGCGCGGGCCGGTGTCCCGTTCGACGAACATGTAGTAGGGTACCGCGCCGCAGCGCACCTGGGCCCGCCACAGATCGGCCCAGACTGCGGCGGCGTCGTTGACGTGACGGATCAGCGGCGCCTGACAGCGCACGACCGCGCCCACATCCTGGATGCGCCGCAGCGCTTCCTGCGCGATCGGCGTCGAAAGCTCCCGCGGATGGCTGTAGTGAGCCATCAGAGCGAGATGCTTGCCGGCGCTTCGCACCTCCGCGAAGAGCGCGAGCAGATCGGCGGCATCGTCGTCGGTCACGAAGCGGTAGGGCCAATAGGCCGGCGCCTTCGAGCCGATTCGGATGCTCTCGAGGTGTTCCAGTTCGGGTGCGAGCAGCGGCTCGACGAAACGACGCAGGACGCTCGACTTCATGGTCAGCGGGTCGCCGCCGGTGAACAGGACGTTGGTGACCTCGCGGTGGTGTCGCAGGTAGTCGACCAGCTGCTGCGCGTCGCTGCTGGCGAACCTGAGTTCCTTGTCGCCCACGAACTGCGCCCAGCGGAAGCAGTAGGTGCAGTAGGCGTGGCACGTCTGGCCTTGACTGGGGAAGAAGAGGACCGTCTCGCGGTACTTGTGCTGCACGCCCGGCAACGGTTCCTCGTTCCAGCGGGGCACGTTCAGCTCGCGCTGGCCTGCCGGATGCGGGTTGAGCCGCGTGCGGATTCGGCGGATTGCGGCTCGCGCGGTCTCCGGATCGCGTGCGCGGCGGACCTCGGCCAGATCGGCGGCGAACTCCTCGCCGGCCAGCATGCCTGGCTGGGGAAACGTGAGCTGGAAGATCGGATCGTCGGGAACGCGGTCCCACGCGATGAGGTCCTCGACGACGTAGCTGTTGGTCCGGAATGGCAGGACCGCCGATACGGCCAGCATGGCGCGGCGGAATTCCGCGTCGAGCGTGGCGAGTTGAGGCAGATCGGCGAGATCGCGCCTCTGCAAGGACCTGTAGCGGCGCGGCAGGATCGTCGTGTTGCGGATCATGGGCAACTCCCGGTTGGTTCGCGCGCAGCGGGGCCCCCGCACGCCGTGAATGCTCTTGCTGGAACATGGAGCCGCGGGGCCGAAACCGCCCGTTCAAGTCGCGCGAAGTTCGGGATGGACGACGACGCGATACGCGGGAAGCGCTCGTTCGCGCGCGCGCAGCGCCGCGGGCAGGGTCGACAACTCGGCCGCCATCCGGGCGCGGAGCGCGGCGAGTTCGGTGCGGGCGCCCGCCACGGGACGGCCGTCAAGAACCAGAGGACGCAGCAGGGGCTTCATGTCGGACGGATCCGCCGGCACCCGGCCGTACGGCTGCAGTTCGTCGCCCGCCAGCAGTCCGTCCCGCCAGCGGCGGAACACCTGCTTGCGACCGCCGAGATAGGCCTTGCCGGTCGAGCGCTTGCTCCGCGCCCGCCCGTCGTACGCGACCAGCTTGTACTTGAGATCGAGGCCGGGCGCATCGGCCGACTGGACCAGACGCGAGCCGACGCCGAAGCCATCGATCGGAGCGCCGGCGGCCACCAGCTCCGCGATGGCGTCTTCGTCGAGATCGCTCGAGACGAAGATCTTCACTCCCTGCAGGCCGCCTTCGTCGAGGATATGGCGAGCCCGGCGAGCCAGCGTAAGGAGGTCGCCCGAATCGAGGCGGATGCCGCCGATCGAGAACGCTTCACCCAGCCCGGCGCGCAGGCGCACGATCCGCTCGATCGCGGCCAGGGTGTCATACGTGTCGACGAGCAGCGTGCTGCCGGGGAAAGTCTGCGCGTAGGCGCGGAAAGCGTCCTCTTCGCGGTCGAAGAGCGAAACGAAGCTGTGGGCCATGGTGCCGAACACGGGAATGCCCCAGGCGCGGCCAGCCAGCAGGTTGGACGTGCCCGCGCCACCGGCGGCCCAGGTCAACCGCGCCACCGCGAGAGCGGCGTCCAGGCCGTGGGCCCGCCGCGAGCCGAAATCGATCACGCCACGGCCGGCCGCCGCGTCGACCACCCGCAAGGCCTTGGTCGCCGCCAGACAATGCACGTGCAGCTGGTTGAGCAGGAAGGTCTCCAGGAGTTGCGCTTCGAGCGGCGGCGCGACGACTTGCACGATCGGCTCGTCTGGGAATACGACCGTGCCCTCTGGGATGGCCAGGATGTCGCCGGTGAATCGCAGGCGACCGAGCGTCTCCAGGTAGGATTCGCTGAAGAGACGCAGGCTGCGCAGGTAGTCGAGGCTGCGCGACGCGAACGGCAACGTCTCGATGAAATCGAGGATCCGTTCCTGCCCGCAAGCGACCACGTAGTTGCGCTGGTCGGGCAGGTGCTGGTAGAAGGCTTCGAAGACCGCCGTCCGGTCGAGGCGCCGGCGATGATAGATCTCGCCCATCGTCAGCTCGTAGAGGTCCACGAACAGCGTTGGCGCCGCGGCGTGTGGATGATGCGTCACGGAACCCCCTCGACGAACACGACGCCGCGGCGCTTCATCTCCTCGAGACAGCGGAGCGCCTTCGCTACGTCGAACGACCGCGTGCCGCCAAGCAGCAAGCGGACGTCCAGGCCGTAATCGAGAGCCGAGAGCACCGTCGCGTGCACGCAGACGTCCAGAGCCAGTCCGCCGATGAACAGCCGGCGCACGGCGAGTTCGCGCAAGTGGCTCCGGATGCCTGTCGCCTCGAACGCCGAGTACGCGTCGCGATCGCGAGCCTGGCCCTTGTCGAGGATGATCGCCGAATCAGGCAGGCCCAGATCCTCGTGGAAGAGCGCGCCCTCGGTATCACGCACGCAATGCGGCGGCCATGGTCCGCCTCGCGCCGTGAAGCTGCAATGGTCTGCCGGGTGCCAGTCGCGGGAAGCGAAGACCGGCACCTCCGCGCGCTCCGCGGCCGCCAGCCAACGGTTCAGCGTCGGCAGGATCCGGTCCCCGGACGGTACGGCAAGGGCGCCCCCGGGGCAGAAGTCCCGCTGTACGTCGACGACGAGAAGCGCGTCGCCATCGCTGAACACGGACCCGGAATCGGAAGGGTTCGCCATCACGAACCTCCTCGGGTCGATGGTATGAACGTGCTCCTCCTCACAGGCTAGGTATGGAGCCGACCAGGTGTCAAATGAGCGGCCGCTGCCGATCGGGCAGCAGCGCGGCCATCGCGCGATCATAATCCTGGTCCGACATGAGGCCGAGTCGCGCGACGGCCTCGCGCAGGCTCAGATCATGCTGTCGCGCGTGCAAGACCGCGGCGGCGGTGCGTTCGTCGCCGATCAGCCTGACGAGCGCCGCGGCGGCGCCGAGCGAGCGCTCGCGTTGCTGCGCGATCTGCCGGCCGTCGGCCTGCAGATCGGTCACCGCGAAGACTCGGAAGCTCTCGCACGCGTCGGCGAGCAGGCGCGTGCTCTGCAGCGTATTGTGAACGAGCAATGGCTTGTACGTGTTCAAATCCAGTTGACCGAGCAGGCCGCCGAGCGTCGTCGCCAGATCGTTGCCGCAGACCTGCAAGCAGACGAGACTCAGCGCCTCGGCCTGCGTCGGATTGACCTTGCCTGGCATGGCCGACGACCCCAGCTCGTTCAACGGCATGATCAGCTCGCCCAGACCCGCCCGGGGCCCGGAAGCCAGCAGACGCACGTCGCCGGCGACCTTGACCAGGGCGACCGCCGCGGTGCGTAGAGCCGCGGAGGCCTGGATCACCGCGTCATGCGCGCTCTGCGCTGCGAGACGATCTTCGACCGGCCGCAGCGGCAGGCCGGCCAACTCCCCCAGGCGCGCGATGGCTGCCTCGGCATATCCCGCCGGCGCATTCAGGCCGGTACCGACCGCCGTGCCGCCGAGTGTCACGGCGTGCAGGCCATCGCAGGCGACGCCCAGGCCCGCCTCCGCCTGACGCACCTGCGTCGACCACGCGGCGAACTCCTGACCCAGGGTGAGCGGCACGGCATCCATCAAATGGGTGCGTCCGACCTTCACCAGCTCGGCGAACGCCTGCGCCCGGGCTGTCAGTTCGTCGCCCAACCTGGCCAGCGCCGGCATCAGACAGCGCGCGATCTCGCCGGCCAGCGCGACGTGCATCGCGGTCGGCATGACATCATTGGAGGATTGGGCGCGATTGACATGGTCGAGCGGGTGGATGGGATCGTAGCTGCCGCGAGGTCGTCCGGCCAGTTCGTTGGCGCGGTTGGCCAGCACTTCGTTCGCGTTGATGTTCGTATGCGTACCGCTTCCGGTCTGCCAGATGGTCAACGGAAAATGGTCGTCCAGCTTCCCGGCTGCCATCTCCGCGGCGGCCTGGGCGATCAAGCCGGCTCGGCGCCGATCCAGTTCGCCCAGATCCGCGAGGGTCAGCGCCGCCGCCTGCTTGACGAGACCGAGCGCGCGCAGGAACGGTCGCGGCCAGCGTTCGGAGCCGATGCGGAAAAGCGGCAGCGCGCGAGCCGTGCGTGCTCCGTAATAGGCACCGGCCGGCACGGCCACCGGGCCCAAGGCGTCCGTCTCGGTGCGTACTTGCATAATGGGCCGCTCCTCTCGCCGGCGTGCGGGTTCGATCGGGCCGTGTCGCGCCGCAGACCGCCGACTGCTCCGCCCAGCGCGCGATCGTGAACGCGGCGTGCCAAGACGTTTCCAGGCGGGTCGTTGCCAGGCCGTGCGGACGGTGTTCCAGGACAATCCAAGTCCTGTCATCGGTTCATCGCAACACCGGAGACGCGGCGCAAGCCCCGGACTCACCGCGATTCACTCGGCGACGGGCGCATACGCCTGCTCGGCGAGGTCTTTCAGGCGCGCCGACGGCAGGAGGTCGAGATCCCGCACCAGGCGCGCCTCGAAGGCAGCGTACGCGCGCCGCACTTCCTGGCGATGGCCCAGGCGCAGCAGGCCGAGCAGCAGATGACGGGCGAACGCCTCGTGCACCGGATCCTCGGCCAGCGCGCGGCGTGCCAGCTCGACGACGTCCTCCCAGGCGCCCCGTACGGCCAGCAGCTCGAGCAGGCGCTCGGCGGCGCGTAGGAAGCGCTGCCTGACCGCGGCGGCTTGCTCCTCGACGCCCGGATCGTAGGGCGCGTCGGCCAGGTACGGACCGCGCCAAAGGGTCAGCGCGTCATGCAGATGGGCCCGCTCGGCGAGCAGGCGGCCGGCTTGCCGCGCCACGCGGGCCTTGTCCAGGAGCGTCTCGAACCGCACCAGGTCGCAGGTCCCGCCGGG
>CAZJWO010000065.1:0-21333 GCA_964549735.1 uncultured Fibrobacteraceae bacterium | reverse complement strand
CACCCCCCTATCCTACACTCTTTCCCTACACGACGCTCTTCCGATCTGTCCTCGTCGGGGTTGGTGAACATCTTGCCGGTGGGATTGAACTCGATGAGGTCGCCGACGTAGAAGAAACCCGTGAAGTCCGACACGCGGCTGGCCTGCTGCATGTTGTGCGTCACGATGACGATGGTCACCTGGTTCTTCAGCTCGGCCATCAGCTCCTCGATCCGCATCGTCGACTGCGGGTCGAGCGAGCTGGTCGGCTCGTCCATCAGCAGCACTTCCGGCTCGACCGCCAGGGCGCGCGCGATCGAGAGCCGCTGCTGCTGCCCGCCCGACAGGCTGCCGCCGGGGCTGCGCAGGCGGTCCTTGACCTCGCCCCACAGCGCCGCTTGGCCCAGCGCCCGCTCGACCACGTCGTCGAGGATCGCCGAGTCGCGGATGCCGACGAGCTTGAGTCCCGCCACCACGTTGTCGTAGATGGACATCGTCGGAAACGGCGTCGGCTTCTGGAAGACCATGCCGACGCGACGGCGGATGGTCACCGGGTCGACCTTCGGCGCGTAGATGTCCTCGCCGTCCAGGAGGGCCTGGCCGGTCACCCGCGCATTGCGCGTGTGGTCGTGCATCCGGTTCAGCGCGCGCAGGAACGTCGTCTTGCCGCAGCCGGAAGGACCGATGAGCGCGGTGATCTGCTTGTTGTAGATCGGCATGCTGACGTTGCGGACGCCGACCGCCTTGCCGTAGTGCACGCTCAGGTCGCGGGTCAGCATGCGCACCTTGCCGAGTTCGCGTGGCTGTTCAGCCAACCGCTTGCCGGACGCCGTGCCGTTGGTGCGAGATTCCGCCATCTTCCGCGCTTCCGCCTGTGCCATGATACCGCGAACTCCTAACTCCTGGCAGCACCGCGTCCGGACGAGGCCAGCCGGCCGATCACGAAGGACACGATGACTCCGGCCAACAGGACGATGCCCGCCGCCCACCCCATCTCGTGCCACTGCTTGTAGGGGCTGATGGCGAGGCTGTACAGCCTCTGCGGCAGAGAGTCGACCGGGCCCAGGACCCAGCCGGTCCAGTGGCTCGGCAGATAGTTGTTGCCGAACGAGGTGAACAGAAGCGGCGCCGCCTCGCCGGCCGCGCGCGCGAAGGCGATCAGAATGCCCGTCATCAGCCCGACTTTCGCGGCGGGGATGATCGTCGAAAGGACGACCCGCCAGCGCGGCAAGCCCAGCGCCAGGCCCGCCTCGCGGATCGACCAGGGAATGATCGATAAGGCGCTCTCGGTCGCCCTGGCGATGATCGGCATCATGACGAACGCGAGGGCGACGCCGCCGGCGAGACCGGAAAACGTGCCCATCGGCTTGACGATCAGGGCGAAGGCCAGCAGGCCCTTGAGGATCGCCGGCATGCCGTTGAGCGTGTCGTTCAAGAGGCGCAGCAGAGGGTTGAGCCGGTGATCCGGATACTCCGCGAGCATGATGCCGGCACCGATCCCCAGCGGCACGGCCAGCAGCAGCGCCAGCAGGTCGATCACGAACGTGCCGAGGATCGTGTGCACGAGGCCGGTCTCCTGCCCCATCATCGCCCGAGCCGGCGAACCCAGCTCCTTCGTGAAGAAATTCGAGTTCAGGGCGCCGAGGCCTTCGACCACGACGTACGAAATCACGATGAACAGCGGCACCAGCACCGCCACGGTCGCCGCGCCCAGCAGAACCACCATGATGCGGTCGCGCCAGTAGCGCCGCCTGAGGTTCATACCGACCGTCCTCCCGACACAGCGAATTTCCGCTGCAGGTAGGCCGCGAAGAGGTTGACGATCAGCGAGATCAGGAAGAGGTAGAAACCGATGGCCATCAGGCTGGCCAGGTGCAGGTTCTCGACCGCTTCGCGGAATTCGTTGACGATCACCGAGGGCATGGTCGCCGCCGCGCCCAGGATGTTGAACGGCAAGGTGTTCTTGTTGCCGATGAGCATGGCGACCGCCATCGTCTCGCCGATGGCGCGACCGAACGAGAGGATCGCGCCGGCGATGATCCCGCCCCGCGCATACGGCAGCACGGCCATGCGGATGACTTCCCAGCGCGTCGCGCCTAGCGCCAGGGCCGCCTCGCGCTGCTCCTTGGGCACCAGGCGGATGGCGTCGCGGCTGAGCGCCGCCGTGAACGGCACGATCATCATGGCGAGCACGATCGTCGCCGTGGTCATGCCATATCCGATCGGACTGCCCAGGATCGGCAGGAGGTTCTCGTGACGCTCCGCCGCCCACAGGTAGATCGGCATGTAGAAGGTCTCGCGGAGCCACGGCGTGAGCACGAAGATGCCCCAGATCCCGACCACCACGCTGGGGACGGCCGCGATCAGGTCGACCAGGCCGTCGATGAAGTGGGCGAGCCAGCGCGGCGCGTACTCGGCCGAGAAGATCGCTACGGCGATGGCCGGGAAGAAGGCCAGGGCCAAGGAAACCACGCTCGTCGTCAGCGTGCCGATCAGAAACGGCAAGGTGCCGAAACGCAGGCTCAGCGCCGGATCCCAGGTCGTGCCGGTCAAGAAGCCGAAGAACCCGAAGGTGCCGATCGCCGACTCGCCCTCGCGGTAGAGCACGACGGCGAGCGCCACGGCCAGGGCCATCACCGTCAGGCCGAAGACCGTGATGAAGCCGAGGAAGACATGATCGCCGAGCCAGCGGTAGACCAGCGGCGGGGTCCGCCGGATCAGCGCCGAGATCCGGGCGGACTGCGCGGCGACGGTGGCTTGATCGACGGACAAGTTTCTCGCTCCTTGCAAGGTCGGGCGCCGGTTCGTGCACCGGGCCATGATACGCCGGGATTGTTCAGGAAATGTTAACCCGGACTATTCGGACACTGCCAGCGCGCGACGACCCGTGGCGGCGCTCTTCTTCGCGCAGGACCCGGCCCGGACGCGCGCCGGAGCGCCCGCCCGGGCCGGATCGACATCGTCTCCGCGCAACGGCCGACACGGGAGCCCTCAGCGCTTGGCGACATCCTTGACGAGCTTCTCGCCGATCTTCTCCTGGTTCCACTTGATCTGCTTGATCATCGCGAAGCTGCGGTCGACAGCCGCCTGGGGCAGCCGTGCATAGCCGAGACTCTCCGACAGATCCTGCCCCTTCGTGATCGCCCAGATCACGAAGCGGACAAGTTCTTCGGCCTGCTGCTGGCTGGTGATCGCCCGATTCTTGTCCAGCTGCTCGTACACGAGCATCCACGCGAAGCCCGCCGCCGGGTAGCCGTCGGGCGCCGGCGTGTTGGTGAACAGCACGCGCGTGTCCGCCGGCAGGTCGATATTGGCGGCGGCCGTCGTGGCGGCGAACGAGGGCTCGATGACGTTGCCGGACGCGTTCTTGACGTGGGCGAAGCTGATGTTGTTCAGCAGCGCGTACGCGAGCGAGTTGTAGCCGAGGGCGCCGGGCGTGTTCATGACCACGCCGGCCACGCCCTCGTTGCCGTTGCCGCCGACGCCGGTGGGCCAGTTGACGCTGGTGCCGAACCCGACGCGCTGCGCCCAATCCGACGAGACCTTCGTCAGGTAGCTGGTCCAGATGTTCGTCGTGCCCGAACCGTCGGAGCGGTGGACGATGGTCACGGGCAGCGCCGGCAGACGGAGATTGGGATTCAGCGCCGCGATCTTGGGATCGTTCCAGCGGGCGATGTTGCCGAGGAAGAGATCGACGAGCGTCGCGCCGTCCAGGACGAGACCCTTGCCGATGCCCGGCAGGTTGAAGGTCGGCACCACGTCGGCCAGGGTGATCGGGATGTTGAACGCGTTGCCCCCGGTGCTGGACTTGATCTCGGCCATGATCTCGTCGTTGAGGAACGCTTCGGTCATACCGAACATCACCGTCTGCTCGCGGAACTGGCGGATACCGCCGCCCGAACCGATCGACTGGTAGTTGATCGTGATCCGACCACCGGTCTCGGTCCGGTACTGGTCGGCCATGGCCGTCACGAGCGGCGCCGGGAAGCTGGCCCCCGCGCCCAGCAGGTCGACGCGCTGCGCGAGAGCAGCGCCAGCGCCCAGATTCAGCGCCATCAAGACGACCGCCGCGGCGGCGCCTAGCCTACCCAGGCTGCCGATACTCATTTCCTTACGGTTCATTGTTCCTCTCCTTCGAGCTTGAGGACTGGCGAAGCGCGGTCCTATTCAGAGGCGGACTCCGCTGCGACACGGTCGACAGACTAATTGGGGGATGTGCTCGGCAGGTTAAGCCCGCATCAAATTTCTGTTAACGCCGGCTGCCCGGCCGCTCACGGCGCGATCTTCACCATTGCACCGGCAGCCCGTCGACGACCGCCCGCTCGTCGAGGCAGCCGACCGGGTACAGGAACGCCTGCAGGTCGTAGTACGGCGTGCGTTCGTAGAACCACATGCGGATCGCCCACGGGTTGGCCGCGAACGCCGGGTCGGCGGCCTTGCGCGCCGCGAGTGCGGCCAGCAGCGCGGGATCCGCAGCGACCATCTCCTGCATGAGGCGCTCGATGACGTAGCTCTCGACGTACTCGACCCGCGTCAGCACCGCGTTGAAGAAGCCCCAGCGGGCGAAGGCGTCGGGGCCGGCCGGCTCGAGGGCGTGCGCGATGAGGCGCGCGGCCGGTTGCGCCATGTCGACGACGACCGTGCCCGCCGGGTAGACCACGGTCGCAACGACGGGCTCCAGCTCATAGGACACCGGATGGCGCCCCTGCTCCGGCCGCTCGGCCCAGCGCGGCTCGCGGAAGCGCCAGGTGCGCACGGTGAGTTCCGCGTCCTGCTGCAAACGCGACATGCGGACCCCGTGCAGCGCCAGACGCGCGCTGACCTCCTGCCACTGCGGCGGCACGAGATACGCCTCGGGCAGGTCCGCGCTCGCCGCGACGGCCGGCTGGTTGAAATGCGGCACCGCGAACGTCTGCGGCCGGTCCGCGTGGTAGACGAAATAGTCGCCGCCGCTCAGCTCGCTGGTGCGTTGCTCGTAGGCCACGCCCAGGAATTCGAAGGGCTCGCTCGCTTCGCCCGCGCGCCAGGCGAGCGGCAACGGCGCGCGCCGGAACGCGGCGCCGGCCGCCCGCTCGTCTGCGGCCGCGCAGTGCGCTCGCAGCTCGACGGCGTGATCCGCGAGATGGCCGAGCGTCGCGTCCAGCAGCGCGCGCGTGGCGGCCACGCGCACCGGGTACGGCTTGAGCATATGCGCCTCGACCAGGATCGCCGGCCGATTGCGCGCCGCGGCGTACCCCTGGCTGAACCGGGGTCCCGAGACCCAGGTCTGCAAGCCGCTGCGCGGGTCGTGCCACTCCCGGAACACCACGTACGGCGCGAGCGGATAGCCGGCCGCGGCCATGCGGGGCTCGACGGCCGCCAGGTAGCCGCGCAGCCAGGCCGTCAGCTCGGGATCGAGGTTGCCGTGCAGCTCCAGGCCGTAGGTGATCGGGTACTGGTAGTCGGCGCCGTTGGTCGCGTGGATGTCGGCGAAGAAGTGGGGCTGCCAAGCATCCCACAGGCGCAACCAGGCCTGCATCTCCGGCGCGTCGGCCTTCACGTGGTCGCGGTTCAGATCGAGGTTCTGGGCGGTCGTGCGCCAGCCCATCTCGCGCGGACCGTTCTGATTGATCCGGTTGTGCGGGCCGAAGCGCTCGTGCCCGTCGACGTTGAAGATGGGAATCAGCAGGACCGTGATCCCGGCGGCCGCCGCACGACCGGCCAGAGCGGCCGCCGCCACCTCGCCGGCGTCCGCCGGGCCCGCGCCCGCCGGCTGCGCGCCGAGCGCGAGATCGCGCATGAGCGTCATGCCGGCGTCCTTGCCGCAGGTCTCTCCGGCGTGGATGCAGCCCTGAATCAGCAGCACCAGGCGCCCCGCGTCACGGCAGGCCTGCGCCTCGGCGAGTCCGTCGCGGTCCCAGATCACCAGCGGCAGGTCCCTGCCCTGCGGGCTGCGGCCGAAGCTCCGGAAGGCGACCTGCGGACTGGCCTCGGCCAGGGCGCGGCACCAGGCCACGGTCTCTCCGTAGCGGGGCGTCGCGTCGCGGTCCTGCTCCCAGGGAGTCGCCAGCGGGGCGGCGCCGGCCGGCGCCATGACTAGCAGCAGCACGAAACAGATTGTAGCCTGGCGCATGGGACCGACCGACCTCCTTCGGCTCCGCCCGGCAGGTCGAATCCGACCCTCCGGGTTAACAATCGATTGACAAGATCCTGACCTGAACGATGCAATCCTTTCATATACTGGTTCCTCGACGCAAGCGGCGTTGCGGTGGGCGATGCGGGCAGGGGACCTCGGCCCGCGCCCCGCCCCGTTCCGTTCCGGGCCCGAGCGATGGGGAGACGCCAGACATGTCCGACGAACTGATCCTCGTGGTCGAGGATGAAGAAGACATCCAAGAGCTACTCGAGTACACGTTGACCAACGCGGGCTATCGTGTCGACGTCACCGACCGCGGCGAAGAGGCTCTCGAACTGGTCCAGGAGAATCATCCCGCGCTCCTGGTCCTGGATCTCATGCTGCCGGGCCTCGACGGCCTGGAGGTCTGCCGGCGCCTGAAGAGCGCCGAGCGGACCGCCGCCCTGCCGATCGTCATCCTGACCGCCAAGGGCGAGGAAGAGGACATCATCGCCGGCTTCAAGGCGGGCGCCGACGACTACATCAACAAGCCGTTCAGCCCGAAGGTGCTGTTGGCCCGCGTGGAGGCGGTCTTGCGCCGCACCGCCGACACCCGACCCGACGCCGAAGGCGCCACGAGATACGGCGAACTGCACATCCACCCCGGCCGCTTCGAGGTCCGTGTCGACGAACAGCTGGTCTACCTGACGCACACCGAGTTCCGTATCCTGCAGCACCTGGCCTCGCGCCCCGGCTGGGTCTTCAGCCGCAACCAGATCGTGCGGGCCGTGCATGGCGAGGACTACCCCGTGACCGGGCGCTCGATCGACGTCCAGGTGGCGAGCCTGCGCAAGAAGCTGGGCGAGGCCGCCCGACACATCACCACCGTGCGCGGGGTGGGCTATAAGCTGGGCGAGTGACATGGGTCGCCAGAGCCTGTCTTGGCAAATCTTCCTGCCGCTGCTGGCGATGATCGTCGCCTCGCTTTTCGTGATCACCGGCTTCACGTCACGCAGCCTACGCGACTACTTCCACGAGCAGACCCGCGCCGACCTGACCAATCGCGCCACGTTGATGGTCGCCGCAGTCCAGCCATTGCTTGAAATCATGGCCACCGGTTCGATCCAGGCCTTCTGTCAGGATCACGGCCGCAGCGGCGACATCAGGATCACGGTGGTCGTGCCCGACGGCACCGTGGTCGGCGACAGCCACCAGCAGCCCGCGCAGATGGACAACCACGCCGCGCGGCCCGAAATCGCCGCGGCTCTGACCGGCCAGCGCGGCGAGTCGATCCGCTACAGCACGACGGTGCGCCATGCGCAGATGTACGTGGCGCTGCCGATGCTGCGCGACGGTGTCGTGATCGGGGTCCTGCGCACGGCGCACTCGCTTTCGACGATCGAGGCGGCGCGGAATATGGTGCGCCAGCGCCTGACCCTGGGCGGACTGCTGCTGGCCGCCGGCGCAGCCGTCATCAGCTTCATGCTGGCGCGCCGCCTCAGCGCCCCCCTGCGCCAGATGCAGCTCGGGGCGGCGCGGTTCGCGCGCGGGCGGCTCGACATGCGCCTGCCGACAAGCACGGGCGGCAAAGAGGTGCGCGACCTCGCCGCCTCGCTCAACGCGATGGCCGCGCAGCTCGGCGAGCGCATCCAGACGATCGAGAAACAGCGCGGCGAGCAGGAGGCCGTCCTGGTCAGCATGGTCGAGTGCGTGCTGGCCATCGACAGCGACGAGACCATCATCCGCCTGAACCCGGCGAGTTGCGACGTGCTCGATCTCGACCCGGCGACGACCCCTGGGCGATCTCTGCAGGAGGCCGTGCGCAACCCCGGCCTGATCGAACTGGCCCGGGCCGCGCTGGCCGGCCACGATCCGGTCGAAGGCGAGATCGTGCTGCGGCGCCAGGGCGAACGCCACCTGCAGGTCCATGCCTCCGGCCTGCACGACCCGCAAGGGCAGCGGCTCGGCGCGCTGCTGGTGCTCAACGACGTGACCCGTATCCGGCGCCTGGAGTCCCTGCGCCGCGACTTCGTGGCCAATGTCTCCCATGAACTGCGCACGCCCATCACGTCCATCAGAGGCTTCGTCGAAACTCTGCTGCACGAGCCGCCGGACGATCCGGCGGCCCGTGCGCGCTTCCTGGCGATCGTCAGCCGCCAGGCCGATCGCTTGCAAGCCATCATCGACGATCTGCTCGCCTTGTCGCGGCTGGAGCAGGAGGACGGCCCCGCGACCCTGGTCCGCGAGGACATCCTCGCGCTTGACATCCTCCAGGAGGCCGTCAACGTCTGCACCGCCCGAACCTCCGGCGAAACGGCGCCGGTACGGATCGATTGTCCCGCCGACCTTCGTCTGTCGGCCAACCCGGCGCTGCTGGAGCAGGCCGTCGTCAACCTCGTGGACAACGCGCTGAAGCATAGCGGCGCGACGTCAGCCGTCGAGGTCTCGGCCCGCCGCGAAGGCGACCGCATCCTGATCGCCGTGCGCGATGAAGGACGCGGAATCGCGCCGGAGCACCTGCCGCGAGTGTTCGAGAGATTCTACCGGGTCGACCGCGCCCGCAGCCGCAGATCGGGCGGCACCGGCCTCGGCCTGGCCATTGTCAAGCACATCGCCCAGGCCCACGGCGGCGAGGCCGCGGCAGACAGCACGCCGGGCAAAGGCAGCACATTCTCCATCATTCTGCCCTGCCGGCCGGCTTCGACCGCCGATCCGCAGTGACCGAGACAGGAGGCAGTCCATGCACCCTCACCTTGCGCCCGCATTCCGACGTCTCAAGAAATCGCTCTTTTCGTTGAGCGCGTCCATCGAGGAAAATCTGCATCTGGCGCTGCAAGCCGTGCTGACGGGCGATGTCGCGCTGGCGAAGCAGGTGAAGATCAAAGACCTGGAAATCGACCTCATGGAGGTCGATTTCGAGGAAGAATGCTTGAAGGTCCTCGCTCTCTATCAGCCGGTGGCGATCGATCTGCGTTTCGTGGTGGCGGTCCTGAAAATCAACAACGACCTCGAGCGCATCGGCGACCTGGCCGTGAACATCTCCGAACACGCTCGGGTTTTCGCGGGTAAAGATCCTGTTGACATTGCGCAAAGACTTCCGAAAATGGCGGAGTTGTCCCAGTCCATGCTGCGACGCAGCCTGGACGCCGTCGTGAGCATGAACCCTGAACTGGCCCGCGAGGTGCTCAACGACGATGACGAGGTCGATCGCAGACATCACGAGAACGTGGCGGCCTTGAAACAGGAGATGCGGGTGGATGGAGCCAGGGTCGACGAACTCATGCCGATCATCTTCATCTCGAAGCATCTCGAGCGCATCGCCGACCATGCCACGAACATCGCCGAAGACGCGATCTACATGGTCGACGGGGACATCGTGCGTCACGGCCGGCGCCAGGAGAAGGGCGAGCGGTGACGGACGGCAGCTTGCGGAACGGTCGCTGCCGTGTTTTCGTAGTCGTCGACACGGAACCCCAAGCGGGCTCATCAAGGAGGTATTGCCTTGCGTAATTTGAGGATCATTTCCGCCGCGATCATGACCGTCCTGCTGGTTGGCACGGGCATGGCACAGGGCCTGAACTACAAGTGGTACGGCCAGGCCCACGTCTCGACGGACATGCAGAGCGACGGCGACGAATCGGGCCTCTTCGTCGCCTCGAACACCACCCGTTTCGGCGTCAAGGGCTCGTACGCCACGGACTACGAGGCCTTCACGGTCGTCTTCCAGTACGAGAACAACGCCGATTTCAACGGGGAGTCGGTGGGCCTTTCGACCCGCAACAGCTTCGCCGGTTTGCAGGGCGACTGGGGCCGGTTGATCTGGGGCCGCCACGACACGCCTCTGTACACCCTCGGCCGCAGCGTCGATTTCTTCGATTCGAGGGTCGGCGACCTGCGCAACGTGACCCAGTACTTCGGGTACGGCTGGGACAACCGCATGCGCTCGATGATCATGTACTCGTCGCCGCTGCTGGGCGAATCGTTCAAGCTGCACGCGCAGTTCGTGCCGGATGAAGGCGCCGATGACTCCATGTTCTTCAGCGCCGCCGGCATGTACGACAAGGAAGGCCTGATGATCGGCGTAGGCTTCGAGACGCACGGCAACGCTTGGGAAGCGTTCACCGAGGACAGCAGCGCCTTCCGCGTGGCCGCCAGCTACCAGGCCGACGCGCTGAAGGTCGCCGGCCTGTTCCAGTCGGTCAGCAACGTGGCCGGCGTCGAAGACGTTTCGGCGACGACGATGGGTCTGGGCCTCAGCTACATGCTCGACGACGCGTTCGAGCCGAAGATCCAGGTCTACATGATGGATCCCAACACGGACGTCGATGACGACGGCGCCATGATGCTGGCCGTCGGCGTCGATTACCACCTGAACAAGCAGGCGCGGTTGTACCTCGCCTACGCCATGATGATGAACGAGGACGATGCCCGCTACGTGCCGTTCCGCGGCGGGCATGGCAAGAACATCGGCTACGGCCCCGGCCTCGATTCCGGCGAGAGCCCCTACGGCCTGTCGGTCGGCCTGATCGCCTGCTGGTAGCAAGCACTGGCAGGTCCGCGACGACGCCGGGCGGGGATGTTCGATCCCTGCCCGGCGTCGAACTATGTTGACAAACCCGCGGTAACACCCGAACATTTCACGAGGTTGTTCGTGATCCGCCCGAATGTTCCGAAGGGGGCAGGCGATGTCTGGCTGCCAGCGTCGTAACACCCGTCAACGGCAGGTCGTGCTGCAAGAGTTGCGCGCCACCAAGACCCATCCCACGGCGAGCGAGCTGTACAAGCGTGTCCGACAGCAGATGCCACGCATCAGCCTCGGCACCGTCTACCGCAACCTGGACATCCTGCAGGAGACCGGCCAGGCCATCCGCCTGGCCGGCATCGAAGGCCAGGAAGCGCGTTTCGACGGTTGCCCGGACCCCCACATGCATTTCCAGTGCCGTGAATGCGGAAAGATCCACGACCTCGACGCCACCTGGCCCGGCCTGAACGACCTGGTCGGCACGACGTTCGAAGGGCACCGGATCGAGGGCCTGCAGGTCATCCTCTACGGCTCCTGCCAGCGCTGCTCGCGGCCGGCCGTCTGAGCCCGACCGCCACCGCCGCCGGCCACGCCGACGCGACGCCCAGCCGATCGCGGCGCTAGTTCGGCTCTCCCCAGCCGGCCGGCAGGATCTCCGGCGGCAGCACCGCCTGCGGCCGCCCCATGTCCCGCGCCACGGCGCGCAGATACCAAGCCGCGTAGTCGAATGGTGCCGTCGCCTCGGCCGGACCGGCGGGATCGGCCGCAGACCGCTCGAAATCGGCGAGCACGGCCCAGGGCGAGCCGCCGGCCGCCAGCCGCAGCGGGAACGGCAACGGCAGACCCCCGCGGCCCATGAGCGCCGCCAGGTCGATCCAGGGACGCGAGGGATACTCCACCACCTCGATCTCCCGCTCCGGGCGCACCCCAGCGGCCTTGCGGGCCCGCGCGATGGCTTCGCCGAGACCGCCGACACGGTCGCACAGACCGCGTGCCACGGCGTCTTCGCCCATCCAGATGCGCCCCTCGCCGAGTTCGCGGACCCTCGCTTCCGGCAGATTTCGCCCGGAGGCCACCCTGGCCACGAAACCGTCGTACGCCGCCAGGATCATCTTACGGAAGATCTCGAGTTCGGACTCGTCGAGCCCGCGGTGCGGCACGCTGATCCCGGCGAGCGGCACGTCGAGCGTCCGCAGCAGGTCGGAGTGCCGGCCCCGCTGGACCCCGTCATAGGCCAATCCGAGCTTCTCGGACAACTCGCGCGCCCAGACCCAGGCGGAGATCACGCCGATGCTGCCGGTCACGGTCACCGGCGTCGTCAAGACCTCCTGTCCGTCCATGCTGAGCCAGTAGCCGCCGCTCGCCGCGACGTCGCCCTGGCTGACGATCACCGGGATTCCCGCCTCGCGCAGGCGCCGCACCGCGGCCGCCACCATCTCGCTCGGCAGAGGGTCGCCTCCCGGCGAATCGACCCGCAAGACGACCGCCTTGACCGAACGCTCCCGCGCCAACCGGTTCAGATAGCGGGAGGTCTGGCGGCCCTGGATGCCAGTGTCCATGGCGCATTCGCCGACCGCGTAGACCAGGGCGATGCGGTCCGGCCGGCCCCACTGGCGCTCCGGCAGCCCGCCGGCCAGGTAGCCGCGGTACGGCGCCCGCTGCCCGGCCTGGCGCTGTTTGCCCGCCCAACGCTGGAGATCCTCGCGACTGCCCAACGCGTCGATCAATCCGCGCGCGAGAGCGCCGTCGGCGTCGAGGTAGACCTGGTCGTCGACGAGCGCGTCGAATGCGGCCGCGGTCAGGCCCCGCGCGGCGCAGACGCCGCGGCGGATCTCCTCGTACACGACCTCGACGAGCCGGTCGCGCTGCTCGCGCTCGCCGTCGCTCATGTCCATGCGCGAGCCGCCCTCGGCGGCCGACTTGTGCGTGAAGTAGCGCAGCTCCTGGTAGCCGAGCCCGAGCTTCTCGACCATACCTCGGAAGTACGTGCGGCCGCTGGCGATGCCCGGCAGCAAGAGACTGCCCTCGGTTTCCATGATGAGGTGATCGGCGACCGACGCCAGGTAGTAGCCCAGCATGTCGAGCCGGTTCACCAGGATGACGACCTCTTTGCCGCCGGCCTGGAGCGCCTCGAGCTTGCGGCGCAACTCCCAGATCAGCGAGGCCCGGCCGCGGAAATCGCTGAGGTTCAGGATCAGGCCGGCGCAGTAAGGATCGGCGGCCGCCGCGTCGACGTAGCCCATGAGGTCGAGCCACGCGACGCGTCGGTTGTCGAAGTACTTGTACTGCTGATACGTGAGGTAGCGGTTCTCGAGATTGACCGGCGCGTAGAAGACCCTCTGGGAACGCGGCATCCCCGGCACCGAACCCGCGCGCTGCTGGGCGGGGTTGACGCGCAAGAGATAGCTGTTGCGGTCCCGGTCGCCGCTGCCGGTCTTGCCGCCGAGCCAGTCCAGCCCCAGCCGATCGCCGGTCACCCCGATGCGTGCGATCCAGCGCAGGTCGTCCGTTCCGGCGATGTCGCGGGCCGCGAGTCCGACGTGAACGCCCTTGACCGGCTGCCAGGTCACGCCGGCGCCCCAGCGGCCGTCAGCGAGTCGCTCGCGGTGCGAGAGCGTGAAGTCGCCGTGCAGAACCAGCTTGTCCGAGCCCAGGGGCCGCAGGCCGACATCCAGGACGCCCTGCCGGCTGGCCGATTCGACCGACTTGACGCCCACCGCGCCCAGGGACAGATAGGGCGACGGCCGACCCAGCCAGCCGGCGACAAGGGTCCGTTGCCAGCCGAGCCGCTCGTGATCGCCGGTCGGCCAGCGGTACGCCAGGCCGAAGCGGCGCCCGCGGTCGCCGAGCGAGAGGCCGACCTGCCAATCCGTGACCCGATAGGTCTCGCCGTCGCCGGCGAAGACCTGGCTGTTGGCGCCGAAACCCAGCGGACCGCTGAGCGAGAAGCCCCAGTTGTCCAGGGCGCCTTTGCGCACGGAACGGTCGTCCCACCAGACTGCGCTCTCCTGGAGCGTGCCCTCTAGCGTCGACCAGACGGCGGGGTTAAGGAATCCGCCCACCGCCCCGCCGGCCGTTGCGGGCGTACCGGGCAGCCACTCCGTCATCGTGGGATAGTCGAGGAAGGCAACCGGCGTTCGTGCCGCGGCCGGCAGTGGCGCAGCCATCAGCCCGGCGAGCACGCACGCGAGGACCGTAGCGCGGTCGAAAGCCGAAACGGTGGCGGAGATTCGCTTCATGGGTCTCTTCCTCGGTTGAACGATGATCGGTGACTGGTGCCGCGGCGCTGCCGCACGCTATCATTCTGTCCGGCCGGGCGGCAATTTCTTTCCGGGACGCTGCGCAGGCCGCGGGCCCCCGCGCGACCTTGGCCTGCTACGCGAAGCCGACGCGGAGGGTTTCGAGATGCGGCACCTCCTTCACCACGGCGTCTTCCTGCGCATGTTCGGCGCCGAAGAGGACGCGCCGACCGTGCTCTGGATCCACGGCCTCGGCGAATCCGGACTCTGTCTCGAAACGCTGCTGGATCAGCGCGACCCCGGCGGCGGCGCGCCGGCGCGCGGCCGTCGCACCCGGTGGCGGCACGTCGTGCCGGACCTGCCAGGCTACGGCCGCACGGCCTGGCCCGGCTCGCCCGCGTCCCTGGCCGAACTTGCCGATCTGCTGGCCGACCTGAGCCGCGACACGGCGTGCGGCGAGGTGGTCGTCGCCGGGCATAGCATGGGCGGCGTGATCGCCCTGTTGCTCGCCGAGCGCTTCCCGTCGCTCGTGCGCGGCGTCGTCGACATCGACGGCAACAAGAGCCTCGGCGACTGCACGTACAGCAGCCGGGCGGCCGCGTGTCCGCTGCCGGAGTTCCGCGCCGGCGGCTTCGCGACCTTGCGCGACGACGTCTATCGCGCGGGGCTGGACGACCTCGCGCAACGCGGCTACTACGCCAGCTTGCGCCAGGCCGATCCCGCGTCCTTCCACCACCATAGCGCGGAGCTGCTCGCGCTGTCGCAGCGAGGCGATCTGGCGCCGCGCCTGGCCGCGCTGGGGTGTCCGAAAGTCTACATCGCCGGCGCACCCGGCGGCGCCTGCCTCGAGTCGCGGCGATTGCTGGCCGCGGCGCGGGTGCCGGTGATCGAGATCGCCCCGAGCGGCCACTGGCCGTTCCTGGACCAGCCGCCGGCGTTCGCCGAGGCGGTCGCGACATTCCTGGCGGAGCTGGTCTGATCAGCGGCCACGCCGCTGCAGGAGGCGAGCGAGCAGGCACATCTGCTCGACGGCGCGCAGTTTCTCGATCATCGGCAGCTGGCGGAAATAGAGCAGCTGGAAACGTTTGGCGCTCTGCCAATCGCACTGCCAGTCCTCGGCGTCGGCCGGGATCTTCCAGTCATCCATGCGCATCGTCGATCAGCCTCAGGTGCTGGACATCGTCGAGGTCGATCGGACGCCCGGCGGCCTCCTTCATCTGGATCAAGGTCCGCAAGTCCGCGTAGCGGAACCGCACGCCTTCGACCTCGGACTCGAGCGCACACGCGTGGACGGCATCGAAATCGAAGGGCTCGGCCACGAACAGGTCGATCGGTGTCGTCCGGTGCTGTTCGGAGTAGAAATTCAGCACCGTCATGCCCTTTTCGGCGATCCAGCGGCGGCGGTTCTCCGCGCACGCGAAAGCCGCGGCGTCCACCGGCACGCGGGGCTCATAGCCCAGGGTCGCCAGCGCCGCGAAAGCCCGCAGGATGTTCGCGGGCACGAGTTCGATGACCAGGTCGATGTCGTGCGTCATCCGTCCATGGCCGTGCGCGACGACGGCCAGCCCGCCGACCAGAACGTAGCGAACGCCATGGTCCTCGAGAGCCTGCATGACGGATTCGAAGGTACGGACATTCATCGGCACATTCCGAACGGAAGGGTTGGCGGCCGGTCCCGCGGACCTGGCCCGGAGCGTACGCCATCGATTCTCAGGTATACGCAGCCGGGCTTCCCGGCGTCAAGCCCACAGGCTACGACGATCTGGCGGCCGCGCGAACTCGGCGCTTGACTGCTAGATATCTATATGATATCATATTCATATCTCGCAGCTGCGTTCGTCCACGGCGTCATCCTCGGGGAGGTTTTCATCCATGCACACCGAAAAGATCCTGCGCACCGCGTCCGGCCTCGTCGCGCTGCCGCTGCTCCTGCTGCTGCTCGCCGGCACGATCTGGCTGTTCGTCGCCGGCGTCGCCGACCGCTCGCTCGGAATGATCCTGGCCGCGATCGCGCTGCTGATCGTCGACATCGCCTTGCTGACCGGCCTGTTCGTGGTCAACCCCAACGAGGCCGCCGTCGTGCTGCTCTTCGGCGACTACAAGGGCACCGTCAAGCGCAACGGTTTCTGCTGGGCGAATCCCTTCTACACGAAGAAGAAGATCTCCTTGCGCGCGCGGAACCTCAACGGCGAGCGCATCAAGGTCAACGACCTGGCCGGCAACCCGATCGAGATCGCCGCGGTCGTGGTCTGGCGCGTGGTCAACACGACCGACGCGCTGTTCGAGGTGGACAGCTACGAGCACTACGTCGTCACGCAGAGCGAGGCCGCCGTGCGGCACCTCGCCAGCGCCTATCCGTATGACGGCGACGAGAACGAGCTGACCCTGCGCGGCACCACCGACGAGATCAACCAGCGGCTCGAGAAGGAGCTGCAAGAGCGCCTGCAGCGGGCGGGCGTCAAGGTCATCGAGGCCCGGTTGAGCCACCTCGCGTACGCGCCGGAGATCGCCGGCGCGATGCTGCAGCGCCAGCAGGCGAGCGCCGTCGTGGCCGCCCGCCAGAAGATCGTCGAGGGCGCGGTCGGCATGGTCGAGCTCGCGCTGGCCGAACTGAGCACCAAGTCGATCATCGCGCTGGACGAGGAACGCAAGGCCGCGATGGTCTCGAATCTGCTGGTCGTGCTCTGCAGCGACCACTCGACCCAGCCGGTCATCAACACCGGCACGCTCTACCAATGACGACCGTATAGCCCGGAAGGAATTCCCGTGGCTGAACGCAAGGCCTTTCCGCTGCGCTTGAGCCAGGAGCTGTACGACGAGCTGCGCCGCTGGGCGGAGCAGGAGTTCCGCAGCGTCAACGGACAGATCGAGTTCCTGCTGCGCGAGGCGGTGCAGCGGCGCCGCAAGGCGCGGCCAGCGTCGGACCAGGAGAAAGAAGGCGAGTGAGCCGCCGCTCAGCCCGACACGAAGAGATCGTAGATCGCCGCGAAGTCCTCGTCGCGCCGGCCCTGCAGGAGGAGCCGGGCGTATTGCTCCTTGACCACCGCGGCCAGGTGCTGGGGGCGGCCGAGCTCGCGGGCGAGGTCCTGCAGGCAGTGCAGGTCCTTGTGGATCATGCCGACCGCGAAATGCGGCGACCAGTCGCGCGCGAGCAGCTTGGCGCGCTTCGCCTCGAGCACGCCGGATCTGCCGCCGCCGGCGCCGAGGACCCGCAACGCCAGCTCGCGGTCGATGCCGGCGGCCTCGGCCGTCGCCAGGGCCTCGCCGATCGCGGCCATGAACGCGCCGAGGCAGAGGTTGTTGACCAGCTTCATGCGCGTGGCCTGGCCTGGCGCGCCGAGGTCGTGGATCTCGGCCGCCAGCACCGCGAGCCAGGCGCGCGCGGCCGCCACGTCGGCGGGGTCGCCGCTCGTCATGGCCACGAGCTTGCCCTGGCTCGCCGGCACGACGCTGCCGGCGACCGGCGCTTCGACATACCGCGCGCCCCGCTGGCGGCAGATCTCGTGGAAGAGCAGCACCGGCGCCGGATGGTTCGTCGTCGTGTCGATGATGAGCTTGCCACGGCAATCGCCGGCCAGGAGCCCCTCGCTGCCGCGCAGGACGACCTCCACGGCGTCGCTGTCGGCCAGCGCCAGCAACACGGCGGGAACCTGGCCGATCAACGCCGCCGGGTTGGTCGCCGCGGTCGCTGATGCGATCGTTTCGCCGGCGGCGCCGCCATCCGCGGCGGCCGCTCGCTCGCCGGCACCGTCCGGGCGCGATGTCTCGCGGACGAACGCGGTCGACTTGGCGGGCGTGCGGTTCCACACGACGAGTTCGACGCCGCGCGCGCGCAGGCGCCAGGCCATCGCGCGGCCGAGATTGCCCAGTCCGACGAAACCGGCCAGCATGGCAGTCCTTTCGGTTGATCGCCCGCGCCCATGATGGATCACGCGGGTCCGCCGTGGCAAGATCCCACCTGCTCCGATTCTCCGCGCCGACCCACGCGATCTCCGTGGACCGCCAGGAATTCGGCGTTCCGCCGATCGAACGGTCCGCCCGGGACGATTGACAACCACCCCGCTCCGCGACGAGATTGAGAGCCGCTACCGCAATCCCTTGCCGAGGCCGACCATGCCCGACCGCAGACCAGCACCGCTGTTGCCCATGTCGCGGCAGGAGATGGACGCCCTGGGCTGGGACTCCTGCGACGTGATCCTGGTCACCGGCGACGCCTACGTCGACCACCCCAGCTTCGGCGCGGCCCTCATCGGCCGTCTGCTCGAGAGCCGCGGACATCGCGTGGGGATCGTCGCGCAGCCACGCTGGCACGACGCCGGCGACTTCGCGGCCCTGGGCCGGCCGCGCCTGTGCTTCGGGATCACCGCGGGCAACGTCGACTCGATGATCGCCAACCTCTCGGCCGGCAAGCAACGACGGCGCCAGGACGACTTCAGCCCCGGCGGCCGCGCCGGCCTGCGGCCCGATCGCGCGTCGATCGTCTACGCCAACCGCGCCCGGGAGGCCTTCGCCGGCGTGCCGATCGTCCTCGGCGGGCTGGAGGCGAGCCTGCGCCGCCTCGCGCACTACGACTACTGGGACGACCGCGTCCGCCGGTCGCTCCTGCTCGACGCGCGCGCCGACATCCTGGTCTACGGCATGGGCGAACGACCGCTGCTCGAGATCCTGGCGCGGCTCGACGCGCAGGAAGATCTGCAGGGGATCCGGGGCACGGTCACCGTCGTCAGCCAAGATCAGACGCCGCCGAACGCCGTGCGACTGCCCAGCTTCGAGGAGACGGCCGCCGACACGCAGAGCTTCCTCGCGGCCTTCCGCCTGGCCGAACGCGAGCTGGCTCCGGGCGACGGACGGCCGCTCGTGCAGGCGCACGGCGATCGCCTCGTGGTGCAATGGCCGCCCGCGCCGGCGCTGGCGCAGCGGGAACTGGACGCCCTCTACGCGCTGCCCTTCCAGCGCGCCTGGCACCCGCGCTACGACGCCGAGGGCGGCGTGCCCGCGCTCGAGACGGTCCGCACCTCGATCACCGCCCACCGCGGCTGCTGCGGCGACTGTTCGTTCTGCGCGATCACCGCGCACCAGGGCCGCATCGTGACCTCGCGCAGCGAGGCGTCGATCCTCGCCGAGGTGCGCCGCCTGGCCGCCGAACCCGGCTTCAAGGGCACGATCACCGACATCGGCGGTCCGACCGCCAACCTCTACGGCGCGCGCTGCCGACGCTGGGACCGCGGCCGCTTCTGCCTGGATCGCCACTGCCTGCTGCCCGCGCGCTGCCCCCACCTCGAGCTGGGCTACGACGCGGCGATCAGCGTCTACCGCCAGGCCGCCAAGGTCCCGGGAGTCAAGCACGTGTTCCTCGGCAGCGGGCTGCGCTTCGATCTGCTCTGCGAGGACCGCGATCGCCGCTATCTGGAGCAGATCGCGGCGCATCAGGTGAGCGGCCTCTTGAAAGTCGCCCCCGAGCATTGCGACGACCGCGTGCTCGGCCTCATGAACAAGCCGCGCTTCGGCGTCTACGAGGAGTTCCTGCGCCGCTTCCGCCTGGCGTCGCGCAAGGCCGGCAAGCAGCAGTTCGTCGTCAACTACTTCATCGCCTCGCACCCCGGCAGTTCGCTGCGCGAGACCCTGAAGCTCGCCCTCTATCTCGCCAAGCGGCGCATCAAGCCGGAACAGATCCAGGATTTCATCCCGACGCCGATGACGCGCGCCACGTGCATGCACCATACGGGAACCGATCCGGCGACGGGCAAGCGCGTCCATGTGCCGCGCACGCTCAAGGAGCGGCGCATGCAGCGGGCGTTGCTGCAGTACGATCGGCCCGCCAACCGCAAGCTGCTCGAGGCCGCGCTCGCCGAGCTGGACAGCCTGCATGTGCTGCCGAAGTTCCTGGCCGGCGGCGGCGCGCCCAGGCCGCGCCGTCCGGCCCCGCGGAGAAGCGGCCGTCGCCGAGGTGCGCCATGACGACACGACCACTCTCCCAGCGCGATCGTGCGGACCTCTTGCCTCGCCTCTGGGATCTCTGGTCGCGTTACGCGGGCGAAGCGTCGCCGCCGCACCTGGATCGCTGGCTGGCGCGGGAGCTGTCGCTCCTGGACGGGCTGCCGCGACCGGCTCGTCTCTGGCTCGGCGAACAGGTGACGGCCGCCGTGCGTTTCGCGTGGTTGGCGCTGCACTGCCACGAGTCGGCCGCCCTGCCGCCGCGCAAGGCGTTGGCGCACGTGCGCGCGGGCGTCGGCGACACCGCGAGCGCCTGGCCGCGGGTGCGCTCCGTCTCGCCGCCGGCGTTCTTCTTCTGGGTGTTCCTGCGCGAACGCGAGGAAGGCGCGCAGCCGCCGCGACTCGCGGAGCCGCGGCCCGGCGCGGTCAACGTCTGGCACCGCCTGCGGACCGCGCTCGCGGCCGACGCAGCCGTCGAGGCGCGCCTGGTCTGGGCGGGCCTGCCGGTCGCGCTCGCCGGCGCGTTGCGGCGACGTGCCGCGCTCTCCGGCTGGACCGACGACCAGCTGCGCCTCTTCCTCGACCGGCAGGCTCAGCGGCCGCCGCTATGGTTGCGCCTGCGCGACGAGCGTGATCGCCAGCCAGTGATCGACGAACTGCGCGCCGCCGGCTTCAAGGTCAAGGTCCACGCTCACGCCCTCGCGGCGACCGGCGATCGCGGCATCGCGGACGTGGGCTGCCTACGCGAGGGGCTCCTCGAGGTGCAAGACCTGGCCAGCCAGGCGATCGGCCGCGCCGTGCAGGTCCAGCCCGGCCAGTTCGTCTGGGACGCCTGCGCCGGCGGCGGCGGCAAGAGCCTGCAGCTGGCCGCGTTGATGGGCAACACCGGCGCCGTCTACGCGACCGACCGGCGCCCCGAAGCCCTGGCCGATCTGCGCCGCCGCGCGAAACGGGCCGGCTTCACGTCGGTGCGCGCCTACAGCTGGGACGGCGCCGCCCTGCCCGACTTCGGCAAGTCCGTGGCGCGGCGCGGCGGGTTCGATCGCGTGCTCGTCGACGCGCCGTGCTCCGGCAGCGGCACCTGGCGCCGCAACCCGGACGGCCGGCTGCGCGCCGGTCACGCGACGCCGGCGGAGCTCGGCGCCCTGACGGCGCTGCAGGCTCGTCTGCTCACCGTCGCGGCGGGCGCGGTCAGGCCCGCCGGACGGCTCGTGTACGCCACCTGCTCCTGGTTCGCCGCCGAGAACGAAGAGATCGTCGCCGCGTTCCTGGCGGCCCGACCCCAGTTCGCGCTGATCGAACAGGGCGTGCGGGGCAATCCGGACGAGGACGCCGACACGGTGTTCTGGGCGGCGATGCAGCGCGACAGCGGCGACGGTTGACGGCGATCGCCGGGCATCACGGCCTGGTCATCACGTAGTACGTATTCTGCAGATCGTGATCGAACCGGTGGATCGCGACGTTCGCGAAACCGGCCGCGGCGAGCATCTGCAGGGCCAACATCACGCCCCACAACGCGCCCAGGCCCGCGCCACCATGCGCGAGCGAAACCCGCAAGCAAATCA
>CAZJWO010000064.1:0-21716 GCA_964549735.1 uncultured Fibrobacteraceae bacterium | reverse complement strand
GCTGGCCAGCGTCGAGCTGATCCTGCAGCTCATGGACAACGGCTGGGAGCTCGAAAAGCTGCCGTACCCGGGCCTGCGGATGTAGCGATCGCCCTCCTGGCGCAGACCTGGCTGGCCGTTGCACCGCGGTGCGGCGGCCCGCCGGCGTCTGGTCGGTGATTCGGCGCCGCGCGGGCATGCGGCTTGCCCGCATCGTGTTCCGTCATCCTCCGACTCGTGATGCAACTCGGCCCTCGGTGCCGCGAGGCTGTCCAGCGTGTGGTCGCGCACAGGGGCGAAACGAAGCCGCGCCGGCCGTCCTGCGTTGGTCTGGCTGACCGGCGATCCGCCGCCGGACCGGCAGCTTCGCCGCGACGGCTTCCGCGTCGTGCGCTGGGCCGCGCTCCTGCGCGCGGTGCGCGCCGCTCGCGCAGGCGGCACGGTCCGCTCGTCGCTCGCGAATCCCGCCGCGCGCCTGCTGCGTGTCTTTTCGCGCCACGCGCGTGTCGCGGTTCTCGAGGTCGCCTGCCGGACGAGCGAAGACCTGCGACTGCTGTATGGCTACGTCGTCGAACCGGGGCATCGGCGCGGTTGCGAGCTGCAGATCCACGCCGATCGCGCGCTCGGCGACCTCGATCCCGCGGCCTTCGTGGACCCCGCCTGGCGCTACCCGTGGTCGCTCGAACGCTTGCTCCACCTGGCCGACAACGCGAGTGGACAGCCGCCGGCCGGCCGCCGACCTCCGGTGACGCCACGGCCACTGCGCCTCGATCGCGAGCAGGCCGCCGCCGTGCGCGCCCCGCTCGGCGTCGTGCAAGTCATCGCGCCCGCCGGCAGCGGCAAGACGACCGTGCTCGTCGAACGGGTCAAGGAATTGCTGCACCGCGGCGCGGACGCCCGGCGCGTCCTCTGCACGACGTTCAACAAGGACGCCCGGGTGGAGATCGCCGCGCGGCTCGCGCGGGCCGGCGTCGCGGGCATCGAGGTCCGCAGCTTCCACGGCCTGGGCTGGTGGATCCTGCGCGAAGAGCGCCAGCTGCGGCCCGACATCGGCGGCCCGAGCGTCTCCCAGTGGCGCCGCCTGGCCCACCTGGCCATGTCCGCCGCGGCGGACGGGGTGTGGGTCGAGCCGCCTGCCGCCCAGAACGCGATCAGCGCCTTCAAGCTGTCGGCGATGATCACGCCGCGCGAGGCGCTCGCGCGCGTCGAGGACGCAGTGGGCAGCGCCGGCGCCGATGCGCTGGCCCGGACGCTGGCCCGGCTCTACGTCCTGTACGAGGAGCACCTCGCCGATCGGCGCCGGCTCGATTTCGACGACCTGATCGCGCGCGCGGTCCGGCTGCTGCAAGAAGACGCCGCGGTGCGGCGCCGGTGGCAGGGCCGCTTCGATCACGTGCTGGTCGACGAGTACCAGGACATCGAACCCGCGCAGGCGCTGCTCGTCGGCCTGCTCGCCGCGCCGCAGGACTCGCTCTTCTGCGTGGGCGATGAGGACCAATGCATCTACGCGTGGCGCCGGGCCGCGGTCGCGCGGGTCATCGAGCTGGATCAGACCTACCCCGGCCTGGTGCGCTTTCCGCTAGTGCGCAACTACCGCTGCGGCAAGGCGATCACGCTCGCCTCGCGGCGTCTCATCCAGCACAACCGGCACCGGTTCCGCAAGCCGCTGCATCCGGGCGCGCCGCACCGCGGGCAGATCGACGTGCTGGCGTTCTCCGATCGCTCGAGCGGTGCGGCCTGGGTCGCGACCGCGTTGCAAGGCCGGCGGCGCGGCGAGATCGCCGTGCTGGCACGCACCTCGACGCTCCTGCGCGAGGTGGCGCTCGCCTGCGCGGCGGCGGGCGTGCCGTTCTCGGCGCCGGCCCGGGCCCGCGTCGCGACCGGCGCGCGGCGGGTCCTGCTGGCGTGCCTGCAGGCGCTCGCCGACCCGCAAGCCGTCTCGCCGGACGATCGCGAGCTGCTTCGCCGGCACAAGCTGCCGTTCGACGGCGGTCTGCTCGAAGCGCTGGCCACCGAGCCCGACGCCGGCCGGGTCATCGCGCGCCTGCGCGCCGAGGGTGGCCTCGACGCCTTCTTCGCAGAGCAGGAGGCGTTGAACCCGACCGAACGCACGGAGATCGAATTCCTGGCCGAGGCCGAACTCGCCGCGGCCGGTTGCACGGTGCCTGTCGCCGCGGCCCGGCTCGCCGCGGCCGAGGCGGCGATGCAGCTCGGCGCCAGCGAGGACGGGATCGAACTGGCGACGATCCACGGCTCCAAGGGCCGCGAGTGGGATCGGGTCGTCTTCTACGGCGTCGACCAGGGGCAGGTGCCGCACGCGCGGTCGCTCGCCGGGGACGTCGCGACAGCTCAGGAGCTGGCCACCGGCCGGCGAGACGTCGCCGCCGCGCTCGCCGCCGGCCTCGAGGACGAGCGCCGGCTCTTCTACGTGGCCCTGACGCGCGCCAAGCACCGTTTGGACATCGTCTGCACGCGGAGCGCGCCGAGCCCGTTCCTCGGCGAGGCGGGGCTGGGGGTCGTCTAGCCCGGCGGCATCAGGGCGTCACTTCGCCGGCGAGCCCTGGCTCACACGCGGCTCCACGCCGGTCCATTGCAGCCCGCCGATCACGGCCTGCGCGATATTCGTCAGGTGATCGCCGACCTTCTCGATGTTGTCGACCAGATCGACGAAGATGAGGCCCCCCTCGGGATCGCACCGCCCGTCGCACATGCGCGCGACGTGGTTGCGACGGAAGTCGATCTGCATCTGGTTGAGGGCCTTCTCGTTCATGAACGCCGACCGGGCCCGCTCCACGTCGCTATCGCGGAGCGCCGCGATGATGTGGTCGAACATCTCGTCGACCTCGCGTTTCATGCGTTCGGCCTCTTCGCAAGCCACGTCGGAGAACTCGAGTTCATGCTCCAGCTTGCGTTCGGCGATCTCCATGATGTTGACGGCGTGATCGCCGACGCGCTCCAGATCGTTGACCGTATGCAGGAGCACGGGCAGTTCGACCGCGACCTTTTCGGAAAGATGCCGGCCCGACAGGGTCGACAGATAGGTCGTGATCTCGAGCTGGAAGGAGTCTACGTATTCCTCCAGGTTCCTGACGACCGCCAGATCGCGCGTGTCGTCGCCGGAGACGCCGGCCGTCGCGGCGCAGAGCGCGCTCTGGGCTGTCTCGGCCATGCGGACGATCTCGCGCTTGGCCTGGCCCAGGGCGATCTCCGGCGTGTCCATGAGGTGTTTCTCCAGCATGATGGGCTGTCGGGCCGCATCGCCCGGCCGTTCACGCACGATGCCGACGACCAGACGCTCCAGTTGGCCCGTCAAAGGCAGCCAGACGATGGCGCCTGCGAGCTGGAAGATGGTGTGGGCCACCGCGATGGAGACGGCGATCGTCGTCACGCCGAGCGTCCAGGGGCAGACCGCGTTGACGAACGCCCCGAACAGCCCCCAGTGGACGAACGGGTAACCCATGGCTGCGCCGGCGACGTTGAACACCGTGTGCGCCCAGGCCGCGCGACGCGCGTTGAGATTGGCCTGGAGCGCCGCGAGCTGCGCCGTGACGGTGGTGCCGATGTTGCTGCCGAGCACGAACGGAATGGCGACATCGAGCGCCACCTGCCAGTCGTCGCCGAACGCCCCGCCGATGGCCAGCAGCTGAACGATCGCGATGGCGGCCGAACTGCTCTGCAGGAGCATCGTGACCACCATGCCCGCCAGGATGGCCAGCAGCGGCCGGTGGCTGAGCGCCACGAAATGCTGTTGCACCGCGGGACTGTGCTCGAGATGGGCGAACGCTTCCTTCATGAAGCCGATGCCGATGAACAGCAGCCCGAATCCGAGCAGGATCTGCCCCAGGTTCCTGACCTTGCGCGTACGGCCGCCCGCTTGCAGGAAGAAGCCCAGCCCCGCGGCCGGCAGGGCGTAGGCGGTGATCTTGAGCGCGCCGAATCCGGAGATGGAGACGAGCCAGGCCGTGCCGGTGGTGCCGACGTTGCTGCCGATGATGACGCCGATGGCCTGCTTGAGCGTCAACAGCCCGGCATTGACGAAACCGATGACCAGGACCGAGGCGACCGAGCTCGACTGGATCAGGGCCGTGACGACGGCGCCAACGGCGAAGAGGACCAGCGTCCGCTTCGTCACGAACTCCAGCATGCCCTTCAGGCGCCGGCCAGCGGAGGCCCGCAGGCCCTCCGACATCAGCTTCATGCCGAAGAGGAAGAGGCCCAGGCCCCCGACCGTGTAGAGGATCATGTCTCTGATCATGGGATTCCCATGGTCATCCGCTCGCGGCAACCCCGCGGCGCCCGTGGCGGCTCACCGGACCGGTCGGTTCACCCCCTGCAGCCGCCTCTTCTCCACCAGCGGCGGGATCGACAGGAACATGATCGCCACGATGATGATGGCCGCGCCGATGAGTTGGCTTCCCGAAGGCAGGGATTGATCGGCGGCCTGCGCCACCCAGACCGACGCCAGCACGCCGGCCAGCACGCTCGACGAACGGTTGACCGGCACGCAGTAGGCGTTCTCGCGCTTGTCCAGGAAGATGAGGCTGCCGAAGATGCCGGTGCCCTGGGAGAACAGGCCGAGCAGGATGATCGACCAGAGGAACGGCTCGCCCCAGTAGGCGGTGAATCCCTCCTGCAGCGCCGGGGCGATGCCCCGCCCGCCGCCCAGCAGCGCGACGAGGCCGAGCATGAGCAGCAGGATCGGCGCGGCGACCATCTGCTCCTCGGCGAAGTAGCGGCGGTTGTCCGCGACTTGGCTCGACTTGGCCAGGCGGCTCATGAAACGCAGCCGGAAGAAGTACGCGGCCAGGTAGACGGCGATGTTCAGCGCGGCCAGGAACGAGATCGCGTAGTTCGAGGTGTCGAACAGCCCGACCAGCAGCGCCAGCATGGCGCAGCTGAGCGCGGCCCAGGAGTACCAGCGCACGTGGCGGCGCGAGATCGCGTCGACCACCGGCGCCATGATCAGCAGGCCGCCGCGCATCAGGAGCATCGCCAGCACGATGCTGATGCCCTCGAAGGTGTAGGACAGCGTGGTCGTGCCGATGACCAGGGCCGTGCAGAGGCCGGACAGGAAGGTCCAGCGGGTCGGATGGGGCAGGTCGAAGCCGAGGATCCGCGAATGATGCGCGTAGCGCCACCAGCGCATCGCCGTGATGAAGACGAGCATGCCCGCGGCCGAGGCGGCCACCGAGACCGGCAGCAGCGTCATGCCCTCGAGGCTGCGGCCCTGGAGGTTGGGCAGGGCGCCGGCCGACAGCATCTTCGTCAGGTAGCTGTAGGGCACGTAGGAGGCGAAGTACCCGAAAGCGAAGCCCCAGATGCCGAATTCGGCCAGCCGCCGGCCGCGGTCGCCGCCGGGGCCGGCCGCCGTTCCGATTTCCTGCCGGACGTCGCCGGCGGGGCGGGTCTCATTGCGCATGATCAGCTCATTTCGCACGGTGTGCGCCGTTTCGGACAAGATGGTCGGATTGTTCGGGTCGTGTCAATGTCTGGTTAAGACGGTTGGCGCGGATCCCGAGATGACCGGCACCGGCGGGTGGGATATAGTGGTGCGCCGTGACGGTGTCCGGCCGCCGCGGCGGCCTATTCGGGGAGCGGTGCGACACGATGAAGACCCAAGCCGCCACGATGATCCGGGCCGCGATCGCGCTCGCCGCGGTCGCGCTGGCCTACATGGCCCAGAGATTCGGCTTCTTCATCGAGGACGAGATCCACAACATCCTCGTGCTGCGCGGCACGGAGTCGGTGGCCGAGGTCTGGCGGTGGGCCAACGCGACGGACGTGCATCCGCCGCTGGGCTACGCGCTCAACCGCGTCCTTTTCGGATTGACGGGCGACCTCGATCTGTTGCGGACGCTGCACTACGCCGGATTCGTCGCGGCGGCGTTCTTTTTCGTGCGCGCGCTCGGCACGCGGCTGTCGGCGCGGGCGGCGACCGGGCTCTACGCGCTGCTCGCGCTGAACGGCACGTTCGTGATGTGGGTGGCCAGTCTGCGCTGGCCCGCGTACTTCCTGCCGCTTTATCTGGCGGCCCTGGCCTGCGTGCTCGTCGAGCGGCCGCGCGCGCGCCAGGTGTGGCTGCTGCTGCTGTGCCAGCTCGCGCTGCTGCACATCAACTACCTCGCGCTGCTGGTCTGCCCGCTGCTGACCGTGGGCTGGCTCTATCTGCAGCGGCCGTGGCGGGGCGACGGCCGCCCGCGGCGCATCATCGGGACCGCCGCGCTGGCCCTGCCGTACCTGCTGTTCATTCCCCAGGGCGTGATCTTCGCGACCCAGCATCTGCCGCAGGCCGGCGGCCAGACGGCGGCGCCTCTCAAGGCGCTCATGATGGCCGCGATGACGACGCTGGTCGGCACCGCGGTCGTACCGTCCGTCTGGTGGGCGCTCGCGGCGGGCGCCTACGTCGCCGCCGGCGGCGTGCTCATCGCCTACTGGCGCGGTATGCTGGCCGAATTGCGCCGGCAACGCTGGCCCGCCGTCCTGCTCGGCTGCTACGCGCTCGGCATGGCGGGGTTGGTGCTGACGGGCCTCGGGATCAAGTACCGCAACGCGCTCTTCTTGATCCCTGCGGTCGTGACGCTGCTGGTCTGGCTCATGGACACCGCGCCCGGCCGGCGCGCCAAGGCGCTCATCGGCGTGCCGCTCGCCCTGTTCGCTCTGGTCGGCCTGGTGCATGGCGTGGCGCACACGCGCACCCTGAAGAACGGTTACGACATCCCCTACCGGGCGTCGATCGCGGCCATCACGGACTGGGCCCTGGCGCACGACTGCCGCCTGGTCGCGACGTTCGACTGGCCACTGGCATACGGCCTCGAGCAGGAGGCGCGGATCGCGACGGTGAACCTCTACTTCGATCCCGACCACGTCCTCGAGCCGGGGGACTGCCTCGTCTTGAGCTACCGCGGCTCGCTCGCGCCCGCGTACTACCGCGAGCTGGCGGCGCGTTTCGAAGCTGCCGCCGCCATGGGTCCACAACTCCTGCTGGCCGAGGACCCCGACCACGCGCTGAAGAGACGGTTCGATCCCGTCTTCCCGCGCTACCACTTCCGCGTGGTGAAGCTGGCGGATTGAGCGCAACCGCCGGCCCTACGCGCCAAGGTGCAGCCGATGCGTGCCCGCGATCCGGGCGACCGTTTCGGCCGGCACCTTCGCGGCGGCCGCGAACCCGGCCCACCCGGCGACGACATCGCGCACCTCCTGCAGGATCGCCCGCGCCCCGGCGATGGCGAACTGCCGCGCCACGCTCAGCAGATCGGCGGTCGTGAAGTCGTCGCGCTTGCCCGCCAGGCTCATCTGGTGCGCGGCGGTCCAACCGCCGTCCGGATTGTAGGCCCAGATCACGTCGTAGGCGGGCGCCAGGCGCCAGCCGCCGGCCTCGTCCATCAGGAAGGCGATGTTGCGCGTGTGGTCGTCCTGATTGCGCGCGAGCACGTTGAAGACCATGCGCCGGTACTGCTCCTGCAGCGCGGGGTGTCCGAGATCCAGCCGCTGGATCGCATCCAGGGCGTGCTCGTAGCCGTGCGCGCCCGCGGCGTTGAAATCGTGGTGGCCGAGCGCGCAGAGCGATTGCAGGTGGAGCTTGCGGCCGTCGGCGGTGCGGTCGAAGCGGCGGGTCAGGAAGTGCGCGCGGCCGCCTTCTTCGAGCAGGTCGCAGTCGGTCATCGCGATGCCGGCGGCCCGGGCCATCAGGTGGTAGGCGTACTCGATGCGGCCGTAGCCCTGCGGATCGCCCAGCGCGTCGCGGCCCGCGCCGTCGAACTTCAGCAGCCACGGCTCGAATCCCGCCGGCGCGTCGACCTGCCCCGAGCGGACCTCGCGCGTCTGGCGGTTCCAGGCGATCACGGCCTTGGCGCGCGCGCCACCGGCCGAGGTCCCGACGCGGATGATCGTCCGCAGCGCCTCCTGCGCGTCGTCGTCCAGGCGCACGGCCAGCTTCTGCCGCTCGTGCAGGACCCGGGTGGCGAGGTCGGCCAGCTCGTCGATCGCGATGGGCACGGCGGTGCGTTCGCGCGGCCCGGGGACGGGCTTGAACTCGAGCGCGCCGGTGCCCCGCGTGCCCATGTAGCAGAGGCGCTCGACCGGACTGAAGTCGGCGATGTCGCGCCCCTGCCGCAGCAGCCAGAGATCGATGAGCGTGTTGCCGTACCGATCGGGCAGCGCGTCGGCGAGCAGGCCGGGCAGACCGTGGTACGTGTGGCGTGGCAGAGCGGGGAAGCTGTAGATACGGTCCGGATCCAGCGGCATCGTGAACGGCGCGATCTGCAGGCCGCTACGCGCGAAGGCGGGAGTGTACTGGAACGAGGCGCAGCCGCGCTCCTGATCCCAGGCGACAGCGCCGGCCTCGCGGTCCCAGAGACGGACCATGGCGGCGGCGACCTTTTCGTGGCGGGCCATGCTCAGCGCCCGCCCGCGGGCGTCGATCCGCCGGGATCCTGGTCGCCGCGCGCCGAGCCGCGCGAACCGCTCGCCCGCTGGCGGCGTCGCCCTCGCAGCCGCGCCAGCTGCAGCGGACTGATCCCGGGATCGGGCAGGAACGCGTCGAGCTGATCGAGCGCGCCCAGGGCGCGCAGGACACGCAGCAGGCTGCCGAGCGTCGCGTCGTCGCCCCGCTCGATGCTCTGGACGACCGATCGCGAGACCCCGGCGCGCGCGGCCAGGTCGATCTGCGTGACGTCGCGGTTCAGGCGCAGGCGGCGCAGCCGGCGGCCCAGCTCGGCCAGGATGGCGGGGTCGGTCATTGCGGAGAAATTCATCGACATAACGACCTCTTTGACGTGCTTTGTATTCATTATCGGCATAAAAGCATCTTCTTGCAATCGCTAAATAAATCATAATTATGATTGGATCAAAAAGCAAAGTAATGACAATTTTGTATTATGCCTGCAATAACAAGCACTAATGTCTGCGGCTATTCGGTGATGGGCGGCCGGCCACGGGCAACCACGCCGACTCGACCAGACCTCGCGCCAGCGCCGCCGCGCGACCCGATTTGCGTTGTCGCCCGCCGCCCGGCGGCCTACCTTGAAAACGTCGTCCGAAAGGATCTACGTTGTTCGAAGGCATCGTGCTCGCCGCCGGCCGGTCGCGCCGGGCCGGCACGTTCAAGCCGGCCCACCTGCACCAGGGCCGACCGCTCCTGCTGCACGCGGTCGACAGCCTCGAGCCCTGGTGCCGGCGCGTCGTCGTGGTGGCAGGCTACCGGCACGAACTGGTCGCGTCGTTGATCGCCGGCCTGCCGAAGGCCTTGCTGGCCATCAACGACACCTTCGACGACGGTATGTTCTCGTCGGTCCAGGCGGGCGCGCGCGCGCTCGACGCCGCCTGCACCGGATTCTTCGTCCTGCCGGCCGACTGTCCGCTCGCCGGCGCGCAGGTCGGCGGCGAGCTGATCCGGGCCTTCCTGGCGCAAGGCGGCATGCGCGCGGTGGTCCCGGAGCACCAGGGCCGCGGCGGCCACCCGGTGCTGCTGCCCGCGGCGGCCGCGCGGTTGATCCTCGCCGCCCGGCCGCCGGCGACCTTGCGCGACGTGATCGCCCGCCTCGATCCGGTGCGCCTGCCGGTCGCCGAGCCGGCGGTGTTGATGGACCTCGATGCGCCGGCGGATCTCGCCGGCCTGGCGGGCCCGGCGTCGTGACCGGGCGCGCCCCGTAGAGAGGGTTGAACGGCATGCTCGACATCTACAACGAGGTCGTCGCGCTCGAGCGCCAGGGGCGGCGGGCCGTGCTGGTCACCGTGGTCGCGGTGAAGGGGCACACGCCGGCCGAGCTGCAGCGCAAGATGCTCGTCGACGCCGGCGGCCGCCTGGCCGGCACCGTGGGCGGCGGCGCGCTCGAGCACCTGGCGATCGCGCGCGCGCAGGCCGTCCTGGCCGAGCGCAAGCCGCTGCTGCAGGTCTTCCACCTCGAGCCCGGCGAGCACGCGGACGGCGAGAGCACGGGCATGATCTGCGGCGGCCAGGTCACGCTCTTCTTCGAGCTGATCGGCACCGGCACGCCCGCGTACCTCTTCGGCGCGGGCCACGTCGGGCGGGCGCTGGCCGACATCCTCGGGCCGCTCGGGTTCGCGGTCACGTTCATCGACTGCCGCCCCGAACAGCTCGCGGACCTCGCCTTGCCCCACCGTCAGGCTGATCCCGACTACGCCGCGCTTCCCGAGCTGCCCGATCTGGACGCGGCCTACGTCGTGGTCGCCACGCACAGCCACGCCTGCGACGAGACGGTGCTGGTGCAGATGCTGGCGCGCGGCGTGCGGCCGGCCTATCTGGGCGTCGTCGCGTCGCGCCGCAAACGCGACCGGATGCTGGCTGCCGTGCGCGGCCGCACCGGCATGAGCGCGGACGACCTCGGCTGGATCCACATCCCGGTGGGTCTGCACCTGGGCGGCAACACGCCGGCCGCCGTCGCGCTGTCCATCGCCGCCGAGATGCAGGCTCACCGCAGCGGCATCGCGGGCCACCTGCACCTGCGCGACCGCAAGACGCGCCCGGCCGCCGCCGACGCGGCCGAGACGCCATGAGCCCGCCGCGCCGCCTCGTGCTGAACGACCGCGTCGTCGCGCTCGCGCCCGGCGAGCGCGGCCTGGTGCTCGACTGGCTGCGCCGCGGCCGCGGACTGGTCGGCACCAAGGAGGGCTGCGGCGAGGGCGAGTGCGGCGCCTGCACGGTGCTGCTGGGCGAACCCGCCGGCCCGGTCGGCCCGGCCGCGCCGCTGCGCTACCGCGCGGTCTGCTCGTGCCTGCTCGCCGTGGACGAGCTGCCCGGCCGCCACCTGGTGACCGTCGAGGGCCTGCGCCTGCAGGCCGGACTCGGTCCGATCCAAGAAGCGCTCGTCGACGCGGGCGCGCCGCAGTGCGGCTTCTGCTTTCCGGGCATCGTCGTCTCGCTCGCCGGGTTCTTCCTCTGCAGCGACGACCTGAGCCGCGACGACGCCGTCGCCGCCCTGGACGGCAACATCTGCCGCTGCACCGGCTATGCGGCGATCCTGCGCGCCGTCGACGCGCTGTGCTCCGCGTACGCGCCGCGCCTCGACCGCGAGCGGCCGCGCATCGCGCAGCTCGTCGCCTGGGGCGTCCTGCCGCCGCATTTCGCGACGGCTCCGGACCTGCTGGTCGAGGCCGCGGCCGACGCCGGCGCCGCCGACGTCCCGCGCCCTGCGCCGGCGCCGCCGGCCGTCCTGCTCGGCGGCGGCACCGATCTGCTGATCCAGCAGCCCGACGTCGCGTTCTGCGACGGCCACGACCCGGGCGTGGTCTACCTCTCGCGCCGCCGCGAGCTCGGCGCGATCCGGCGGTCCGGCGACCATCTGATCATCGGCGGCGGCGTCGCCATCGAGGACCTCATGCGTGCGCCGGAGTTCGCCGACCTGGTGCCGGCGGCGCCGGCGGCCTTGGCGCGCTTCGCTTCGACGATCATCCGCAACCGCGCGACCGTGGCCGGCAATCTGGTCAACGCCTCGCCGATCGGCGACGTGACCGTGCTGCTGCTGGCGCTCGAGGCCGCGGTCGTGCTCAAGAGCGGCGACGCGCTGGGCGGCGGCTGCAGCGGCGGCGAGCGCGTTCTGCCGCTCGCGGACTTCTACCTCGGTTACAAACGGCTGGCGATGGCCCACGGCGAGGTCCTGACCGCCGTGCGCGTGCCGCTGCGCGTGGGCGGCGACCTCGTCTCCTACGAGAAGGTCTCGCAGCGCCGCTACCTGGACATCGCGAGCGTCAACTCGGCCGCCCGCTTCGCGCTCGCGGGCGATGGCCTGGTTGAAGGCGTCACGCTCGCCTTCGGCGGCGTGGCGCCGATCCCGCTGCTCGCGCGCGAGACGATGCGCTTCCTGCTTGGCCGGCGGCTCGACGCCGCCGTGGTGCGCGAGGCCGCCGACGTGCTGCGGGGCGAGATCGCCCCGATCGACGACGTGCGCGGATCGGCCGCCTACAAGCGCGAGCTGGCCCGGCGCCTGCTGTTCGCCCACGCGCTGCGCGTCGCGCCGGCGCGCGTGCGCTGCGAGGAGCTGATATGAGCGGCCGCAAGCACGGCGACCTGCATCTGCACGTGCTCGGCGAGGCGATCTTCGTCGACGACATCGCCGCGCCGCAGGGCGCGCTGTTCGCCGCCGTACTCGGCTCGCCGGTCGCCCACGGCACGATCACGCGGCTCTCCACCGAGGGCGCGCTGGCCCGCCCCGGCGTGGTGCGGGTGCTGACCGCGGCCGACATCCCCGGCGAGAACCAGATCGGACCGATCCTGCCCGACGAGCCGCTGCTGGCGGCGGGCGAGGTCCACCATGTGGGCCAGCCGGTCGCGGTCGTGCTGGCCGCGGACGCGCGCACCGCGCGCCGGGCGCTGCGCGACATCGAACTCGTGATCGAGCCGCTGCCGGCGATCTTCGCCGCGCGCGAAGCGGCCCGGCGCGGCCAGCTGCTGGTGCCGGCGCGCACGTTCGCGCTCGGCGACGTCGACGCGGCATGGCCCGCCTGCGCGCACGTCGTGGCGGGGTCGGCGACGACCGGCGCTCAAGAGCACTTCTACCTCGAGACGCAGGGCGCGCTCGCGATCCCGGCCGAGGACGGCACGGTGCGATTGCACTCGTCGACCCAGTCGCCGACCGGCGTGCAGCGCCAGGCCGCGCGCGTGCTCGGCGTGCCGATGCACGCGGTCGAGGTCGACGTGCGCCGCATCGGCGGCGGCTTCGGCGGCAAGGAAGACCAGGCCACGGTCTGGGCGGTGATCTGCGCGCTGGGGGCGCGCCTGACCGGCCGGGCGGTGCGCCTGGTGCTGAACCGCGCCGAGGACATGGTCTTGACCGGCAAGCGCCACCCCTACGAGGCCGACTTCCGGCTCGGTCTCGACGCGGACGGGCGCTTCCTCGCCTACGAGGTCACGCTCTACCAGAACGCCGGCTCGGCGGCCGACCTCTCGACGGCCGTGCTCGAACGCTCGCTCTTCCACGCGACCGGCAGCTACGTCGTGCCCAACGTGCGGGCCACGGGGCTGAGCTGCCGCACGAACCTGCCGCCCTTCACCGCCTTCCGCGGCTTCGGCGGGCCGCAGGGCATGTTCATGATCGAGGCGGCGATCGATCTGGCGGCCCGGCGCCTCGGCATGCCGCGCCATGAGCTGCAGCGGCGCAACCTCCTGCGCTCGGGCTCGGTGTTCCCGTACGGCATGGCGGCGGAGAACTGCCGGGCCGAGGCCTGCTGGGACGCGGTGGACCGCGCGCACGGCATCGCCGCCGCCGTCGCGGCGGCCGACGCCCACAACGCCGCCAATCACGCGACCAAGCGGGGCGCCGCCGCGATGCCGGTCTGCTTCGGCATCTCGTTCACGAACACGACGCTGAATCAGGCGGGCGCGCTGGTGCACGTGTATGTCGACGGAAGCGTGGGCCTGTCGACCGGCGCGGTCGAGATGGGCCAGGGCGTCGCCGTCAAGCTGCGCAAGATCGTGGCCGCGACGCTCGGCATCGACCTGGCGCGCGTGCGCCTGGAGACCACGAACACGACGCGCGTGGCCAACACGTCGCCGACCGCCGCCAGCACCGGCGCCGACCTCAACGGCGAGGCGGCGCGCCAGGCCTGCCTGCAGATCCTCGCGCGCTTGCGCGCCGTGGCCGCGCGCGAGCTGTCGCTCGCCGACCCCGACCGCGTGCGCATCGCCGCCGAGCGCGTGCTCGACCAGGAGCGGCCGACGCGCCTCGCCTGGCCGCAGCTGGTGCAGGCCGCCTACCTGGCGCGCACCGACCTCTCGGCGCACGCGCACTACGCGACGCCGCGCCTGCACTTCGACCGCGCGACCGAGAAGGGGCGCCCGTTCGCGTACCACGTGTACGGCACCGCGCTCGTCGAGGTCACCCTGGACGTGCTGCGCGGCACGGTCGCGGTCGACCGCGTGCGCCTCGTGCACGACGGCGGCCGCAGCCTCGACCTCGCGACCGACCTGGGCCAGGTCGAGGGCGGTCTGCTGCAGGGTCTCGGCTGGATGCTCCTCGAAGAGGCCGCCTACGACGGGCAGGGACGGCTGCGGCACGACACCGCCGGCAAGTACAAGGTCCCCGACATCCACTTCGCGCCGGCCGAGCTGGACGTCGCGTTCTTGCCCGACGCGGACAATCCCGAAGCCGTGCTCGCCTCGAAAGCCGTGGGCGAGCCGCCGTTGATGTACGGCATCGGCGCCTTCTTCGCCGCGCTCGACGCCGTGCGGGCCGCCGGTGTCGGCACGCCGATCTGCTATGAAGCGCCGCTGGTGCCCGAGAGGATCATGGCCTTGCTGGCCGGTCTGCCGCGATCATCCACACATCCTTGAGCCTACGGTTCGACCCACGCGCACGTGCTGGTGGCCGACGGCGTATTATCCGACGACGGCGCCGGCGGGCCGTGGGGGTGATCGTCCCCACGCCCACATTGCCGCCGGCGGCGTTGAAGGCCTGCCAACCAACGAGATCCGATCGTGACCCCCTGGATTATCGGGAGGGGCGAGGGGAGTGCTTCGGGACCGGATTCCTGGAAGGGACAAGAATCTTTCCGTTGACACGGGAATCTAAAACTATATCTTAAAATATCATGATAAAGAGAATGTTGAATTTAGAAATGTCGTCCACCGAGACCTGCTTCCTCTGGGGCCCCCGCCAGACCGGAAAGACGACGCTCCTTCGCCAGCTCTTCCCGTCGGCGCCAAGGTACGACCTCCTTCTGGCCGACGAATACCGTCGCCTGGTCCAGGATCCCACCCTGATCCGCCAGGAATGCCGCGCCCGAGGGTTGGACGGCGCCACGCAAACCGATCCCATCATCATCGACGAGATCCAGAAGATCCCCGCGTTGCTCGACGAGGTCCATTGGCTCATCGAGAACGCCGGACTGCGATTCATCCTCTGCGGATCGAGCGCTCGCAAGTTGCGCCGGCAACACGGAAACCTGCTCGGCGGTAGGGCCGTGCGTTACGAGCTGTTTCCGCTCGTCTATCCGGAACTCGGTGATTTCGACCTCGACCGCGCCTTGAACCACGGCCTCGTGCCGCGCCACTACCTCGCGAACTCGCCGCGTCCCCTGCTCGCCGCCTATGCCGGCGACTACCTGCGTGAAGAGATCACCGCCGAGGCGCTCACCCGCAATGTCCCGGCATTCAGCCGTTTCCTCGAGGTGGCCGCGCTCGGCAACGGCGAGATCGTCAGTTTCAGCAACATCGCCCGGGAGTGCGGTGTGAGCTCGCCGACCATCAAGCAGTATTTCCAGATCCTCGAGGATACCTTGATCGGGTTCGAGGTGCCGTCCTTCCGGCGCCGCGCGAAACGACGGGTCATCGCTGCGCCGCGTTTCTATTTCTTCGATGTCGGGGGCGTTGCCGAGATCGCGCGGCGAGGCTGGGTGCAGCCGGGCTCGGAGTTGTTCGGCCGCGCGTTCGAGCACTACCTCGTGACCGAGATCCGGGCCCACGCGAGCTACTCCGGGCTGAACTATCCGCTGGCCTACTGGCGTACGGTGTCGCAGATCGAGGTCGACTGTGTCCTGGGCGACGCCGAGGTGGCCGTGGCGATCAAGTCGACCGAGAGGGCCGACGATCGGCACCTCAAGGGATTGCGCGAGTTCAGGCGCGAGTTCGGTGGTGGACGCTGCATCCTGGTCACGAGGGATCCGAAGCCGAGAGCATCCGACGACGGTATCGAGATCTTGCCGTGGCCTGTATTCCTCGAGCGACTGTGGGCCGGGGAGTTGGCGCCCGGATCGCCGTAATTGGCAAAAACCCCGCGCTTGTCCCTCCCGATAATCCCATCCGGCCGATGTTGGCGATCGTAGTATCCCGGCCATAGCTCTGGGCGCTGTCACCGCCACGGAGACAAGGGGGACGGAACGACCGGGAGCAATGGCGGCCGTCGCAGACGAACCGATCTGCTAGATCGGGCCGCGCGAGATCGTTCTCGTGCGGTTTCCCGCCCCGACTTGAAACGGGGCGGTCACGGCAGTACAGTCCCCCCAATCGAGCAGGATCCGCAACGTCGAGAGGCGGGACTATCCGCGAGGAGAACGACTCATGAACGAGACCGACAGCAACCTCGCGCAGCAGGTGCTTGCGCTGGCCGAGACGTACCGTGACAAGACGGCCGACAACCTCTCGCGGCTGGTGCAGATCCCCTCGCTCAGCGGCCAGGAGGAATCGGTCAACGCCGAGCTGGGCCGCCAGATGCGCGAGGCCGGCTTCGACGAGGTCACGACCGACCCGCTGGGCAACGTCATCGGCCGGATCGGACACGGTCCGCGCCTCTTGGCGATCGACGCGCACATGGACACCGTCGGCGTCGGCAACCGCGACAACTGGACCTTCGAGCCGTTCAGCGGCGAGGTGCGCGATGGCTGGGTGCTGGGCCGCGGCTCGGTCGACCAGAAGGGGGGCGCGGCGGCCTTCGTGACCGCGGGCCGCATCGTCAAGGAGCTGGGCCTGGGCGACCGCCTCACGCTGCTGTGCACCGGCACGGTCATGGAGGAGGACTGCGACGGCCTCTGCTGGAAGTACCTCATCGAGGAGGGTGGCGTGCGGCCCGAGCTGGTCATCTCGACCGAGCCCACGAGCCTGAACCTCTACCGCGGGCAGCGCGGGCGAATGGAGATCGGCGTCGACTTCACCGGCCTGTCGGCCCACGGCTCGGCGCCCGAACGCGGGCGCAATGCCATCTACCCGGCCGCGCGCCTGTGCCTGGCGATCGAGAAGCTCCACCCGACGCTCGCCGCCGACCCGTTCCTCGGCAAGGGCAGCGTCACGGTCACCGAGTTCCGCTCCGGCTCGCCCTCGCTCTGCGCCGTGGCCGACGCGGCGCACCTGCACCTCGACCGCCGGCTGACCGCGGGCGAGACGCAGGAGTCTGCGCTCGCCGAGGTCCGCGCGTTGCTGGACGACCCGAAAGCCACGGTCTCGGTCCTGCACTACGACGGCCTGGCCTACACCGGCCTGCGCTACGGCATGCCGAAGTACTACCCGACCTGGGCGATCCCCGCCGACCACGCCGCGGTCAAGGCCGGCGTCGCCGTGCACGAGGAGCTGTTCGGCAGCGCGCCGTTGATCGACCGCTGGACGTTCTCGACCAACGGGGTGGCCATCAACGGCCTGCACGGCATCCCGGTCATCGGCTTCGGACCTGGCGACGAGCCGCAGGCCCACGCGCCCGACGAGCGGGTGCCCGTCGAGCACCTGGTCAAGGCGGCGGCGTTCTACGCGCTGTACGCGTTGCGGATGGCCGAGGGCGGTGGCAGGACGTAGCGCCGCGGCTGCGCGGACGAAGTGACGCTGGGCGTACGACCGCCACTCGCTAGTCCTTCCACTGGAAGACGTCCTCGATCCCGACCCCGAAGGTCCGCGCGATCCGGAACGCGAGCACGAGGCTCGGGCCGTACCGGCCCGCCTCGAGATATCCGCGAATAACACCCCGAATCAGCCCTCGAAGGAGACGTCGACGACCTGCCGCACGATGGACGACTCCACCTCGAAGAACTCCTCCGGCGCGAAGCCGAACAGGCGCGCCACGAGGTTCGAGGGGAACACCTCCACCCGGGTGTTGAGGTCGCGCACGTTGGCGTTGTAGAAGCGGCGCGCCCGCTGGATGCGGTCCTCGGTGCCGGCCAGCTCCTGCTGCAGCTCGAGGAAGTGCTGGCTGGCCTTCAGGTCGGGATAGCGTTCGGCCACGGCCAGCAGGCGGCGCATGCCGTCCACGAGGGGCTTCTCGTCGGCGGCCTGGTGGCCCGGGCTTCCGGTCGACGCCACCGCGCGCGCCCGCGCCTCGGTCACCTCGGCCAGCACCTGGCGCTCGTGGGCGGCGTAGGCCTTGACCGTCTCGACGAGGTTGGGAACCAGGTCGTAGCGCCGCTTCAGCTCGGTGTCGATGCCCGCCCACGATTCGCGCACGTGCAGCCGCATCTGCACCAGGCGGTTGTAGTTCAGGGCCAGCCACAGCAGGACGGCCAGCGCGAGCGCGATGATGACGACGGTGGCGTTCAACGCGATCCTCCCCGGAGCTGAGCCAGCACGTCGGCCGGCACGAGATCGAAGATGCGGCGCACGAGTTTGAGGTCCTCGTGCAGCTGCTTGCCGGCCAGCGCGCCGGGACGGTAGACGGCCAGCTCGGCGAAGCCGAACTCCACGTGGTGGACGTCGGACGCGAGCAGGGCGTCCATCATGGCGGTCTGGATGACGTCGTAGGCCCACTTGCGATCGGCGCTCGAGACGTGGAAGCGCCGGCTGAACGCATCGGACTCGAAATTGATGTCGCCGCCGCCGAAGAACTCGCCGACGCGGTCCAGCGCGTGCTCGCGGCGGATGTGCAGGGGGATGACCGGCGTGCCGGTGTCCATGACGACCACGCCGTAGCGATGCGTCCGGCGGTTGCGGCCCGAGCCGGTGGTGAAGCGGTAGTCGAGGCAGCGCACCCGCCGGCCCTCCACCGCGCCCTCGAGATGCAGCCGGGAGTGCCGGCTGTAGCCGCGCGTGAAGAGCTTGTACGCGGGATACTCGCGCTCCCAGCCCGTGCGGCGCGCGTCGTGCAGCGTGAAGCCCTGGCTGCGCGCCCAGGCCTGCAGCAGGCGGCGCCGCTTCTGGTCCTCGCGATGCACGTAGACCGCGACCAGGGCCGCCACGACGCCGACCCCGAGGAAGATGGGGAACTGATCGGACACGTCACGCTCCTGAATGCGGCCCTGGATCCGAGCCGATCATACCCCGCCGGCGGCGATCGGCCAGCAGGGAATCGCGAGATACCGCCGACACGCCGCGGCCTCGGGCCGCCGGGCAGCCGTAGCGGCCTCTACGGGCGGCCCCGGCGCCGCAGTTGAATGCGCACGTTCGGCGGGCCGGAAAATTGAGCAACAGCGAGAGCCCACTCCTGTCGTAGTATATTGGCCCGTAGTCCGAGCCCGCAGAACCTTCAAGGAGAACCCGCGGTGAAATCCCTACTGTTCGGCACCCTCGCCCTGCTGCTGTCCCTGGTGGCAGCCGCCGGCGCCACGACCCTCGATACCCGACACGACGACCATCGCACGACGCCCAAGCTCATGATCGCCCCGCGGTGGGATCAGGTGCGCGGACTTGCGCCCGAATCGGCGGCCCGCGAATTCCTGCAGAGTCGCGCCGGCCAGTTGCAGCTGCCGGCCGACCTCGCCAACCTCGCGCTCGTCGAGGAGCGCGAGAGCCTCCTGGGCCGCCACTTCCGCTTCCAGCAGATGCTGCACGGCCTTCCGGTGCAGGGCGGCGAGGCGGTGGTGTCGATCGCGCACGCCGACGGGCGCGTGCTGCGCGCCTACAACAACACCTACCCGACCGGTCTCGAGGTGGAACTCCTGCCCAGGTCGGGGCTCGATCGCGACGCCGCGTACGACGCCGCGTGGCGACACGTGCGCGCCCATGGCGCTCTGCGAGCGCTGCCGACGGCCGAGCTGGTCTACACGCCCGAGGGATCGAGCTTCCGCCTGAACTGGCTGGTCGTGCTCGACCTCGCCGCGCCGGAAGGCGCGTGGCGCCTGCGCGTCGACGCCCTGACGGGCGAGGTCGTCGAACTCAGCGACGCGTTCCACCCGCGCAAGCCGCTGGACCCGCCGTATGAACGCCTCGCGGCGCACGAGGGGCCGCTCGCCGACCGCCAGGCCGAATTCGCCGCGATCGAGGCGCAGGAAGCGCAGCGCCGCGAGGTCGTCGGGCGGGCCGGCCTGGATCGCGCCAGCGGCACGGGCCTGGTGTTCGACCCCGATCCGCGCACGACCCTGCTGAACAACAACCTGCAGGACGGCAGCCCGGCCAGCGCGTTCGTCGGCTCGTACTTCCTGCGCGACCTGCTGGACATCCAGTTCTCCGGCGGCCTCTACCGCCTGAACGGACCCTGGGTCAACATCCTGGACTGGGATCCGCCTTCCACGCCGCCCAGCACCACGGCCGACGGCAACTGGGACCGCACGCGCGGGGTCAACAGCTTCAACGACGCCAACACGTACTTCCACCTCGACCAGAACCAGCGCTACATCCAGTCGCTCGGTTTCGTCGGCGCGCGCGGCATCCAGCAGGGCTCGATCAGCGCCGACACGGACGGCTTCAACGGCGCCGACAACTCGGCGTACTACCCCGGCACCAACCGCCTGACCTTCGGCCACGGCTGCGTCGACGACAACGAGGACGCCGACGTGATCCTGCACGAGTACGGCCACGCCATCAATTACAGCATCAACCCGAGCTGGACAGGCGGCGACACCGGCGCCATCGGCGAAGGCTTCGGCGACTACTGGGCAGGCTCCTACAGCTACGGCACCCCCAACGGTCCCATCTTCTATCCCGACTGGATCTTCCACTGGGACGGACACGGCCAGGGCAACCTGTGCTGGCCGGGCCGCGTCATGAACCGCACGAACCTGCAGTACGTGCATTCGACCAACTACGGGGCGCACCAGTCGATACCCGGCGGCATCTCGGACGAGCTGTGGTCGACGCCGATCTACCAGGCCATGCGGACGCTCGTCGAGACGCACGGCGAGAGCCGCGAGTCCTGCGACACCATCATGCTCGAGTCACAGTTCGGCATGGGCAGCGGCATGAAGATGCGCGATCTGGCCAACAGCATCATCGCGACCGCGCTGGACCTCTACCCCGGCAGCCCGCACGGGACGGTCTACCTGCAGAAGTTCCTGGTGCACAACATCGTGCTGGCGCCGACGCCGGCGCTCGGCCTCGCGGCCTTCGCGATCGTCGGCGAACCGTCGGGCAACGGCGCCGCCGATCCCGGCGAGACCGTCTCCGTGCGCGTGACGCTGAACAACTCGGGCCTCTCGGACGCGACGGGCGTCAGCGCCGTGCTGTCGTCCGCCACCCCCGGAGTCAGCGTCACCCAGGCGAGCGCCGCGTTCCCGGATCTGGTGGCCGGCGGCGGCAGCGGCACGGCGACGGTCGACTATGAATTCGCGGTGGATACGGAGGTGTCGTGCGGCACGCTGCTCGTCTTCGACCTGACCGTGTCGTTCACCGGCTGGTCCGGCCCCTCGAACGACGTGCTCGGCACCCAGACGTTCGCCGGCGTGCCGGTGGGCGGCTACGGCCACCTCGCCCCGTACGCGGCGATTCCCGACAACGACGGCACGGCGGTCTTCAGCCGCATCACCATCAGCGGAACGGGCGCGCTGGTCTCCGAAGACATCAACATGGACATCGACCTGCGGCACACCGCCATCGGCGATCTCGTGCTCTGGCTGACCTCGCCGTCCGGCACCCGAGCGTTCCTGCACGTGCTGGAAGGCGGCTCGGCCGACGACATCGTCGGCAACTACCCCAACACGCTGACCCCCGCGCAGTCGTTCAGCCGCTTCCTGGGCGAGCCGCTCGACGGCGTCTGGGAGCTGATGGTGCGCGACCAGGGTTCCGGCGGCACCGGCACGCTGAACAGCTGGGCGCTGTACGACATCACCGACTTCATCTGCGACGAGGGCGCGACGGGCGCGCCGCAGCATGGCCTGCCGCCGGCCTTCGCGCTGGCGCAGAACGCGCCGAATCCGTTCAACCCCGCCACCGAGATCAGCTTCGCGGTGCCGGCCGACGCCGGACTGGTCCGCCTCGAGATCTTCGACGTGCGGGGTCAAAAGGTGCGCACGCTGCTCGACGAGATTCTGCCCGCCGGGCAGCACACGCAGACGTGGAACGGTCGCGACGACGCCGGCCTGCCGGTGCCCAGCGGCGTGTACGCCTACCGCCTGACCGGGCGCGGCTTCACGCAGACGCGCAAGATGGCGATCGTGCA
>CAZJWO010000063.1:11945-22200 GCA_964549735.1 uncultured Fibrobacteraceae bacterium | reverse complement strand
CGTCGGCGAGGATGAGCCGGCCCTCGGCGTCGGTGGTGAGCACCTCGACCGTCTTGCCGCCGCCCAGCGTGAGCACGTCGGCGGGACGGATGGCGCGTCCGTCGGGCATGTTCTCCGCCGCCGGCGCCACGGCCAGCAGCCGCACGGGCAGCTGGCGTCGCGCGATGATCAGAGCGGCGCCGAGGACCGCCGCCGCGCCCGCCATGTCGCATTTCATGACGTCGAGCTTGGCGCCGGGCTTCAGGCAGATGCCGCCCGAGTCGAACGTGACGCCCTTGCCGACCAGCGCCACCGTCGGCGCCGCCGGCGGCGCCTCGCGGCTCTCCAGGCAGATCAGCCGCGGCTCGTTGACGCTGCCCTGGCCCACGCCGAGCAGGCCGCCGAGCTTCAGGCGTCGCAACTGGGCCGGACCGAGGACCGTGCACTTCAGGCCGACTCGATCGGCCAGCGTGCGCGCTTCGCTGGCGAGCTGCTGCGGCGTCAGCACGTTCGGCGGCAGATTCACCAGGCGCCGAGCCTCCAGGCAGCCCGCGGCGTTGATCTCCCCCTCGCGCAGGCCTTGCCTCAAGGCCGCCAGATCGGCGGCGCGGTCGCCGAGGACGCGCCAGGAGCGCGGCAGATCGGCGTCGTCGCCGGCCGGCCTGGCCGGCCCGGCGGGCGCCAGCGCGAGTTCGGCGCCCTCGACCCAACAGCGGACGACCGTCGCCGGATCGAAGCCGGTCCGGGCCGCCAGCGGCTGGACCAGGACCGTCCTGGCCCGCATGCCGCGGGCTTGACGCGCGGCCCACGCGGCGGCGCGGCGCAGGCCTTCCAGGGAGATCTTGGCCGCCGGGCCGAGCCCGACCAGCAAGACCCACTCCGCCTTCAGCGAAGGCACGTTGCAGGCCAGCGACGAGCCGGCCTGGGCGCGGAATCCGCCGCGCCGGATGACCGCCGCCAGGCGCCTGCGTTCGCCGAGCAGCGGCAGGACGGCCGCGAGGTCAGGCTCGTCGTCCCGGGACGGCACCGGCAACACCAGCAGATCGCCGGCCTGCGCGGCGGGTTCGGCCTTGCTTACGCTCCACTGCATGGGTTCTCCTCGCGGTGTCGGCCAACGGACGGCGGACGGCGCACGGCGGCGGCGCGGCCCGGCGCGCGCACTCCGCCCAGGATGAACGTTCGCGGTCGTTCGGGCAACGGAAACCTGCGCGGCGGCGGCCGGCGGCGAGCGGTCCGCGCTAGTCCTGCAGGACGGCGCGGGCGATGACGAGCCGCTGGATCTCGCTCGTCCCTTCGTAGATGCGCGTCACGCGCACGTCGCGGTAGTAGCGTTCGACCGCATATTCCTTGACGTAGCCGTAGCCGCCGTGGATCTGCAGGGCCTCGTCGGCGGCGCGGCCGGCCGCCTCGCTCGCGAAGAGCTTGGCCATGGCCGCTTCGCGGGTGAACGGCTGCCCCTGGTCCTTGAGCCAGGCGGCCCGCAGGGCGAGCAGCCGGGCGGCGTCCAGTTCGGTCGCCATGTCGGCCAGCTTCTGCTGGATGGCCGGCTGCGCGGCCAGCGGTTTGCCGAACGCCTGCCGCGTGCGGGCGTAGCGCACCGCCTCTTCGAGGCACGCCCTGCCGATGCCCAGCGCCTGGAACGCGACGCCGATCCGGCCGCCGTCCAGCGCGCTCATCGCGATCTTGAAGCCCTCGCCCTCCGCGCCGAGACGCTGCGACGCCGGCACCCGCACGCCGTCGAGGCCGAGGACGACCGTGTCGCTGGCGCGCAGGCCCAGCTTGTCCTCCTTCTTGGCGACCGCCAGGCCGGGCACGTCGCGTTCCAGCAGGAAGGCGTGGATGTCGCGGTGGCCGGTCGTGCCGGGCGTGCGCGCGAGCACCACGAAGAACTGCGCGCGCGAGCCGTTGGTCACCCAGACCTTGGAGCCGTCCAGCACGTAAGCATCGCCGTCGCGCCGCGCCGTGGCGGCGAGCGCCGCCGCGTCGCTGCCGGCATCGGGCTCGGAGACGCAGAAGCTGGCGATCTGCCCGGCGGCCATGCGAGGCAGGAAAGCGTTCTTGACCTCGGCGCTGCCGAAGCCGGCCACCGGATAGTAGCCCACGCTGTTGTGCACGGTGATCATGATGCACACGCCGGCCGACTGCCGCGCCAGCTCCTCGACCACCAGGCCGTAGGAGACCGTGTCCAGCCCGAGACCGCCGTGCTCCGGCGCGTAGCTCAACCCGAAGAAGCCCGCCTCGCGCAGCTTGGCGACCAACTCGTCGGGAATCTCGCCGCTGGCGTCCATCGCGTGCGCCAGCGGCGCGATCTGCCGGGCGGCGAAGTCGCGCGTCATGTCGCGCATCATGCGCTGGGTCTCGCTGAGTGAGAACTCCAAAGCCGCCTCCTGCGCCGACGGCCGTGCGCGCCCCCGCGCGGCCGTGGATCGGCTCAATGGTATTCGTAGAAGCCGCGGCCGGTCTTGCGTCCCAGGAACCCGGCCTCCACCATGCGCCGCAAGAGCGGGCAGGGGCGATACTTGCTGTCGCCGAAACCCGCGTGCAGGACCTCCATGATGCTCAGGCAGACATCCAGGCCGATGAAGTCGGCAAGGGCCAGCGGCCCCATCGGATGGGCCATGCCGAGCTTCATGACCGTGTCGATGGCCTCGCGGTCCGCCACGCCCTCCATGAGGCAGTAGATCGCCTCGTTGATCATCGGCATCAGCACGCGGTTGCTGACGAATCCCGGATAGTCCTGGACCGTCACCGGCACCTTGCCCAACTCCGTCGCCGTCTGCGTGACGAAGGCGAGCGTCTGCGGACTGGTCGCCTGGCCGCAGATCACCTCGACCAGCTTCATGACCGGCACGGGGTTCATGAAGTGCATGCCGATGACGCGGTCGGCGCGCCGGGTCGCGCCGCCGATCCTCGTGACGCTGATGCTGCTCGTGTTGGAGGCGAGGATCGCCGGCGCGGCGCAGATCGCGTCGAGCCGGCTGAAGATGTCGCGCTTGACATCGAAGTCCTCGAACACCGCCTCGATGACGAGCCGGCAGTCGGCGGCGGCGTCGAGCGACGTGCTCGCGCTCACGCGCTGCAGCGTGTCGGCCGCTTCCTGCGCGGTGATCGACTCCTTCTTGACCTGCCGGGCCAGGTTCTGCTCGATCGTCGCGCGCGCCCTGGCCAGAGCGTCGGCGCCCGTATCGATGAGCGCGACGGCGTGCCCGTGCTGGGCGAAGACGTGGGCGATGCCGTTGCCCATCGTGCCGCCACCGATGACTGCGACCTTCATGCCTGTCCTTTCTGAGCGTGCCTGGTTCACCCGAGCCGACGGATCGCCAGCGCCACGGCATCGCCGCCGCCCAGGCAGAGCGTGGCCAGACCGTGCTCGCCGTCGCGGTCCTCGAGCGCGTGCAGCAGGGTCACGAGGATGCGGGCGCCGGTGCAGCCGATGGGATGGCCCAGGCTGATGCCGCCGCCGCGCACGTTCGTCCGCTCGGGATCGAGTTTCAGTTCGCGCGACACCGCCACGGCCTGGGCGGCGAAGGCCTCGTTGACTTCCACGAGGTCGAAGTCCGCGATGCGGCGTCCGCTGCGCGACAGCAGGCGGCCGACCGCGGTCACGGGCGCCATCATGACCTCGCGCGGAGCGACCGCGCCAGTACCGTAGGCCACGACCTCGGCGCGGATCGCGAGCCCGTGCGCGGCCGCGAACGCCGCCGAGCAGACCAGCAGCGCCGCGGCGCCGTCGTTGATCGTCGAGGCGTTGCCGGCGGTCACCGTGCCGCCGTCACGTTTGAAGGCCGGCCGCATCGCCGCCAGCGTCGCGGCGGTCGTGTCGGCGCGTGGCCCCTCGTCCTGGGCGAAGATGACCGGTTCGCCCTTGCGTTGCGGCACCGCCACGGGCACGACCTCGCGCGCGAACGCGCCGCTCTGCCAGGCGGCGACCGCCCGGCGGTGGCTCTCCGCGGCATAGGCGTCCTGGTCCGCGCGCGAGATCCCGTAGGTGTCGACGACCCATTCGGCAGTCATCCCCATGTGGAAATCGTTGTAGACGTCCCACAATCCGTCATGGACGAGCAGGTCGACGAGCTTGCCGTCGCCGAGGCGCAGACCATCGCGGGCGGCAGGTACGGCATACGGTATGTTGCTCATGCTCTCGAAGCCGCCGGCCAGCACGCAGCGCGCCTCCCCCGCGCGGATGGCCTGGGCCGCCAGCGCCACGGCTTTCAGTCCGGATCCACAGACCTTGTTGACCGTCAGCGCGCTGACCGTGTGCGGCACGCCGCCGTAGATGGCCGCCTGCCGCGCCGGGTTCTGGTGCTGCCCCGCCTGGACCACGTTGCCCAGGATGACCTCGTCGAGCGCCGCAGGATCCAGGCCCGTGGCGGCCAGCAGCGCTTTGACCGCCTCGGCGCCGAGCTGCGGCGCGCGCAGCGGGCTGAGGCCGCCCTGAAAACGACCGATAGGCGTGCGGACCGCGCCGCAGATGACGGCGGTGCGGTCGGGATCCCTGTCCGTGATCTGGCCCACGTTGCGACCTCCCGCGCGCGGCGATCTCTTCTCGGCGTCCGGATGCTCGAAGACGGATCAGGCGCCGCCGAAACGACGCCCGAACCGTCAAACGATACTCCAACTCGCGAGCGACCGCATGGCGCGGCGGCCGCTCAGCGCCAGTTCGCCTTGAGCTCGCTCCAGCTGCCGCTCGCACTGGGCGTGCCGCCGCCGCAGAGATTGTTCGCCCCGGGCGAGGGGTCGCAGCCGGAGCCCTGGGGATACAAGCTGCCGCCGTAGAGGTTCAGCCCGTCGAAGAGCGCCCAGTCCTGGCCGTCGGGTAGCCGGCCGCAGGCCCGGTCGACGACACCGACGTGCGCCGGGTACAGGAACGCGTCGACGATGATCCGCCGCGCGGGATCCTCGGGATCTGTCTTCAGGAGCACGACCGTATCGCCGCCGTTGTTCAACGACAGGCCGGCGCTGCCGGCGCCGTTTTCCGCCTGCCACGCCACGGCGTCCGAACCGTAGAAGACCGCCGTCTCGCCCGGCGCGAGCGCGCCGGAGAGGTTGAGGTTGGGATTCTCGTCGAGTCCGTCGCGCAGCCAGTACGCGGACAGGTCCACGGCGTCGGGCCCGGGATTGTAGACCTCGACCCACTCGTCGAAGCGGCTGTCGACCGCTCCGTCGCCGTCCCAGTCCCGGCCCGGATTGGCCAGGAACTCGTTGATGACCAGCTCGGCCTGCGCCGTCCCCACGGCGAGGCTCAGACCGAGCGCGGCAGCCAGCAGCAATCCGCCGCCCCCGCGCCGCCGAATAGCGTCATGCATCGCGCGTCTCTCCTTGGTGAAGGGTGTGCGTGACCGCGGGACGGCACCTCCGCCGTCCGGCGGCGGCGGGGCGACTGCAGGTTCCGGTCCGCACCGGTCGCGATCGGCGAGCTTGCGCCCGCCGCCGCGCCAGAGCGCCGCCGCGCGCGCGGCGCCCGCCGCGCCGGCCAAACGCCGGCTGGCCCGTGCCGCCACGGTCGTCGGGTGCGGTTGACGCCACGGCGCGCGCCGTACCCCGCGCTTGACGATCGCGCTGGAGCCGCACCGGCGTTCACCGCTATCTTGTGGCGGGAGCCCGATGGGACGCGGTGAGCGAGGCAGCGCCGATGCGAGCGATCACGGCAGGCATCACGATCTGGGCGCTGCTCGTGCTGAGCGGCTGCGCCGGCACCGGGACGCCGCGCGACGAGACGTGGCGCGACCGCGCCCACCCGTCGCCCGTCCTGGACCTGCCGGTCTTGACGACCGCCCCGTGTCCCGGCCAGGAACAGCCGCGCGCCAGCGCGAGCTTCACCATGGCGTTGCCCGGCGGCGTCGAACCCGCGCGCGCTCCGCTGGCCCGCACCGAGGCCGAGCGGCATCTTTTCCGCAATCTGTACGAGACCCTCGTGCGCATCGACTGCGCCGGACGGATCGAGCCCGGCCTGGCCCAATCATGGCAGGCGTACGATGGCGGACGCCGCTGGGTCCTGCGGCTCCGCGACAACGCGCGATTCTGGGACGGCACGCCTCTGGGCGCGATCCACGTCCTGGACGCCTGGCGGCGTGTCGAGGCTCTCTGCGAACAGTTCGGCGAACCGACGCCGTTCCTGCGCTTCCAGCCGCGCGGCGCTTCGCTGCAGATCCTCGGCCCGCGGGAGCTGGCCATCGATCTGCCGACACCCGACGATCTTCTGCCCTGGCTGCTGGCGCACCCGCACCTCGCCGTGGTCGGCGGCGGCGACGACCTCGGCTGGCCGACCGGCAGCGGTCCGCTGCGCCCGCTCAATCCAGGCGCGTCGCCGCGTCTGGTCCTCGTGCCGGCGCCAGGCCATCCCCTGGCGCCGATCTGGCGAGATCTGACGATCCTGCTCGGCGCGGACCAAGACCCGCGCGAGCTGCTCGATGCAGGCGCCGCGGCGCTGGTTACGCGCGAGCGCGAGGTCGTCGCGTACTACCGCGGGCGGCCCGGTACCAGCGTCGACCCGCTGCCGTGGGACCGCTCCTACTTCCTCGTCGTACCTACCGAGCCTACCGGCGTCGCGGATCGGGACCGCCGGCGCTGGACCGCCGGCTGGGACCCGCTGGAACTGGCGCGCGAGGTCTCGCGCCAGGAGGCCGAGCCGGCGCCGTTCTTCGCGTTCGAGCCGATGCGCGGAGCGTGCCCGGTCCTACCGCCTGTGGTCCCCGCGCGCGGCAGCCCGTCGCTGGCTGGCCGCACGGTGCAGGCTTCGCGGGATACCGACCTCGTCCTCTGGCCGCGATCCGACCCTGACGCGGGGCGCCTGGCCGAGCGTCTCGCCGCTCTCGCGGCGCGGCCGCTGGGACCGGGACCCGAGCGCCCGGGCACCGGACCCTTGACCCGTCCGCCGGCTCCGGCGCCTGGGATCGCCCCTGAGGCGCTGGCCGTCGCGGACGACGAGTTGGCGGCGCACATCCACGCGGCGCGCGCCGGCGCGGTCGTCCTGCCGTGGCCGCATCGCTGGCCGCTGCCATGCGAAGACCTCGCCAGCCTGCTCGCCTACGGCGACTGGCTGGTCGAGGCCGGACTCGAATCGGAACTCGCCATTCGCGCCATTCCGCCGGGCGCGACGCCCGCGCAGCCGTTCGACGACCTGGCGCCGACGCAGGCCGAGGCGGTCGCCCGCAGGCTCGAGCGCAGCCAGGCGGTGCAGCCGCTGTTGCGCACCCGTGCGGTGCTGATCCGGCATCCGTGGCTGGCGGGATTGGCCTGCGACCATGACGGCGCCCTCCGGCTCTGGACCGGCGGCTGGCGGCAGGACCCGCACTAGTCATATACGATCAAATTTCGCCTTCGTATATCAATTTCCTCAAGCTCACTGGCCTCCTGCCGATCCCTGTCTGCGTTCGCCAACACCCGCAGACATGCCAAAGGGGTTCAGAACATGACGACCACCCAGAGCGGGACGGGACTGCTGGAAGCGGCCGAGGTGAGCCGCAGGCTCGCCGGCAAGTACATGGGTTTCAAGTTGGGAGCAGAGAATTTCGGTCTGGAGATCCTCAAGGTGCAGGAGATCATCGGCCTGATGAACATCACGGCCGTGCCGCGCACGCCGCCGTTCGTCCGCGGCGTGATCAATCTGCGCGGCAAGGTGATCCCGGTCATCGACCTGCGCCTGAAGTTCGGCATGGCCGCCAAGCAAGACAACGAGCTGACGTGCGTCATGGTCGTGCAGATCACGATGAACGGCGCCCTGGTCACGATGGGCGTGATCGTCGATCAGGTCTCCGAGGTCATGGAGATCAAGGCGGAGCAGGTCGAGCCGCCGCCGAGCTTCGGCGGCACGGACGCCGAGAAGTTCTTGCTCGGCATGGGCAAGTTCCAGGACAACGTGGTCATGCTCCTGGACGTCGAGCAGATCCTGACGTCGCAGGAATTGACGCTGGTCGGAGCGCTGAGCGACGAGACCTGAGCGGCGCCGTCACGTGATGCGGACCGCGGCGGCTTTGAGGCGCGCCGCGGTCGTGCTATCATGCCGGCATGGCCAGGCCGATCACCCTACTGCTGCTGCTCTGCCTGCTCTCGGCGCGGTCGGCCACCGCGACCTGGCTCCCGCCGCCGGATCGGGCCCCGGTCGACAAGCGGCCGCCGACAGATGTCGCGCCGGCCGCCCCCTGGCCCGGCCGCATACCGTCCGCCGATCCGCGCGGCTACGACGTGCTCGCCTACGGCCTCGAACTCGAATTGGTCGCCCTGCCGCCGCGCACGCCCCGCATCGCCGGCACGTGCCACATCCGGCTGCGCCTGCTCGACGATCCGCCGGCAGAGCTCCGCCTGGACCTGGTCGATCAGCTCAGCGTCGGCGCGGTGCTGCAGGACGGCGCGCCGGTCCCCTGGATCCACGCCGGCGACAGCCTGCGCGTCGCGCTCGCGAACCCACCGATGGCGGGCGCCGAACTCACGGTCTCCGTCACTTACGCGGGTTCGCCGCCGCGGCATGGGCCCTATTGGGCCGGTCTGCTGCTGCGCCGCCGCGGTTCGCTGGAACCTGACGACCCGCAGGCCGGCGCCCCGACGGTGGGCAACGTCAGCCAGCCCTATTCCAGCCACAGCTGGTTCCCCTGCAAGGACCACCCGGCCGACAAGGCCACGCTCGAGCTGTCGGTCATCGCCCCGGACGGCCTGACCGTCGTGGCGACCGGCCAGCTCCTGGCGACGACCGCGCTGCCCGACGCGAGGCGCCGCTGGAACTGGGCGACCGACTATCCAGTGGCGCCGTACCTGATCGGCCTGGCGGCGAGCGACTTCGTCAGCTGGCACGAGGACTGCGGCAGCGTGCCGCTCGAGTTCCACACCTTCCCGGACCTGCGCGCCAGGGCCGAGCCGATCTTCGCCCCCACGTGCGCCATGCTGCAATGGCTCGAGGACCGCCTGGGACCCTATCCCTTCGCCGGCGAGAAGTACGCGCAGGCGGTCTTCGCGTGGGGCGGCGCGATGGAGAACCAGACGGTGACCATGGTCGGCCAGACCTTGTTCTTTCTGCCCGTGCGTACGGCGCAGCTCTTCGTGGTGCACGAGCTGGTCCACCACTGGTTCGGCAACTGCCTGACTCCCGCCCATTGGCGCGACATCTGGCTCAACGAGGGCTTCGCCCGCTACCACGAGGCGCTCTGGCTCGAACACACCGAAGGACGCCAGGCCTACCTGGACTACCTCGCGCTCCTGCGCAGCCCGAGCCTGTTCGCGGGCGAGGGATTGTTGGGCGACCCCGATCCCGTGCTGCCCAATCCGCTCGTCTACGACAAGGGCGCGTGGGTGCTGCACATGCTGCGGCACGAGCTCGGCGACGAGCTGTTCTTCGCCGCGGTGCGCGCCTACGCCGAGGAGCCTTCGCTCGTGCACGCCACCACCGACCGCGCCGCCCTGACGGACGTCTTCTCGCGCACGGCCGGTCGCGACCTGGGCGCCTGGCTTGCGCCCTGGTTGGACAGCGAGGAGACGCCACGGCTCGGCGTGCGCTGGCGATCGCTCGCCGGCGGACGGGCGCTCGTCGAGGTCGTCCAGGCGCAGGGGCCTCCGTTCTTTCCGCTCAGCGTGCCCGTGCGCGTGTTCGCGGGGCCGGCGGTCGTGGATCTGCGCCTGACGATGTCGGATCTGCTGGCCGGCGCGGTCGTGGACCTCGCCGCGCCGATCGACAGCGTGCAGATCGATCCCGAGGGGTGGCTGCTGCATCGCACGGCGCTGACGCCGCCTGCCGCCGTGCTGGCGGCCGAGCCGCGGCCGAATCCGAGCCGCGACCAGATCGAGCTGACCTACTGGCTGGCCGGTGCCGATCGCGTGGTCGCCGCGGTGTACGACGCGCGCGGCAGCCTGGTCGTGCGGCGCGATCTCGGCGCTCTGCCCGCCACCGGACCGCGCGACGCGGGCGGCGAACCGCTGCGCTGGATCTGGGACGGCAAGGACGGCGCCGGGCGCGCGGCGGCGGCCGGCGTCTACTGGCTGGAGCTGCGCGGCACCACCGGCCGCACCGTGCGCAAGGCGACGCTGCTGCGTTAGCCGCGGCGATCAATCCAGTGGACGCAGCGGCGCGAAACGCGGCAGCAGATGCTTGCGGCCGTGCTCGGGGAAGTCGACGGTGACGGTCTGGTCCTGCCCGTCGCCTTCGACGCGCACGACCCGGCCGGCGCCGAAGCCCGCGTGGACGACGGTCTGCCCCGCGTAGAACCCCGTCTCCTGCACGACATCGCGCTGCCAGCCCTCATCGCCGGCCGGCTGCCCGCGGCCGCGCGCGGCCTCGATAGGCGAGCGG
>CAZJWO010000063.1:0-11935 GCA_964549735.1 uncultured Fibrobacteraceae bacterium | reverse complement strand
TGCTCTTCCGATCTCCACAGCGGCGCTTGCCACGCGCGACCGCTATCGCGTCGCTGGCAGCAATCGTCGGGAATCTCGGCCAGGAACCGTGACGGCAGGCTGTCCTCGTACGCGCCGAACCGCCGCCGGCGGGCCGCGTGCAGGAGAAAGAGGCGCTGCCTGGCCCGCGTGACGGCCACGTAGAAGAGCCGCCGCTCCTCTTCGACGCCGGCCGCGGTGTCGCTGCTCGTCGCGTGCGGCAGCAACGCGTCCTCGCAGCCGGTCAGCACGACCACGGGGAACTCGAGCCCCTTGGCCGTGTGCACCGTCATGAGGCGCACGGTCCCTTCGCTGTCCTGCAGCGTGTCCTGATCGGCGATCAGGGCGGTCTGCTCCAGGAACTGCGCCAGCGTGCCGCCGCCGCTGGCCTCGTCGAAGGCGTGGGTCAGGTTGACGAGTTCCGCGACGTTCTCCAGGCGCGCCGCCGCGGATTCCGGTTCGTCGGCCTGCAGGAAGCCGGCGTAGGCGATGTCGTCGAGGATGCGCTCGAGCAGTTGCGGCACGCGCCCGCCGCCCGCCGCGGCGGCGCGCCAGCCGGACACCTGGGCCAGGAAGCCCAGGACACGCCGTGCCGCCGCACCGCCGAGCGCCGCCGCCAGGAGGTCCGGCTGGGCCGCCAGTTCGCCGACCGGCAGCTCGTGCTCGCGGGCGCAGGCCAGCAGGCGGGCGACGCTGGCCGCGCCGATCTTGCGCCGGGGCTGGTTGATGACGCGTTGCAACGAGATCTCGTCGGCCGGATTGGCGACGAGCTTCAAGTAGGCGAGCAGATCGCGGATCTCTCGCCGCTCGTAGAACTGGACGCTGCCGACCACCTGATGCGGCACGCGCGCCCGGCGCAAGGCCTCTTCGAGCAAACGCGATTGCGCGTTGGTCCGGTAGAGCACGGTGACGTCGCCGCGCCGGCCGCCGCGCGCCTGCTCCGCCTGGACGATCTCGACCACGCGGGCCGCCTCGTCCTCGGCGTCGAGGTGCTCTTCGATGCCGACGGGATCGCCGGCGGCCGCCTCGGTCCACAGCTGCTTGCCCTTGCGGCGCCGGTTGTGGGCGATGACGGCGTTGGCGGCGGCCAGGATGTGGCCGGCCGACCGGTAGTTCTGCTCCAGCCGGTAGGTCTGCGTGCCCGGGAACAGCTGCTCGAACTCGAGCATGTTCTCGACGCGGGCGCCGCGCCAGCCGTAGATGGCCTGGTCGTCGTCGCCGACCACGAAGACGTTGCCGTGCCGGCTGCTCAAGAGGCGCACCAGCAGCAGCTGCAGGAGGTTCGTGTCCTGGAACTCGTCGACCAGCACGTGCCGGAAGCGCGCGGCATACGATTCACGCACGGCGTCGTGCCTGTCCAGCAGGCGGACGGTCGCGAGGATGAGATCGTCGAAATCCAGCGCGCGGCAGGAGCGCAGGCCGGTCTCGTAGGCGGCATAGATCTTGGCTTGCGTCTGCTGGACGTAGCCGATGGCCGCGGCCAGAGCGGCGGCCGGCGTCGTGTCCTCGTTCTTCCAGGCGGAGATCGCCGCCCGCACCGCCGGCGCGGCGAACGCGGCGGCGTCGAGCTTGAGCTCCGTCATGACGCTCTTCAGCAGGCGCTTCTGGTCGTCCGCGTCGAAGATGGCGAAGTCGCGCGGCAGGCCCAGGCGATCCGCGTGCGCGCGCAGGATGCGCGCGCCGGTCGCGTGGAAGGTCCCGATCCAATGCGGCGCCCTGTCTTCGCCCACCAGCCGGGCCACGCGCTCCTGCATCTGGCGCGCCGCCTTGTTGGTGAACGTGAACGCCAGGATCTCCGCCGGCCGGACGCCTTGCTGCATGAGGTACGCGACGCGCGTGGTCAGAACGCGCGTCTTGCCGCTGCCCGCGCCGGCGACGACGAGGACCGGGCCGGCGCCGGCGGCGACCGCCGCGCGCTGCGCGGGATTCAAGCTGGCCAGCAGAGCCGACAAGAGCGGATCCTTCCCCGATCCCGTCCACGGACGGTTGCGCGCTAGAAATTGGGTCCGATCGAAAAGTGGAACCGGCCGGCGGACAGCCGCCGTCCATCGGTGGGCCAGGCCCAGTCGAATTTCAGGGGCAGGAAGAAGACGTTCGCCCGCAGACCCAGCCCCACGTTGCCGAGCAGATCGCCGAAGCGGCCGCCGCGGAAGAAACGCACATCGTCGTTCCAGGCGCAACCGGCGTCGAAGAACATGACGCCGCCGATCCCCGTCAGGCCCCAGCGGCCCGGCCAGCCGAAGATCAGATAATCGACGAGCGGCAGGCGGTACTCCAGGCTCGCCAGCGCCAGGCGCGTGCCAGCCAGGTTCGGCAGCGTCTGGTAGTCGTAGTAGCTGTAGCCGCGCAGGGTCCACGGACCGCCGATGATGAAGCCGCGCGGGTCGTCGCCGCCGGAATGCGCGTACGTCAAGCGCAGGGCCAAGCTGTTGCGCCGCAACGGCAGCCAGTACTTGCGCAGGTCGGCGATCACCGTCCAGCGATCGAGGCTGCTGGCCGACAGCGGCAGACCGCGCGCGTAGTTGAGCGACAGGCGGCTGCCGGCCACGGGCCCGTGCAGGCCGAACAGCGCGTTGTCGTGCGCGAAACCGAGGCTCGGCTGCAGCAGACGGCTGCGGCGGCGCTCGGTCGGCGTCAGGAAGCCGAAGTCGTCGAAGGCGAAGTCGGTGCGGTCGCTGTTCAGGATCTGCAGATCGAGTTCCAGCCGCCGGAAGAGCGACAAGGGATAGCTGGCGCGTCCGTAGAAACCGTAGTTGCGCTCGCGGAACAGCGTATCTTCGGTCAACAGCTCGCCGACGCTCGTGATCCCCGCGTTGTAGTAGTTGTTGAAGAGGAACGCGCCGCCGCTGAGGTTCAGGCGCCGGCGGAGGTAGGTGTACGAGGCTGCCAAATCGCTGTTGTCGACGGCGCCGTAGAAGTTGACCAGGAAGTCGAGGCGCCGGTCGCCGAGATCGTCGGTCAGGGTGATCAGGTTCAAGAAGCCCAGACCGCCCGCGCTGGTCCAATAGACATCGCCGCCGGCGCCGGCCCGCGAGGCGTCGAGACGGAAGCGCGGCCGGTACGCCTGCACCAGTCCGATCTGCGCGGGATCGAAGCGCAGCGTGTCGGCCGGTCCGGATCGCATGACGAGGCGCGGCGGCTCGCTGACCACCGGCTGCGGCGGCGAGCCGCCGGGCTCGCGGCGCGACCATTCGCCGCGGAAGCGATCGGCGGCGTAGAGATCGTAGCCCGCCGCATGGAAGGCGCTGAAGACCAGGCGGTCGGCGGCCGCCGCGTAGCTCAGGTGCTGGATGCCGCCCAGGACGTTGGTCAAGCGCCGTTCCTGCAGGATCCCGGCGCCGGTCGCGTCGAGCGTCGCGAGCGACAGGTTGTCGATGCCATCCGCGCCGCCGATCACCGCCAGCGTCGAGTCGTCGATCCAGAGCGGATCGCGGCGCCGCTCTTGCGGCGCGAAGACGCGAGAGCGCTGGCCGCCGATCGTCAGGATCTCGACCGCCGGCGGCGGCGCCGTGCGCATCGTGTCGGCGCCGTCCGCGTCCGCGAATCCGGCCCGCACCAGGCGGCGGCGGCCTTCCGGCAGGTGCTCGATCTCGAAGACGACCTCGGCCCGCGGGTTGTAGGTGAAGGCCAGGCGCCGTCCGTCCGGCGACCAGGCCGGCGCGCCCTCGTCGCCGGCGTCGTCGGTCAGCCGCAGCAGGCGGCCGCCGTCCGGCAGCTGCCGTGGCGCGCCCACGCCGACCGGGCCGAGCGCCGCGAGCGCGCCGGGCCGCATCTCCAGCAGGTAGAGGTCGGTGCGGCCGTTCGTCGTGCCGGCCAGCGCCACCAGGCCGCCATCGGGCGACCACGCCGGATTGGCCGCCACGTCCAGGCCGAGATCCCAGCTGCGGGTCACGCGGCCGTCCGCGACCGCGATAGTGTGGAGCGTTTCGCGATTGCCGCTGCGCGCGACCAGGATCACCTCGCGCCCATCCGGCGACCAGTCGAGTCCCGAACGGAAGCTGTGGAAGCTCTCGAAACGGCTCGCGCGCATGCTGCGCCCGAGCCGGCGCAACGGCGCGCCGTCGATCGCCGACAGGAGGTAGAGGTCGATCAATCCGTCGCGGTTCGTGAAGCAGACGAGCAGGTCTCCGTCCGGGTTCAACGCCGGCCGGCCGTAGTAGTGGGGACGATCCTGCTCGCGGCTCGTCAGCGGACGGGCGATCTGCTCGATCTGCTCCAGATCGGCGTACGGCGGCCAGTAGTGGCGGCGCAGCCATTGCTTGTACAGGCGGTTGAAGTCGTCCATGGTCAGTCCGTACGTCGACTTCAGCGCGCGCTCGACGCTGCGCTCCCGCCCGACGGCGCGCCAGAACTCGTTCAGCTTCTGGTCGCCGTAGACCTCCGAGAGCAGCCGCATCGCCGCCTGGCCCTGCTTGTAGACCAGATAGCCGCCGGCGTACTCGAGCGGAACGAGGTCGTCGTTGATCGTCGCATCGCGCATGACCATGTCGGCGCCGGCGTCCCAGCCGGAACTCAACCATTCGGCGACCCCCTCGGCGAACCAGAGCGGGATGCTGAACCACGCGTTGCGACCCAGGTCGGCGCTGCGCGCGCCGAACGCCATGTCGAACATGAAGACGTGCACCAGCTCGTGCCGGATCACGTGCACGAGATCCGCGTGCGATCCGTTGTAGGGCAGGACCATCCGGTTGCGGAACGGCTCCGAGAAGCCGCCGGTCCCTTCGCCGATCAAGAACGGCGCGATGTTCGTCTGGGCGAAATCGGCGTGGCTCGAATAGAGGATGAACGGCGTGCGCACCTGCAGATCGCGATCCAGGCGGTCGGCATACTCCTTGTAGGCCCGCTCCGCGATGATCGCCGCGCGCACGGCGAGTTCGTCGGCCCCGTCGTGGTAGTGCAGGTCGAAATGCGGCGTCGAGAGCACGTGCCACTCGAGCGCGCGGGTCTGCACCTTGTTCTTGCCGAAACGCTGCGCGGGCGCCGGCGTCGCCGCGGCCGCCAGCAGCAGCAGAGCCAGGAGCACCGGACCGAGCGCCCTAGTACTCGAAGCGGTATTTGAGATCGAGGCTGTACGTCGCATCACCCTGGTACTCGTCGATCCGCCGGCGCATCTCCGACTGCAGGAGCAGGTGGTTGGTGATCTGGAACTCGATGAGAACGTCGCGGTCGTGCTGGTTCAGACCCTGGGCGAACTTGATGTAGATGTCCGTGCCCAGGTACTTGCCGACGCCGAACAGCGGGTCCAGACCGGTCGTGCCGGCCTGCTGCCGCTGGATCGGATCGATCTCGAAGGTATCGATGATGCCGATCTCGCGGGCTATCTCGCGCTCCAGGAGGTTCAGGCCGGCGCCGATCGAAGCGCTCGTCAACGCGGCCTGATCGCCCTGCTCGTCCGGGTACGGCGACAATCCCAGCAGCATGCGCTCGATGGCCTCGCGCGGGTAGCCGCTCTCGCTGCTGTAGCCGATGCGCATGGCGTCGGCCGGCCCGGCGGCGTGCACGGTCAGCCGCTCGACGACGCTGTAGCCGGCCGTCTGGCTGGGCAGGCGCACCCGCGTCTCGGCGTCGATGTCGACATCGGGCACGACGCCGACCTCCCGGCTGAAATCGAGGCTCCCGCGCACGACCTTGAACGAGTTGTTGAAGACGGGCAACCGGCCGGTGTCGATGTCCATGCGGCCACTGAGCGCCAGGCCGTCCGCGTCGCGCACGACCGAGACGTCGCCGGACAGATCGAGCTCCATGGTGCGATTGACGATGCGCAGCGTGCGCGGCGGCCCGATGACGCGCAGGTCGGCGAGCCAGTCCGGCGCGATGGTGCCGGCCGTGGGATCCTGCGCGCCGGTTCCGGCGGCGAAGTTGCCGGTGTAGCGTCCCTTGATGAGCTCGAAGTCGCCCGTGAAGCGCGGCACCAGCCGCCGATCGGGCCCGACCGGCTCGCCCGTCAACCGACCGTTGCGCGTGCGCACGAGGGCCCGCAGGTCGGGTATCGAAGCGACCAGGAAACGGTCCGCGCGGAACGTCAGGTCCCAGGTCTGGAGTTCCAGGCCGTCGAAGGTCACCGTACCCTCGCCGGCGAACGTGCCGCGCAGGCCGGCCCGGCCGCGGACCTCGTGCAGGAACAGCTGGTCGCCGCTGAAGCTGCCCCGCACCCGGCCCTCGCGATAGATCTCCTCGGTGTCGCGCAGCACGACCTCCAGGTCGTCGACGGCCAGTCGACCCTGGTAGACGGGGCGCGACAGAGGGCCCGAGACGGTCAGCTCGGCCTCGCCGCGACCGGCGCTCCGCGTGAACGCGCGCGTCGCGTGCATCAGCGGGCCCAGGTCGGTGCCCGGCGGGACGCGCAGATTGCCGTAGAACGGACCGTCGGGCGGCGTATCCGGCGCCGTCAGCAGATCGAAACGCAGCGGGATCTCCAAACGGCCGGCCAGCTCCAGCGTGTCGTAACGCCCGCGCAGGCTGCCGAGGGCGAGCTGGGTGGCGTCGGCGCGGACCGTGCCGGTCAGCCTCTGCAGGCGCAGCCATTCGTACTGGAACGGCGAGCTCGCGAGGTCGCCGACGACCAGTGGATCGCGCGTCGTGCCCGTCACGTGCAGACGCCCGTCGAACCGCCCGTGCAGGCGGGCGAGCGCCGGCAATTCGAACTGGTGCAGGAAGGACCAATCGCCGTCCGCGATGTCGAGTTGCACGTCGAGCGCGGCGCCAGGCCAGAAGTCGGCGACGCCGGCGCCCGGATGCGCGACGGTACCCCGCAGATCGATCCGGCCGTGGTCGCTGGCCAGAGAGACCGTGTCCAGGCGCACCACGCCCGCCTGCAAGCCGCCCGTGAAGGCCAGCGAATCGATCCGCGCGAGCGGGAAGGCGGCTTCCCGCAGCGCGCCACGGAGCAGGACCGTGGGTTCGGCCGGCCGGCCGCTGGCCTCGAGCCGAGCCGTGACCCTGCCGCCGGTGCGCCGCGGCCAGTCGACGACCGCGTCCAGGACATCGAGATGGACGTTCGTCAGCTTCAGACTCGCTTCCAGCACCTCGGCGTCGGCCTGGTAGTCGATCGAGGCAGCAAGGCCGCCCTGGCTGGAGACGAGGCTCAGATACGGCAGCCGCCAGAAGCCGGGGCCGACGATCGTCGCCACCGGCTGCTCGGTCCGCCAATCGCTGCCGCCAAGGCTCAGATGCAGGCGCTCCGCGTACAGCCGCGCCCGCCGGGGCTCGAGATCGGCGCGTCCGACCAGGCTCAGCACGGTGTCGCCGAGCACGGTGCGGAACGAATCGACGGCGACACTGGCCGCATCGGCCCGCAACCAGCTCAGATATCGGCCCAGACGCACGCCGCCGAGCGCGAAGCCATCGCCCTCGGCGACCGCGTTCAAGGCCCAGTCCTCGCCGAGGATCCGTTCGCCGACGATCGCGACCTCGCCGGACCGCATCGAAACCGGGCCGAGGCCGACGCCCGCAACCGCCACCGTGCCCGCGACCTGCAGGTCCGCCAGCGGACCGCTCACCGCCGCCTCCCCCTCGCAGCTGCCCCGCAGGAGCGGCCAGCCCCAGTCCGGGGGCAAGTCGCCGAGGTCGTCCGCGCGCAGCCGCAGACGGCCCCGGAAGACGTCGTGGCGGTCGCTCGCGCCCGCGAGCTCGGCGCGCAGGCCGCCGCGCCGCAGATCGATCTGGTGGAAATGGAGCGAATCGCCGCGCGCCCAGACGTCGACGCGGCAGGTGTCGAAAGGCATGAACTCGAGGAATCCGTCGCGCAGCAGCCCGCGCACGCGGGTCGCGTCGTCGGCCGAGGTGTGCACGATCTGCAAGCGACCCCAGCCGCCGGTGTGCGGCAGCTCGGCGGCGTCGGGAATCAGGCCGGCGCGCAGATCGAGGTCGCTTCCCTGACCGGCGACCGTGATGACGGTGCCCGCAGCGGCGCCGCCATCCTCGACGCGCAGCGTCCCGTCGAACCAGGCGCCGCCGACGCCGCCGCGCAGGGTCGTGAAATCGGCCACGCCACCGGCGATGACCGCGACGCCCTCGACTCCTCGCAGATCCCAGTCCGCGAGACGACCGCTGAAGGTGCCGGCGAAGCGCACGGTGTCCGCGTGCGCCGCGACGGTGCAGACGATGTCGCCGCGCGCGTGGAAGTCCAGGTCCAGGCCGACGAGGTCGTTCACCTCGTGGGTCGCGACGTTGGTGCCCGCCGCGTTCAACTGCAAACCCGCCGGCCCGAACCGGCCGCTGACGGTGACCTGCCCCTCGTTCCAGGCCGCGGCGAGCTCCGGCACCTGCACGCCGTCCGCATCGATCACCGCGCTGCCGAAGAGGCGATCCAGCCGCGCGCGGCGAGTCTCCCAGTGCAGGCCGCCGCCGTGCAGGACGAACCGCGCGCGCTGGCCGTCCAGCTCGAGTTCGCCGCGCCAGGACAGATCGTCGATGCGTTCACGCAGGCGCCCGTCCGGGCGACTCACCTCCAACCGGACCTTGCGTAGGTCGACCTGCTCGACCAGCAGCTTCGGCAGCGCGGACCGCGGACCCGCCGCGTCCGCCGCCTGGGACCGCGCCTCGTTGTGGTAGATCTCGACGCCGCGCGCGACGAGTCGGCGCAGCCGCGTCGTGCGCCCGAGCACCTCGCGCAGCCGGAAATCGACGGCCAAGGTGTCGATCGCCACGAGCGTCAGGTCGCCCGTCTTGCTGCGCCGGGTCAGGGTCACGTCCAGGAGGTCGAGGCCTTCGAGATACCGCACCTGGTAGGAGCCGACGCGCAGGTGGCCGCCGGTCTGGGCGAGCAGCTGGCGGTTGACGAGGCGCGTGGCGGCGGGCGCGAGCCAATGCGGGTTCAGCGCCAGCAGCACGGCGCCGCCCGCCAGCAGCGAGACGGCGACGAACAATGGCCAGCGGATCCTGCGCGACGCCATGCGCGCCCCTTCGCTCAGAAGATGTGCCCCAGCGAGAAATGCAGTCGCCATCGTTCGTCGACGACCGTGCGCTCCAGCCCCTGGTAGCGGGCCCGCTTCACCGGCAGTCCGAGATCGAGCCGGAATGGCCCGAACGGCGTGTCGAGGCGCAGGCCCGTGCCCACACTGTAACGAAAATCCCAGATCTTGGTGCTGGTCGGATCTTCCGGATCGCCCGGATAGGACCGCCAACGGAAGGCCTTGAGCCGGATGTCTTCGAGGTCCTCCCAGGTGTTGCCGCCGTCAACGAAGACCACGCTGCTGAGGTTCCAGCGCGTCAGCAGAGGCAGCGGAAACCGCCATTCCAGATTGCCGATCAGCTGGTAGTTGCCGCCGCGGGCCGGGTCGTCCGGCAACGGCACGTCCGAGGCCCAGCCGATCTCGGTGTACTCGCTGCGGTCGGTGATCTGCGGTCCCAGGCCGTTGTCACGGTAGCCGCGCACGCTGAAGGTGCCGCCGACGAAGAAGCGGTCGTCGTAGGGCACGCCATCGCTGCCGCGCAGGCGCGAATCGCTGTAGGGCCTGACCGCGCCGAGCCGCAGACGGGCGGCCAGCACGCCACCGGCCAGCCGCGCGTAGCGCTGCGCCGACCCGCTCCATTTCAAGAAGCTGTTGTCGCCGCCAAGCAGTCCGCCGGCCAGCTCGATCTGGCTCGTGGCGTAGAGGCCGCGCGCCGGGTTCAGGACGTTGTCGCGCTCCTCGTAGTAGAGCGAATGCACGAACGAGCGCGTCTGCGTCGCGGTGATGCCGGCACGCTCGAAATCGTCCTGCAGCCCGCGCGGCGCGAGCGGATGGATCTCGGGATCGACGACGCGCAGACTGAAGTCCAGGCGGTTGGTCCAGCGCAGATCGTCGCGGCGCTGGGTGCCCAGCAGGAGTCCGAACACGTTCTGGATCAGACCGGACTCGCCGCGCGTCTCCCGTTTGCCGAAGAGGTTGAGCTCCAGCGGATAGCTGCGCCCGAACAGATGCGGGTTGCTGTAGAAGATGTCCCCGCGGAAATTGATGTCGCCGTCGCTGAAGATGCGGGAACGGTCGATGATCTCCTCGACGTTCCAGAAGCCCCGGACACGCAGATGGGTGCGGCGGCCGCTGCCCCAGAGGTTGTTGTGGCCCCAGGCCGCCAGCGCGCGCACCCGCTCGCGGCTGCCGAAACCGACGCCCAGTTCGTAGAACGCGGGCTTGCGTTCGGTCACGCGGACCAGCAGCGCGGCGGTGCCGGCCAACGTGTCCCAGTCGACGGCCGCCAGGCTCACATCCCGGAAGAGGGCCGTCTGCAGCAGGCGCTGGCGCGTGAGCTCGACGTCCTCCCAGGCGAACGGGTCGCCCCTGTCGAGGCGGACCTCGCGCGTGATGAGATCCTCGCGCGTGGTCAGCGCGCCGAGCACGTCGACCCGGCTGACGTTGACCGCCGGACCGGGATCGATCGTGTACCTCATGCGGGCGGAGCGCTCGGCGCCCGCCGGTTCCTGGTCGATCCGCAGCTCTGGCCTGATGACGACGCGCAGATGGGCTCGGTCCCAGTACAAGCGGCGCATGCGGTAGATATCTTCGCCGAAGCCATTGACGTCGGCCGGACAGGGCTGCCCCTCGGTCAGTTCGAGGACCCGTCGCAACTCGCCCTCGCTCAATGGCGCCATGCCCGCGAACGCGACCTCCGCGAGGTATGTGCGCGGCCCTTCCTGGATCGAGATGTAGAGGATATCCCCTCCGTCGGCCGCCACGCCGACCGAATCGCGCTGGACGACCACGTCGTGGAATCCGCGCTGGCGGTACCAGTTGCCGAGCTGCCGCAACTGCATGTCGATGAGCTCCGGCCGATAGCTGGGCGTCGCCAGGGGATGGCGCCAGTCCCGCTCACGCAGACGCAAGACCTGCCGGAGTTCCCGCTTGGAGAAGGACGTCTGGCCGGAGATCTCCAGCCCGGCGAGGCGCGTCTGCCGCAGGCCGTAATCGAGCTCCTCGTCGGCCGCCGCCGGCCGCGCGAGCGGACCCGCCAGCAGGACGGCGACGAGAACGACCGCCCAGCGGGCGGAACTGCGGTCACATGCCGGTTGTCTGTGCAGAGATCGCTGCATTATGATCATGGTTGCCGTCGCCAGGATCGCCGACCCCGATTGCCGACCCATCATGCGCCGGGAGGTCTTCCGTGTCACGCGCCATCGTCAGCGCGGCCCTGTGCCTGGGGCTGGTCGCCGTCGGGCTGCCCATGGGGTGCAGCAACGATCCCGGCGAACTCGAGTTCCAGCAGCTGCGGCCCGCCGAGCGGCAGTATGTCGAACGCTACATCGTCCTGGAACGGGCGCGCGCCGTGGTCATGAACGACCCCTTGCGCGGCGCCGCGATCCTCGACAGCCTCGCCGAGACCTGGGGCGACACCGCGGCGAGCAGCGCCGAAGGCTGGCTGCCCGCCGATCCCTACCGCGCCGCCAGGCTGCAGGAACTGCTGGCCCGGCTGCTGGCCGCTGAGTTCGACTCGCTCGTCCAGGCGCCGTACCCGCGCCGCCTGACCGCTCCGCTGCCCATGCCCGCGGCCACGGACAGCATGTAGGAAGCGGTCAACCGGCGAAGACGCGCACGCCATCGCGCACCAGCACGACCGTCATGAACAGCAGCAGGATGATCAGCCCGAGCTGGGTGGCGATGCCTTGCACGCGTTCCGGCACCGGCTTGCCGCGCAGCACTTCCAGGACCAGGAACATGACATGCCCGCCGTCGAGCACGGGGATCGGCAGCATGTTCAGCAGGAAGAGGTTGACCGAGAAGAACGCGATGAACAGCAGCAGCTTGTCGAAACCCCAGCGGGCCATCTCGCCGGCCACCTGGGCGATGCGGATGGGTCCGCCGACGCGCTCGAGGCCCATGCGTTCCCGCAGCCAGCGCCACCGCTCGCGCGCGGTCTGTCTGAGGGTGTACCAGGTCTGCTGATGTCCCAGCTTCAGCGCTTCGCCGATGTTCAGCGCCCGGTTCTCCTGCAGCTTCTC
>CAZJWO010000062.1:0-22220 GCA_964549735.1 uncultured Fibrobacteraceae bacterium | reverse complement strand
CACCCTATCCTACACTCTTTCCCTACACGACGCTCTTCCGATCTATGCCGAGGCGGCCCTGCGCCGCCCGCCGTCGCTGCCGCCAGCGGTCACGGACCATCTCGAGTGCTGGCTCCTGCGGTGCGTCCACGAGCGCCGCGCCCGGCGTGTTCTGAACAAGCTGTTGCTGCCAGTGGTCGCCGACCGCGCGTTCGATCTCCTGGCGCCACCGCACGGGGAGACGGTGGTCCGGCTCTGCGAGCACGGCTGGATTCGCCGGGCCGATGCCTGGCGCCCGCGCGGCAAGGGCGCGTCAGCCCGTCTCCGCTCGCTGATCATGCACTTGCTGGCCTCTTATCCCGTGCCGGCGTTCGTCGTCGATGGTTTCATCGACCCGGGATATGGTCCCCGATACAGGCTCGACCCCCGCGTTCTTGTCCGGCTCGGTCGCGGCGCGAGCGTGCGCGCGTGCGTCGACGAGGGACTGATCCCAGGGCCGCTGACCCGACGCATGCGTCACCTCTTCCTGACGACGCCGTCTCGCGTGCCGGTCGCGGTCGCCGCTCAGCGGGCCCAGGTGCTCGCAGCGGGTGGCGACGAAAGACTCGCGCGGACCATTTCCGCAGCTTTCGAGGAAGCGTTCCTGCCCGATCAGTCCTGCACCGAACTCGTGGCCTATTTCTGCCGTCATCCCGGCCTGACGGGCAAGCAGATGGTCGCGATCGTGGCGTACTTCGAGTCGCTGGACGAGGCGGAGCGGCGCCTGCGTCTGGCCGACCGAAGGCCAGCCGCGCTGCTGGACGAGGCAGATCGGGCGATCCATGGGGAGCGGTGGTCCCGTGTCCTCGGGCCGTTGCCGAGCTGCGGTCTGGCGCCGGGCGCCTGGGAGACCGTGCACCGAAACGCCGGCACGCTCGAATGGTCGCACTGGACCTTCGAGGAGCTGCGCCATGTTCGGGAGCTGATCCGCGAGGGCGCTGTCATGCGTCATTGCGCGGCCAGCTACGTCGACCGCGTGCGCGAGGGTAGGAGCGCCATCTGGTCGCTCCGGGAGAACGGCCGGCGGCGGGCAACCGTGGAGGTGGACCCGCGCAGGCGCCGGATCGTGCAGGCCGCCCGCAAGGGCGACCTGCCCGTGGACCGCATGGCCGGCTCCTACATCTTGCGCTGGGCGGAGGATCACGGGCTGGAGGTGGCGGCGGAGAGCATGCAGTAGGTGTCGGTCTGCGCATTACCGGTGCGGGTTCTACATCTGCCGGAGAGGTCAGAGTTCGGCTGAGGGTTGCCGGCTGGCAGGCGACGGCCGACGAGGTGTTCCGTCCACTGGAGGGTTGTGGTAAGGTTCAGGGGCGTAGTTTCAGGTGGCCGGATCCACGAGTTGCGATGTCCGGAACGCCGCGCGGCCAGACGCAAGAGATGTAACCAGTAAAGAATGCAGAGTCATGGGAACCAGGCAGCCGGGCATATGCTGCCGAACCTGCGGTATGGACTGGTCCGTCGGTTCGTACACCGAGACGTGTGCGGAGTGCGGCGGCGGTGCGATGGAGATCGACTGTCTCCTGTGTGGCGGCCGATGCGGAGCCAAATGGATCCGATCGGTCATGGACTCCCACGATTTCGGCGAAGCGCACTGGGCGGGTTCATGCCGAAGCACTGCCTGGAATGCTCGCCCAAGCGCGGGCGGTGAAAAGGCGCGGCCACGTTTCGGCTGGCGTGCGTTGTGGTATGTTCCGATCTCCATGCTGATGGGATTCGGAGTGCTGCTGGTCTACACGTCCCGTCGACCGGAATTCACGATCGCAAAGGAATATACGATACCCGCCCGAATTGATTACGCTTCGCTGGCTGTGGGGATAGGTTCGATTCTTGTAGCTGGCATCTTCTTGATAATGGTATTAAAGTGGAGCCGAACCAAGAGCGCCAGCGCGAAAAATATCGACAGCGCGTAGTCGGCGCCCTCCGGTAACGGCGGATGCGCCGACGATCGCGAGTGCAAGCCGGAAATTATACTTTCGCCCTGAACGTTGATTCCCTCGAGGAAAACCAAAGGAGTCTCCATGGCCAAGCGCACACGCCCCAACCCCGCCGACTTCACAGTCGCCCAGCTCGAGGCCATGCTCGCCGCGAAGACGCAGATCGACGAGTTGGAGGGGCAGCGAACGGAATTGATGAAGGAACTGGACAAGGTGGAGACGGCCCTCGCGAAGCTGCTCTCTGGCAAGATCGCCGCGAGGAAGCCCGCGCGGAAGAAGGCGGTGAAGAAGGCAGCCAGGAAGAAAGCCGCCAAGAAGGTCGCCAAGAAGACGACCGGCAAGCGGGCGGCCAAGAAGGTGGCGAAGAAGGCGACCGGGAAGAGGGCCGCGAAGAAGACGGGCAAGAAGGCCACCAAGGCGAAAGCCGCACGGGCCAAGTCCCGCCCCACGATCGAATCCGTCATCGTCGACCTGCTCACGAAGAACGGCGGGCCGATGGCGTTCAAGGACATCCTGGGGGCGATCCAGAAGCAGAAGCTCGTGAAGACCAAGTCGAAGAATTTCCCCAACGTGCTGCGGCGGACGCTGTCGACGAGCGAACGGATCAAGAGGGCCGGGCGAGGAGTGTATGGCCTGTAGCCTCGGCCGGGGGCGCGCCTGGCCGGAATTCACCGTGCTGTCTGGAGGGCCTCCCGCACCTGGGATCGGATACGCTCGCTCGCAGCATACGCGACGGTAATGTTGCGCATCCCCTCGACCTGAGCCGATGAGCGCGCCGTGCGATTGTACCAGGCGACCTGGGATCCGTGCCCGCAGTCTTGTGACCACTGGTTCGGCGAGTCGTCCTTGGGCAGGCGTTCATATCGCAACTCGTCGAAGGTGTTGTCCACGTGAACCGCGAGCATGACAACGGACCCGTCGGCGCTCTTGAACCGGCATCGTAGAACCGACCACACGTGTATGCCGAACTGGACGATCTTGCCCTCGTACCCGAGGGCATACATCAGGGCGGTAAAGGCCATCTCGCGCTCGCTGCACCAGCCGAAAGTATAGAAGTCGCCGCAATCGGGGTGGCTGTACCGCGGCTCTTCGGTCACGAGATCGGAGAAGTAGAGCGCCGGGACCCGATCGATGTCGGCCTGCGTTCGGTAGCGGACATAGGGAGCGGGCGGAGGCGTGTCGACCAGGCGGACGGATTCGGCTCGAAGCCGGATATCGTGGCGCGGGTTGGGCTCTACCCAGTGCCAGAAGTAAGGGATCCTCAACAATCCGCCCCGGGCGCAGTTACTGGCGCCCGCCCCGGTCAACAAGTCGTGGATGAAGGCGATTTCGTAGTAGACCTCTTGGTTCCCGGCGTCGGTTTGATCGATGCCGTGGTCGAGGCAAAGAACAACAAATTCGTCGCCATGATGCTGCGCATACTGCTCGCGGAATTCGAGTGCGAGCTGGCGGAAGAAGTCGGGGATCGAGGCCTCGCTGGGCGGAGCAGAAGCCGCGGCGAGGATGAAGAGGACTGCCGCGAATCCAGGAACGATGGATGATCCGGCCCTCATCGGTGATCACGCCTCTCCGGGTCTTGGCCTGCAACGATCGGTCTGATTGGTATCATCACAAACGCCGCTTTCGCCGGCACGCTATCAGATCGACCACTGGCCAACAAGCGGTGGTCCATATCCACCGCGTGCAGAGAGCTTGGACCTATTGCTCGTGGGGAGGGGCGAACCAGGGCGCCGACCGGCGGCGGCGGCGGCGTCATACACGTGCATCGTGGCATCAGCTCTGCGCGGCCCCCGCAGTCTTGGCTGGTTGCGCCGCCGTCGGTCTGTTAGCCTGCCGGCTGGAGGCGAAGCCGGCATGGGTTCCTGGGTCAACCGAGATCGTATCCTGCTTCGGTCATCTGCCGTTCGGCTCGTCCTGCTCGCGGGCATGGCCGCGGCGCTCGCCGGCGGCCGCGAGGCCGTCGCGCAACCGTACCGGGATCCCGGGCGGCCGCTCGAGTTCCGCGTGCAGGATCTGCTGGCGCGCATGACGCCGCAGGAGAAGTTCTGGCAGCTGTTCATGCTCGCGGGCGGCCTGGACGGCGCTCCGGAGCGCTATGCGCACGGCGCGTTCGGCTTCCAGGTCGAGGTGCTCGACGACGGGTTCGACCCGGCCGCGTACGTCGACCAGGTCCAGCGCCATTTCGTCGAACGGACACGCCTCGGCATCCCCGTCATCTTCTTCGCCGAAGCCCTGCACGGGCTCGTGCAGCGCGGCGCGACCGTCTACCCGCAGGCGATCGGCCTGGCCGCGACGTTCGATCCGCCCTTGCTGCGCGAGGTGGCCGCGGCGATCGCGCGCGACTGCCGCAGCGCGGGCATCCGGCAGGTCCTGTCGCCCGTGGTCAACATCGCGAGCGACGTGCGCTGGGGGCGGACGGAGGAGACGTACGGCGAAGATCCGTTCCTGAGCGCGGCGATGGGCGTCGCGTTCGTGACGCCGCTGGAGAGCGCCGGGGTCATCACGACCCCGAAGCACTTCATCGCCAACGTCGGCGACGGCGGCCGCGACAGCTATCCCATCCACCTCAGCGAGCGCTATCTGCGCGAGATCCACCTGCCGCCGTTCGCGGCGTGCATCGCAGCAGGCGGCTCGCGCTCGCTCATGACCGCGTACAACTCGCGCGACGGGACGCTCTGTACGGCCGACCGCTGGCTCAACCGCACGCTGCTCAGGGAAGAGCTGGGCTTTCCCGGCTTCGTCATCTCCGACGCCGGGGCCGTCGGCGGCGCCAACGTCCTGCACATGACCGCGGCCGACTATGGCGACGCCGCCGCGATCGCCGTTCGCGGCGGCCTCGACGTGATCTTCCAGACGTCCTTCGCGCACCACGCGCTCTTCCAGCCGTCGTTTCTGGACGGTCGCATTCCGGACGCGGTCATCGACCAGGCCGTGGCGCGGGTGCTGCGCGCCAAGTTCGCGCTGGGGCTCTTCGAACAGCCCTACGTCGGCGCACCGGCGCAGCTGTCCAGCGAGCGCCCCCTCGCCCTGCAGGCCGCTCGCGCGGCGATCGTCTTGCTCGACAACCGGCGCGGCGTCTTGCCGATCGCTCCGGCGGTCCGTTCGCTGGCCGTCCTCGGGCCCGACGCCGCCGTAGCCCGACTCGGCGGCTACAGCGCGCCCGGCGACCGTGCCGTCACCATCCTCGAGGGGATCGTCGCGCGCGCGGGCGACGCCGTGCAGGTGCGGTACGCCTTCGGCTGCGCGCGTGCCGAGACGTCGCTCGTGACCGTGCCCGCCGCGTTCCTGTCGTGCGTGCGCGGACCGGGCCTGCTGGGCGAGTACTTCGCCAATGCCGATCTGGCGGGCACCCCGACGCTGGTGCGCGTCGATCCGCAGATCGCGTTCCAGTGGACGCTCTACTCGCCCGCCCCCGAGTTTCTGCGGTACGACGAGTACTCCGTGCGCTGGACCGGCGCTCTGACGTCCCCGCACACCGGCACGGTCCAGCTCGGGATCGAAGGCAACGACGGCTACCGGCTCTACCTCGACGACGCGCTCCTGATCGACGGCTGGCCCAAGGTCACCCACCGCACGCGGGTTGCCGAGGTGCGCCTCGAGGCGGAGCGCCGCTACGATCTGCGCCTCGAGTACCGCGAACCGGCGGGCGGCGCCCGGTTGCGGCTGGTCTGGAACGTCGGCGTGCTGGAAGACGGCGCCCGCGATCTGCAACACGCCGCGGACCTCGCAGCGAGTTGCGACGCGGCCATCGTCGTGGCCGGCATCGAGGAGGGCGAGTTCCGCGACCGCGCGCGGCTGTCCCTGCCCGGACGGCAGGAGGAGTTGATCCGCAGGGTCGCCGGCACCGGCACGCCGACGGTCGCCGTCTTGGTCGGTGGCAGCGCCGTCACCATGGACGGCTGGCTCGACGAGGTCGCGGCCGTGATGGCCGTCTGGTATCCGGGCGAGCAGGGCGGCCACGCCGTCGCCGACGTGCTGTTCGGCGACCATAACCCCGCCGGGCGCCTGCCGATCAGCTTCCCGAGGGCCGAGGGGCAGCTACCGCTGGTCTACAACCACAAGCCGACCGGTCGCGGCGACGACTACGCGGATCTCACGGGGCGGCCGCTCTTCCCCTTCGGTCATGGCCTGAGCTACACGACGTTCCGGTACGCCGACCTGCGCATCGAGCCCTCGCGGATCGGTGTCGCCGGCAACGCCACCGTCCGCTGCCTGGTCACCAACACCGGCGCGCGCGCCGGCGAAGAGGTCGTGCAGCTCTATCTGCGCGACGAACTCGCCTCGGTCGCACGTCCGGTGCGGGAGCTCAAGGGATTCGCCCGCATCCATCTCGAGCCCGGCGAGGCGCGCGAGGTCGTCTTCACGATCACGCCCGAGTCGCTGGCGTTTCTCGGTCCGGATCTGGAGCCGGTCGTCGAACCGGGCACCACACGCGTCATGGTCGGCGCCTCGTCCCAGGACATCCGCCTGCACGGCGTCCTGACCGTCGTCGACTGAAGACCCGCGCGCCGGCAGGCGAATCGCGAGGAGGCCACATGTCGATCCTGAACCGCTTCGGGGCGACCGCCGCGGTCGCGGCGATCGTCTGCCTGCTGTCGCCGGCGGTCGCGAGCGGCCAGTACGACGGCATGCCCTACGTGTGGGAGGGGCACCCCGCGGTGCAGGCGAAGCTCGAAGCGTGGCAGGATCTCAAGCTGGGGTTCATGGTGCACTGGGGGACCTACAGCCAGAAGGGTTGGTGCGAGTCGTGGGGCCTGTGCTCGGAAGATGTCGACTGGCTCACTCCTCCCGAGCCGTCGTACCAGGAGTACTACGACACCTACGTCGGCCTGAAGAACACCTTCGACCCGGTCGACTTCGATCCCGCGGCCTGGGCGGCACTCGCGCGCGAGGCCGGCATGCGCTACTTCGTGTTCACGACGAAGCATCACGATGGCTTCTGCATGTTCGACACGCGCCAGACCGACTATCGGATCACCGATCCCGGCTGTCCGTTCCACGCCGATCCGCGCGCCGACGTCACCCGGCATCTCTTCGACGCGTTCCGCGCCGAGGGGCTGCGCGTGGGCGCCTACTTCTCGAAGCCCGACTGGAACGTGCCCTGGTACTGGTCGCCGCACTGGCAGCACTGCTCGCGCAACGTGAACTACCGGCCCAAGGCGCATCCGCACATCTGGCGCAAGTTCGTCGACTTCACGCGCGCGCAGATCGAGGAGCTCTGCACCGGCTACGGGCCGCTGGACATCCTGTGGTTCGACGGCGCGTGGGTCAGGCCGGACAACCGGGACCAGGATCTCGAGATGGATCGTCTGGCGACCATGGCGCGGCGCCATCAGCCCGGCCTCTTGATCGTCGATCGCTGGGTCGGCGGGCGCTACGAGAACTACCGCACGCCCGAACAGCAGGTCCCCGCCGAGCCCTGGCACCATCCCTGGGAAACGTGCATGCCGCTCGCCGGGGCGTGGTCGTACTATCCGAACGACGTCTACAAGCCGACGCGCGAACTGGTCCACCTGCTGGTCGACGTCGTCGCCAAGGGCGGCAACCTGCTGCTGAACGCCGGCGCCGATGGGCGCGGCGCGTTCGATCCCGTCGCGGTCGATCGGCTGCGCGAACTTGGGCACTGGATGCGCGTCAACGGCGAGGCGATCTACGGCACGCGGCCGCTCGCCCCCTACAAGCAAGGCGAGATCTGCTTCACGCGACGGCGCCACGACGGCGTCGTCTACGCGATCTACGTGCCGGAGCAGGGCGCGTCGCTGCCGGCGGAGGTGGTGATCACCGGCGTCCAGCCGCGGCGCGGCGAGCAGGTCCATCTGCTCGGCCACCCGGAGCCGCTGGCGTGGGAGCCGACCGCCGGTGGCTTGCGCCTGCGCGTACCGCCGGCCGTTCAGGCCGCTCCGCTGTGCCAGCACGCCTGGGCGTTCCGTCTCGGGCGGATCGTCGAGCACCGACAGCCGCGCCGCGTGGGGGACCTCGCAGGTTGGCGCGTCGCGGTGCCTCTCGACGCGCCACCGGCCGTCGCCTACGCGGCGCGCGAATTGCGCGCGCTGCTCGGCAGAGCCGGCGTCGCGGTCTCGATCGCGCCCGCCGCTGACGACGCCGACACCAGCGGCGCCCGGACGGTGAGCCTGGCGGTCGAGCCCTCGCTGCCACCGGAAGGGTTGCTGCTGCGTCTGGAAGCGGATCGCCTGCGCATCAGCGGGGGATCGCCGCGTGGCGTGCTGTATGCAGTGTACGAATTCGTCGAACGATACCTGGGCGTGCGTTTCTTGACCGCCGATCACACCCACGTGCCGTCGGACGCCGCCGCGCGGCCGCTGCCGCGCGAGACGTTCGCCTACACCCCGCCATTCGATTTCCGCTGGCCCTACCTGGGCGAGACGAGCCTGTTCCCGGCCTTCGCCGCGCGCGTGCGCTGCAACACCGCGGCCGAGGCCGACAGCCTCGGCGGCATCAGCGGCCAGCGGCTGATCAGCCACAGCCTCGGCGAGCAGCTGCCGGTCGCCGAGCATGGCGCCGCGCACCCCGAGTACTTCGCGCTGGTGCGCGGTTCGCGCCTCCTGGACGCCTTCGGCGGCGGCCCGCAGCCGTGCCTGACCAATCCCGCGGCACGCGCGATCGTGACCGCCGCGGTGCTCGACGAGATCGCGGCGCATCCGGAGCGCGACAACGTCAGCGTCTCGCAGACCGACAACGACCTCTACTGCCGCTGTCCCGCCTGCCAAGCGATCAACGAGGCCGAAGGCACGCCCATGGGCACGACGCTGGCTTTCGTCAACGCCATCGCCGACACCGTCGCCGGCCGCCATCCCGGCACGCAGGTGGGGACGCTCGCCTACTGGCACACCCGCAAACCGCCGGCGACCCTGCGGCCGGCGGACAATGTGCAGATCCAGCTCGCCAACATCGAGTGCTGCGGTCTGCACGCGCTGGACGACCCGGCGTGTCCGCAGAACGCCGATTTCCTGGCGGACCTGCGCGGCTGGTCAGCGATCGCGAACCAGGTGTACGTCTGGACCTACGTCACAGATTTCCGCTATTACGACCTGCCGTTCCCGAATCTGCGCAGCCTGGGGCCCAACCTGCGCCTCCTGGCCGACCTCGGCGTGCGGGGCGTCTTCGCCCAGTCGCACGGCCAGAGCACGAGCGGCGATCTGAGCGAGCTGCGCAACTACGTCGTGGCGCGCCTGCTCTGGAACCCGTACCTCGACGCGCAAACGCTCGTCGATGAGTTCTGCCACCTGCATTACGGCCAGGCGGCGTCCGAGATCCTGGCCTACATCGCGCGCCTGCACGACCGCGCCGAAGACCTCGGCATCCATCCCACGTGTTTCGCGACGCCGACGGAGCTGGGGTTGGACGCCGCTTTCGCCCGCGAGATGATGGAGCGTTTCGCCCGTGCCGGCGCGTTGGCCGCCGCCGAAGACGCGACATTCGCGGCCCGCGTCGAGAAGGCTTCGCTGGTCGCGCACCGCGCCATGCTCGAGGCGGGAGCGCCGCTCGGCTACGTGGACGGCCGTGTCGCGCGGTCGTATCCCGATCCGTATACGGACATCGTCGAAGACTACTTGCGCCTCGCCGCGAGACACGGCCTCGGCATGCCCGACGAGCGCACCGATCTCAAGACCATGGCGACGCGCCTGCGCGCCGAACGGCCCGCCGAACTGATCGAGAACGAGGTCTGGCGGGTGGTGGTCTTGCCGGGCGAGAACGGTCGCGTCGTCGAACTCGTGCACAGGCCGACGGGTCGCAGCTTCCTGCGCGCCTACCAGAACAACCTCCGCTTCGGCACCTGGGAAACCTGGGAGGCCGCCACGGTCGACGAGAATGCGCCGCTCGCTTTTTTGACCGCGACGCGCACCGTCGATGGGATCTGCCTGACGAAGACGGATGCCGACGGTGTCGTCCATACCCGACGCCTGGCGCTCGACGGCGCGGTGGTCCGCGCCGCGAGCGGGCTCGAGAACCGCAGCGACCGACCGCGCGCGCGGCGCCTGGTCATCCATCCCGAGTGGGACGCCGGCACCGACAGCGACGACCATCGCGAACTAGGCGCCTACGTGCGCAGCGCCGGCCGCTGGCGCGCCTTCAACAGGGACCTGCACCAGGACCGGGGCCCTGACGTGGGCTTGTTGCAGGACGGACTCGCGGGTGGCGCGATGGGTTTCTACAACCACCGCGAACGCTATGGGCTCGTGCTGCGCTACGAGCCGCAACAGGTGGCCGAACTGCGGACCTGGTGGGTGCCGCAGTACCGGCAGATCAACCTCGAACTCGAGACGCCGTTGCTCACGCTGCAGCCGGGGGAGAGCGCCGAAGTCCGCTACACGGTCGAGTTCTGGTCTGCATTCGACGAGGAGGCCACGCCCGCGCGGCGCTGACGGGTCGTGTCGCTTGGGTTCCGGCGGGCTCGTTGTTCACCGACATCTGCACCTGAGGCTCACCCCCGGCGCCGGCCCCGGCGTCGTCGCGGTGATCCTGCCGCGCGTGGCATAGAATCGCGTATCCGCTGCCAAGCCGCGTCCATCGCGGACATCTCGAACGATAGGGGGAAAGCCATGCGCCAGCCGCTCGTGATCCTGCTCGGTCCGCTGCTGCTCTTCGCCGCCAGCCGGGCCAAGGCGTCTGCTCCGTCGACATCCGGATCGACAACGGTCGAGGTGACCGTCACGCACGGCGGCACGCCGCTCGCAGGCGCCGTGGTCAGGCTCGATCTGAACGACAACGGCGTGTGGGACGAGCACCTCCAAGAGCCGCAGGAGATGTCGGGTCCCGATTGCACGGTCGTCTTCGACGAGGTCGTTTCCATGCGGCGTCCTGCGGGCGACGATCCGGACGGTGGCCCCGATTGGCGGCCGTCGCGCATCCTGGCCGGCAATCTGCGCGGCGCGGTCGGCGCACGCGCGGTCGAGTTCGACTTCGTGCTGCCGGCAGGGATCGATCGGGCGAGCCTGGATCTCTACGACTTGCGGGGGCGTCGCCTGGCGCAGACCGAAGGCCGCGGTGATCTCGCGCTGAACGTGCCGAGCGGCCTGCCCGCCGGCGTGTACTTCGTGCGACTGAGCGCGGGCGCGCTGGCGCCGGTCGCGCAGCGGATCACCAGCGTGGGTCGGCGGGCGCAGGCCATCCGCGCCCGGGAAGTGAGCGCGGCCGAAGCGATCGCGGCGGGTTGGGCGCAGCCGCCTCCCGCGGTCGGAAAGCAGAAGAACGAGAACGACGGCCAGCCGATCACGCTTCTGGTCTCCCACCTGGACTACGGCGCCGTGAGCCAGGGCGAGGTGCTCGTCGGCGGCGGAAACGCGTTCACGGTCGCCATGCCGGACGCGCCCGCGGGTTTCGTCTACCTGTCGCCGGGCCGATTCGTGATGGGCAGCCCGGAGGACGAGCCGGGGCGTGAATCCTGGGAGGGCCCGCAGCACGAGGTGACGTTGACCAAAGGATTCTACATGTCGCAGCACGAGGTGACGGAAGAGTTGTGGGCCGCGGTCCTCGGGGCCGGACCATCGACTTCCCAGTTGCCGAAGGGCGGCGTGGGCTGGGACTCCGCGGTGCTGTTCTGCAATGAGCTGTCGATCCAGGAAGGACTGACTCCGGCCTATACGTTCCACGCCGTCGGCGACGTGACCTGGCATCAGGACGCGGACGGATTTCGCTTGCCGACGGAAGCCGAGTGGGAGTACGCGTGCCGGGCCGGCAGCGCGACGGCGTTCGCGAACGGACCGCTCACCGGCGACACCGGTTGCGCGCCCGTCTGCGACAACCTGGATGCGCTGGGCTGGTACTGCGGGAACACGACGACGAGCCAGCCGGTGGGCACCAAGCTGGTGAACGCCTGGGGTCTGTACGATATGCACGGCAATGTGTTCGAGTGGGCCTGGTGCGGTCCACGAACGTACACGAGTTCGCCGCAGGTCGACCCCGTGTACGGCGTGACCGGTTACGCTCCGCGCGTGCTTCGCGGCGGCAGCGGGAGCAGCTATGCAAGCCGTTGCCGATCTGCCCACCGGGCCCAGCATTACTCGCCGGACCATGCGTTCAGCACGAACGGGTTCCGCCTCGTGAGGACGGCGTTCGCGCCGGCGCCTCCCGGCTTCGTGACCGTCCCGACCGGCCTCACCGGATGAACGTGCCGGCGCGGATCTCGGCGAAGGCCTGGTCGAGCTCCTCGCGCGTGTTCATCACGATCGGCCCGCCCCAGGCGATCGGCTCGCGCAGCGGGCGGCCCGCGCACAGCACGAACCGCGCGCCGGACGCGCCGGCCGCGACCGCGACCTCGTCGCCCGCCCCGAAGAGCACCGCGTGGCGGCGCGGGACGTGCTCGACGCCGTCGCTGCCGCCGCCGGGGGAGCCGCCGCCCGCATCCTGGCGACCGCCGAACGCCGCCGAGCCGTCGATGAGGTAGGCGAAGACGGTCGCCTCGGAGTCGACGGGCACGCGCCAGCGCGCGCCGGCCGCGAGCGCGACGTCGAGCATCAGGACGCGCACGTAGTCGCCCTGCGTCGCGCCGGTCGCCCCGCCGTAGGCCCCGGCGATGACCGCCACCGTGCCCGTGGCTTCCCGCACCTTGGGCACTCGCGCGTCCGTCAGGTCGCGGTACGCGGGCGGCGCCCACTTGTCCTCGCGCGGCAGGTTCACCCAGAGCTGCAGGCCGAGCAAACGCGGCGACGCCTGGGGCATCTCCTGGTGGATGATGCCGCGGCCGGCGGTCATCCACTGACAGCCGCCGTCCAGGATGTGCCCCTCGTTGCCCAGGCTGTCGCCGTGCGCGATGTCGCCGGCGATCAGGTAGGTGACTGTCTCGATGCCGCGGTGCGGATGCCAGGGAAACCCGCGCACGTAGTCGTCGGGGTCGTCCGAGTCGAAGGCGTCCAAGAGCAGGAACGGGTCGAACTCGCGGGTGTCGGCGTGGCCGAGCACACGCACGAGCCGCACGCCCGCGCCGTCGGTCGCCGGCGAGCCGGTCACGAGCTTCAGGATGGGTCGAGGACTGGGCATCGTAGCAGACCTCCGTGGTGGCCGCCGGCGTCTATCGCGACTTCTTTAAGGGAAAAGATAAGCGCGATCGTGCCGGCCGCCGGCTGGCGCTCGGCGCGAACTCATCGAGATCCAAAGGAGCGAGCCATGAAACTCGTCGGCATCATGAGCCTCAAGGAGCACCGGCGCCGGGTGCGCGAGGTCCTGCAGGATCAGGGCGTGCAGATCTTCAGCGAGACCGACATCCTCGGCCACACGACCGAGACGCTGGCGCGCATCGGCTGGTTCGCCACGCCGCAGCAATCGCCCGAGTACTCCACGCTCTGTTTCGCGATCGTGCCCGACGAGAGCGCGACGCCGATCCTCGACGCGATCGCCGCCCTCGGTCCCGGCGATGACAGCGGGCATCCGATCCGCGCCTTCATGGTGCCGGTCGAGCGCATGGTGTAGCGGCGGCCGGACTAGCCGGCGTGCCGGTCAGACCGCGCCTCGAGCATCTGCCGCAGCTTGCCCAGGAGCGCTTCCGGGGTCAGCGGCTTCTGCAGGAACGCGGCCGGCACATCGCCGGCCTGCCCCGCCGTCAGGCCGCGGCGCATCAGCGTGTCGCCGGCGTAGCCCGAGATGAACAACGTCGGCATCGCGAAGCCGGCCGCGTGCAGGCGGTCGCGCAGCTGCGGGCCGTTCATGCCCGGCATGACGACATCGGTCAGCAGCAGATCGGCCGCGCCGGGGCGCGCCGCGAGGTCGGCCAGGCATGCCGATCCGTTCGCATACGCGCGCACCTCGTAGCCGTATTTGGCCAGCAGGACCGCGATGAGCTGCCGCACCATCTCGTCGTCTTCGACGAGCACGACCGTCTGTCCGCCGCCCCGCGGCAGCGCGGCCACGGTGTCCGGCGTCTCGGCCTGGGTCAGCAAGGACGGCATCGCGGGCAGCAGGATCTCCACCTCGCAGCCGCCGCGCTCGTGGTTGCGCAGCGTCAACCAGCCGCCGTGCTGCTTGACGATGCCCTGCGCGGTGGTCAGGCCCATGCCGGTGCCGACGTCGGGATCCTTGGTGGTGAACAACGGCTCGCACACGCGATCGAGGATGGACGGTTCGATGCCGGGACCGGTGTCGCGCATGCGCAGGCGGCTGTAGGTGGTGGCCGCGGCGTCGTCCGGCGCCTCGACCGCGGCGGGCTCCTGCCGCGACAGGCTGATCTCCAGCCGGCCGCCGTCGGGCATGGCGTCCATGGCGTTGACCGCCAGGTTCATGAGCACCTGCTCGATCTGGGCGGGGTCGGCCTGCACGAGGTGGACCTCGTCTGGCAGCGACAGGCGCAGCTCGATGTCCTCGCGCAGCGTCTGGCGCAGCAGCGGCTCGCAGGCGGCGATCGTGCGGCCGAGGTCCAGCTCCTGCATCGCCGGGCCCTGGCGGCGGCTGTACGCCAGCAGGCGGCGCGCCAGGCTGCGCGCGCGTTCGCCGGCGCGCTGGATCGCCAGCAGATCCGCGCGGGCATCCTCGCCCAGCTCGGGGCTGGCCAGCAGCATCTCGCTATAGCCCAGGACGGGCGTCAGCAGGTTGTTGAAGTCGTGGGCGATGCCGGCGGCCAGATGCCCCACCGACTCGTATTTCTGGGACAGCAGCAGCTGGCGCTCGAGGCGTCGCACGGCCGTGACGTCGCGCAGGATGACCAGCGCATGGGGGCGGCCCTGCAGCAGCAGGCGCACCGCGCGGATCTCCGTCTCGCGCTCGCGGCCCTCGCGGTCGAAGGTCCGTCCGGCGATGAAGGCCGGCCGATCGGCGGGCGGCGTGCGCAGCGCCTGCGCCAGGGCGTGGTCCTCGTCCCGCAGGAGGCAGCTCACCGGGCGGCCGTTGAGCTGCTGCGCCGTCCAGCCGTGCGTTTCGGCGAGTCGGGGATTGGCGGCGACGATCACGCCGTCCTGATCCAGCAGCAGCAGGCCATCGGCCATCGTGTCGAAGAACAGGCGGTAGCGCGACTCGCTCTCGCGCAGCGCGAGGTCCAGGCATTCGAGCTGCTCGCGCATCGCCGCGAGGGCGTCCGCGAGCTGGCCGAACTCGCCCGCGGCGGCGACCGGCAGCTCGTCCGGCGTCCCGTCCTCGGCCAGCGCGGTCGCGATCCGGGCGAGGTCGTGCAAGGGCCGCAGAAGGCGGCGTAGGATCAGCGCCGTCGCGGCGGCGAATACCGCGCCGACGGCCAGCCAGGCGAAAGCGAGCGGCCAGGACGCCAGACCGCGGCGGTCCAGCAGCAGCAGGGCGACACCGCCGGCGGCCGCGAAGGCGAGCCCCAGCAGGGCGAGCAGGCGCCAAGGCAAGGATACGCGCTGAAGCCGCCCCATCGCGTCTCCTCCTGGTTCTGCGCGTGGAGAGGTCGTCAGCATCCATGGATTGACCGGACGTTTCAAGTTCTATTTTCGCAAGGCGCTGTAAAGAAGTGACCTAGGCAACGCGCGGGAGGCGGTCGGTTCACGCGCCGCGCGGGATCGGAGCATGCGGCGGGCGCGGGCTTCATGTAACCTATCGGTAGACGTTCGCCACCGCGGGGCTGCATATGCTCATCAAATCGGGTAAGACGATGCGTGGTTTGCCGCTGTTTCCCCTCCCGGACTTCTTCCTGTTGCCGGGTGCGGTAGCGCCGCTGCACATCTTCGAACCGCGCTACCGCCAGATGATCGGCGATCTGCTCGACACGTCCGGGCGCCTGGTCCTGGTGGCCTACCGGCCGGGCGGACCGCGCACGGCGCACGGCCCGGCGATCATGCCGGTGGGCGGCCTGGGCGAGATCGTGCACCACGAGACCCTCGCCGACGGCCGCTACCTCATCTGGGTCCTGGGTCTGGGGCGCGTCGAGGTGCAGGAGGTCGCGAGCGATCGGCTCTACCGCAAGACCGACGCGCAGCTCGTCCTCGATCGCGAGCCGGATCCAGGTGTCGCCGAGCCGCTCCTGCCACGGTTGCTGGCGGCGCTGCAGAGCCGGGCGCCGCGCGGGCAGCAACTGCGCGGCGAACTGCCGCTCGGCCTGCTCGCCGATATCCTGCTCAACGCGTTGCCGCTGGACGCCGAGCGCATGGCGGCGGTCTTCACGGAACGCTGTCCGGTCGCGCGGGCGCGCAAAGCGCTGGCCTGGCACGAGGACTGTTGAGCCGCGCCGACGCGGCGTGGTGACGGAGGTGTCCGCATGCTCGGGCGGATCGCGTGGTCGCTGGCGCTGCTGCTGATCGCGGGCGGCGCCGCCAACGGAGGTGAGGCGATGACGAGCGCGGAGAACCCGCCGGCGACCTCGGCCGTGGTCCTCGGCGGCGGGTGCTTCTGGTGCATCGAGGCCGTGTTCGAAGAGGTGGCGGGCGTCGTCGACGCCGTGTCGGGGTACGCGGGCGGCCACACGGCAGACCCCGATTACCGGTCCGTGACCGGCGGCAAGACCGGCCATGCCGAGGTCGTCGAGGTGACCTTCGATCCCGCCGTGATCAGCCTCGACGAGATACTCCTCATCTTCTTCGGCGTGCACGATCCGACCACGCGCGACCGGCAGGGACCCGATGTCGGACCCCAGTACCGGTCGATCGTCCTGTACCGGGACGCCGCGCAACGCGCCGCGGTCGAGCGGATGATCGGCGACCTGGAGCGCGACGCGGTCTTCGAACGGCCCATCGTCACGGAGGTCGCGCCGCTGCGCAGCTTCCACGTCGCCGAGGATTACCACCAGGACTACTTCCGGCGCAATCCGACCCAGGGCTACTGCCAGGTCGTCATCGCGCCCAAGCTGCAGAAGTTCCGCCAGCAGTTCAGCGACCGCCTACGCCGGGCGATCGACCGATAGACGGCCTCGCGCCAGGGACGCGGACACCAGCGGACGGCGGCGAGCAGGCGCCACGGTCCGCGCAGGCGCCGTGCGGCGCGCCACACCGCGTCGCTCGCCAGCCAGGCGCGTCCGTCCGCCTCGACGAGCAGCACCGCGTGCAGGGCGTCGGCAGCCAGGCCTTGCTGTGCGCAGAGCTGCCGGCCGGGCGCCGACATCGCCGGCGCGAATCGCAGGCGCCGGGGCCGCGCGCGCCGGCGCAGGAAACGCACCGCGGCGCGGCACAGGGGACACTGGCCGTCGAAGACGATGACGGCGCAGGCGTTGGCCGACGCGTCCGGTTGCACCATGGTCGATCCGAACTAGAGATCCAGGCTATCGCCCGGCTGCAGGACGTGGACGCGCGCGCCGGTCTCTTTCTCGACGCGACCGCGCCAGGCGGCGGGGTCCTGCGCGATGATGTCGAAGGTGTCGTAGTGGATGGGCAGCACCTGCCGCGGCCTGAGCAGCTTGACCGCGCGCAGGGCGTCGTCGGGGCCCATCGTGAAATTGTCGCCGATCGGCAGGATGGCCAGGTCGAGGCCCTCCTCGCCGATGAGCTGCATGTCCAGGAACAGGCCGGTGTCGCACGCGTGGTAGATCTTCTTGCCCTGCAGAGTCAGCAGGAAGCCGCACGGATTGCCGCCGTAGCTGCCGTCGGGCAGACCGCTGCCGTGCAGCGCCTGCGTGAGCTTGACGCGCCCCCACGGCTGCTGCGAGGCGCCGCCGATGTGCATCGGATGGACGTGCTCGACGCCCTGTTTGCCCAGCCAGCCGGCGATCTCGAAGTTGCTGATGACCGTGGCGCCCGTGCGCTTGGCGAGGTCGACCGTGTCGCCGAGATGGTCGCCGTGGCCGTGGCTGACGAGGATGACGTCCGGCTCGACGTCGGCCGCCTTCACCGGCGCCTTCGGGTTGCCGGTCAGGAAGGGGTCGATGAGCAGCGTCGTGCCGTCGCTCTCGATCTGGATGACGGAGTGGCCGAACCATGTGATCGTGGGCATGCCCGAACCTCCGGGATGGGTCTCGCGCCGTTGACCCGCTCACTGTAGAGGCGCCTGGAACCGAGGACAACGCCAGGATTCCCGTACGTACCGCGCGGCATGACGCCGGGCCAGACGGATACTACCTTGGCAGGCGAGTCGAGGTTCCATCCGCAGCGGAAAGACAGCTCACGGTGAACACGCAGCCCAACGGACCGCTCATCGACGGCGCGCGGATCGCGGACGTCCTGGCTCGGCACGCGGAGGCCGCGCCCGCCGCGGTCCGCGAGGTCGTGAGCAAGGCGCGCGAATTGGGCGGGCTCGACGACCAGGACGTCGCGGTCCTGCTCGCGAACACGGACCGCGACCTCGACGAGGAGATCTTCCACGCGGCCCGCGTCGTCAAGGAGACCGTCTACGGCAACCGCCTCGTGCTGTTCGCGCCGCTCTACATCACGAACAAGTGCCGCAACGATTGCCGGTACTGCGCGTTCCGCGCGAGCAACGCCGCGTTGCGGCGGCGCGATCTGACGCCGGACGAGATCGCCGGCGAGACCCGCATCCTGATCGACGAAGGGCACAAGCGCATCTTGCTGGTCGCCGGCGAGCGCGAACCGCGAGGCGACGGCCTGGACGACGTGCTGCGCGCGATCGACACGGTCTACGGCGTGACCTCGGCGCGGGGCGGGATCCGCCGCCTGAACGTCAACATCGCGGCGATGGACACGGAGCACTACCGGCGCCTGCGCGCCGCGCGCATCGGCACGTACCAGCTCTTCCAGGAGACCTACCATCGGCCGACCTACGCGGCCATGCATCCGTCGGGCCCCAAGGCCGACTATGGCTGGCATCTCGGCGCCATGGACCGCGCGATGACGGCGGGCCTCGACGACGTCGGGCTCGGCGTGCTCTTCGGGCTCTACGACTATCGTTTCGAGGTCCTGGCGATGATGCAGCACGCGCAGCATCTGGAGGACCGTTTCGGCGCAGGTCCGCACACGATCTCGGTGCCGCGCATCGAGCCGGCCGCGGGCAGCGCCGTGGCGCTGAATCCCCCGGCGGCCGTGCGCGACCTCGATTTCCTGCGGCTGCTCGCCATCCTGCGGCTGGCCGTGCCCTACACCGGGATCATCCTGTCGACCCGCGAGAGCCCGCCGATCCGCCGCCAGTGCTTCGCTCTGGGCGTCTCCCAGATCTCGGCGAGCAGCCGCACGAACCCCGGCGGCTACGGCGAGGGCCGGCGCGACCCGCAGTCCGGCAGCCAGTTCTCGCTCGGCGATCACCGCAGCCTCGACGAGGTCATCGCCGACTGTCTGGAACTGGGCTACCTGCCGTCGTTCTGCACGGCGTGCTACCGCAAAGGCCGCACGGGCGCCGATTTCATGGAACTGGCCAAGCCGGGCCTGATCAAGGAATTCTGCCAACCCAACGCGATCCTGACGATCAAGGAGTATCTCCAGGACTTCGCCAGCCCGGAGACCCGCGAACTCGGCGAGCGGCTGATCGGCCGCTCGCTCGAGGCGATAAGCGAAGAGGGCCTGCGCTGCGACCTCTGCGCGCTGCTGGTGAAGATCGAGGCCGGCGAGCGCGACCTGCACTACTGAGCCGCGCTCAGGGCGCCGCCGCGGCGGCGATCTGCACCAGATCCAGCAACTCCTGCACGACCTCGCGCTTGTGCGGATCGGCCGCATAGCGGGCCGCCACCAGCTTGCGCGCGGCGGCGACGTCGCCGCAGGCCTTGCCGCGGGCGATGAGCCGGCGGCAGTCCGCGGGCATCGGCCCCCAGTTGCCGCACTCGACGTACGCTCCGCCGAGGAACACGAACTTGGGCACCGCTTCGCCGCCGTTGGTCAGAAACCGGGCGAACGCGTCCAGGTGCCGGGCGCGCGTCGTGTAGCGCACGGTGAGCTGATCGCTGCGATCGGCCATGGCCTGCAGCACCGGGACGTGCCGCACGACATCGCCGCACCAATCCTCGGCGAACGCCACGACGCGCACGGGCCGCGCCAGGCACTGCAGCAGGGCCTCCTCGTGCGGCTCGAAGGTCTGGGCGGACAGGGCTTCGCTCAGCGCCAGGACCTGGTCCGCGCTCTCGGCGGCATCGAGCCAGTCCTCGTACGGCAGGCATTCCTCGAACAACGCCTGCCAGTCGAGAGGGGAAAGCAGGGGCGGACGGGGCATGACGGTCCTTTCCTCGGGTAAAAAGCCGGCGGAACTTGAAGATATCCGCAGGTTGACACGAGAGTGCTTTCAGGTGTGGTATTATAGTTGCTTCGAACGGGCGAAGCACGTGCGCCTCACCTTCGCTCGCGGCTCCGGCAGGAGGCCGGCCGGTTTTTGCCGCGTCAAGCCAAAGAGAGGATGGACCATGATGCCGCGACGCTACCTCTTGCTCCTGATTCCCCTGCTCATGGCCGCCGTTCCCGGTCAGGCCCAGAACGGCGGGGACACCGACGGCGACGATCTCGAGGCCCTGCTCGTGCAGGTCGGCAAGGAATACGCCAAGGCCTACATCACGCCGTTGGTGCACGGCTGGGGCGCGAACCAGAACAGCGGCCTCTTCCACACCGCGTCGATTCCGCGGGCGCGCCTGACCCTCGCGTTCGGATTGCGGGCCATGGGCACGCACCTCAACGAGAAGGACCAGACGTTCTCCCGCGTCCTGACCGATATCGAATTGAACGACTACCTCGATCTGCAGCCGGGCGATCCCGGTTTCGGCGAGACCGGCGACATCGTGCTCGCGGGGCCGACGGTCGTCGGCAATAGCGACACGAAGGGCACCATCACCGGCTACGTCAACGGCATCCCGCTGGTGCAGCAGGAGACCATCGAGGGCCTGGTCGAGACGCGCTGGATTCCGCTGCTCGCGCCGGAAGCCCAGATCGGCGGTCTCTTCGGGGCGCGCTTCTCGCTGCGGTGGCTGCCGGAGATCGACCTTGGCGATTTCGGCAAGACGAAGTATCTGGGATATGGCTTGCAGTGGAGTCCGAACTTCCTGCTGCCGATGCTGCCGGTGGACGTGGCGATCGGCTTCTTCAAGCAGGAGATCGATCTCGGCACGGTCGTCCAGACCGAGGCCTCGAGCGTCTTCCTGGCCGCCTCGAAGAGCTACGCCCTGGCGACGATCTATGGCGGTCTGGCCACCGAATCCTCGACCATGAAGGTCAGCTACACGGAAGAGAACAGCGATGTGGAGGTGGAGTTCGAGATGGACGGCGCCATGAGCTCTCGATTGACCCTGGGTGCGACCCTGAACCTGGGCGTCAAGCTCAACGCCGAGGTCGGTGTGGGCAAACTGACCGTCTACACGGCCGGACTGCTGTTCGGCTTCTGACGGCATACAATCCTGGAGGCAGCGCCATGCGCAAGAACCTGTTCCCGATCCTGATGCTCGCGGCCCTGTCGTGGTCGTTGAGCGGTTGCAGCAGCGATTCGACGGCGCCGGACGAAGGCGGGCCGCCCTTGCAGAATCGCGACGTGGCGAGCCAGGCCGGTTACCTGGCCGTGGCCATGGTCAAGGTGGCGCCGGTCGGTCTGACGTATGAGAGCGGCAAGGACGTCGGCGAGTACGAATACGAATTCACCGGCGGTGATCTGGAAGGCGTCGTGTATCTGCAGTTCCGCACCGGCGGACCGACGGGCACCTTGACGCCGTACCAGACGGCGAACTGGGCGCGCGCCTCGACCGTCGCGCCTCACCTGACCCTGGACCTGGTGCCGCAGGGCATCCCGTGGCAGCTGAGCCTCGACCTCGCGGGCGACCTCGACCGGGCCACCGACACGGCCACGATCAGCGGCAGCGGCACGCTGGTCATCGGCGACTTCCAGGCGTCGTGGACCGCGACCGACTTGATCGTCCGCCGCCAGGGCGACAACAACTGGCTCAGCAGCGGCACGCTGACCTTCGTGAACCAGGACTTCACGGCGGTCGTGACCTACAGCGGCAGCAGCGCCGGCAACGCGACGGCCACCGTGACGGTCGGCGGCCAGACCTGGACGATCAACCTCGGCAACGGCACGCTGACGCCGTAGCCGCCCGCCGGCACGGCGGTGATGCCGCGAAGTAGAGGAACGGGCGTCGCGCGTTCGCGGCGCCCGTTCTCGTGCGCGCTCGGGTGGCGGACCCTACTCGAGCCGGTAGGGCTGGCCGCGGCGGTAGAGGTCTTGCCGCAACCGGAACGCCGCCGTCATCTCGGCCGGCGCGCGTTCTTGGGCCTCGAGCTGCGCCAGGGCGAGGTCCATGACGGCCACGGCCTCGGCGAAACGCCCCGCCTCGGCGAGGGCCGCGGCGCGGATGTCGTGGAATTGCGGACCGGCGGCCGCCGCGAGTTCGTCGGCGCCGTCGGCCAGCAACGCCAGCGCCGCGGCGCCGTCGCGCTGCGCGGCGTCGGGGCTGGTGGCGAGCAGCCAGGCGAGACCCAGGCGCGGACCGGCGGCCGCCGGCGCGGCCTCGTGCGCCTGGCG
>CAZJWO010000061.1:0-22370 GCA_964549735.1 uncultured Fibrobacteraceae bacterium | reverse complement strand
ATTGCCCGGCCTCGTTCCTCGCCCGCCGGACCGATGTCCTCGGGCCTGCGGCCCTGCGGAGTTCGGCCCGGCGGGCGAGGAACGGGGGACGGGCAACAAGCTCTTTCGCCGATGAGCGGTGACCAGGGGGTCTCATGCAGACGGTGCGCGGCGATCTCATCGCGCTGGCGCGCGACGGCGCGTTCGACGTGGTCGTCCACGGCTGCAACTGCTTCAACTCGATGGGCGCGGGCATCGCGCGGGCGATCCGCGACGCCTTCCCCGAGGCGGCCGCCGCCGACGCGGCGACTGCGCCCGGCGACCGCGCGAAGCTGGGCACGATCACCGCGGCCACCGTGCGCCGGGGCGCGCATGAGATCACGGTCGTCAACGCCTACACCCAGTACCACTACCATGGCGAGGGCCGCCTGGTCGACTACGAGGCCTTGCGCGCCGTCATGCGGGCGGTCAAGCAGCGGTTCGCGGGCCGGCGCATCGGCTACCCGAAGATCGGCGCCGGCCTGGCGCGCGGCGACTGGGACGTGATCGCCGCGATCATCGACGAGGAACTGGCCGGCGAGGTCCACACGCTGGTGGAGTTCGCCCAGGCGCGGACCGATGGCCGCGCCGCCGGCGGTCTTTACGGCGGGGACCCGGCATGATATGCTCGATCCTCCGTCGCCGCGCGCCGGACACCTCTGCTGGCTGCCCGCCGTCATGAGCCGGCGACCGGGGGACAGGCGGCGAGTGCGCGACCGACCAAGCTGTTGCCCAAGATCAGTCCCTGGATCCAGGAGGCCGCCGTGCGTATCGCTCCCATGGTCCTGGCAATCGCCGCGCTACTGTCGCCGACTGCAGTTCCGCTCGCCCAGGCACCGCAGTACGGCGAGATCGAGGTCTTGGTAACGGCGGGAACAGCGACACTGACTGGCGCCTCGGTGGCGCTCGATCTGAACAACAACGGCGTGTGGGACGAGCACCTGGCGGAGCCGGTCCAGTGGACCGACGGCGCTGGACTCGCTTTCTTCGGCAACGTCGTCGCGATCCGGGACCACGGCCGGGGCCAGCCTGGCGATCCGCTGGACTGGCAGCCGGCGCGCATCATGATGGGCAACCTGCGCGGGGCGGTGGGGGCTCCGAACGTGCAGGTCGACGTCGTCCTGCCGCCGGGCAGCGGCCAGGCGAGCCTCGGGCTCTACGACCTCCGCGGCCGGCGGATCGCCGAGACCAGCGGTGCCGAGGATCTGGCGCTGAGCTTGCCGGGCGGCTTGACGGCGGGGGTGTACTTCCTGCGCCTGAGCGCCGATCCGGCCGCGCCGGTGTCCAGGCGGATCACCAGTGTCGGGGTGCGGACCCGGACGATCACCGCGATGCGCGTGAGTGCGGCCGACGCCGTGGCGGCCGGGTGGGCGGATGATCGATCGCCGGGACAGCAGAAGCTGGAGGACGCGCCGCACCACATCAACCTGATCGTCGCGTGCGATGGCTATCTGACGATGGTGCAGCCGGAGGTCATCGCGCCGGGCTACAATTCCTTCGCGGTCCAGATGGTGCCGGCGGCGCCCGCGGGCTTCGTCTACATCCCGCCGGGCACGTTCGTGATGGGCAGCCCGGACGACGAGCCGGGGCATCACAGCCTGGAAGGCCCCCAACATCAGGTGACGTTGACGCGGGGGTTCTACATGTCGGCGTACGAGGTGACCGAAGCGTGGTGGCACCAGGTGATGGGCGGCGCTCCGACGGACTCTCGATTGCCGCAGCACGCCGTGAGTTGGGATCTGGCGGTGCAATTCTGCAACGCGCTGTCGATCCAGGAGGGGCTGACCCCTGCGTATGCCATCCACGGCCCCGATGGCGACGTGACGTGGGACCAGAGCGCGAACGGCTATCGGTTGCCGACGGAGGCCGAATGGGAGTACGCATGCCGGGCCGGCAGCGCGACGGCGTTGGCGAACGGCCCGCTCACGCACCTGTGGTGCGTCCCTCTCGATGCCAATCTCGACGCGATCGGGTGGTACTGCGGGAACCGGACGGAGCAGGAGGGCCGAGCCGAGGTCGGCCTGAAGCAACCGAACGCCTGGGGATTGTACGACATGCACGGCAACATGTGGGAGTGGGTCTGGTGCCATGCGCGAAGCTATACGAGTTCGCCGCAGGTGGACCCGGTGGGGGTCGGTTTTCCGGGGTCCCATCGCGCGGTACGTGGCGGCTACTGGCGGTTGGGCGCGCTCAACTGCCGATCCGCCTCCCGGTACAATGCCTTCCCGACGGACGTGCACGTCAGTCTCGGCTTCCGTCCTGCCAGAACGGCCTTCTGACGGCGTAAAGCGCCATCACTCGCCATTGAACGCCGGCCGCCTTTCGGGTACAATGTCAAGGTTCCGTTAACACCGACCCGGCCCACCGTGTCCCGAGGCATCAAGGAGGCGCAACCGTGCTCAAGAAGCTAACGCCCGCCGTACTATCCGGACTGCTCGCCGCCATGCTCGCCGTACCCGCGGCGGCGGCGACGATCCACCTGGAGACGTACGGCTTCGATCCCCTCGCGGGCGAGCCGGTACTGCCCGCCGAGCTGACCTACGGCGAGCGCGACGGCGCCGAGTTCGGCTACTACATCGTGCAGGCCCACGGGCCGATCACCGCGCGCTGGAAGCGCGAGCTCGAGGCCGCCGGCGCGACCCTCTATGGCTACCTGCCGGACATGGCCTTCCTCGTGGGGCTCGACGCGCCGGCCCGCGAACGGGTGCAGTCCCTGGACGAGGTCCGCTGGGTCGGTTTCTTCCATCCGGCCTACAAGATCTGCCCGCTGATCGGGCGGCACGAGCTGGGGCCGCGGCGCCAGGACGAGCCGTACCGCACGCTGCTGGTCCGTGCGTTCGACGACGCCGCGGGCGTCGCGGCGGCGATCCGCAGCCTGGGGGGGCAGATCGTCGAGGTCCACGACGACGGCGTCATGCGCCGCCTGCTGATCGAGGCCTACGAGGAGCTGATTCCCGACATCGCCCGCCTTGCGCAGGTCTGGTGGATCGAGGAGCGGCCCGAGTACCGGACCTGGAACACCAATACCGCGTGGGTGCTGCAGTCGAACGCGTCGAACGCGACCCCGCTCTGGGACAACGGCATCAACGGCGAAGGGCAGATCGCGACCGTCATGGATAGCGGGGTGGACTACAACTCCTGCTTCTTCCGCGAGGTCGGCAATGCGCCGCCGGGCCCGGATCACCGCAAGGTGATCAATTACACGCTGACCGGCGGCAACCCCTACGACGGTTGCAGTCCCGGCCACGGCACGCACGTGGCGGGCACGATGGCCGGCGACCAGTCGTACGTCAATCCCGGCAGCTACGAGCACAACGGCATGGCCTACAAGGCCAAGTTCACGGTGCAGGACATCGGCCCGGACGACACCTGGTCCTGTTCGCTGGGAACGGTCAGCGTGCCGTCGAATCTCTACAGCGCCTTCACCGCCAGCCATGGTCTGGGCGCGCGCGTCCACACGAACAGCTGGGGCAGCACGAGCAACACGTACGACGCGATGAGCGTGGACGTCGACCGGGCGATGTGGGACAACAAGGACTTCCTGATCGTGTTCGCGGCCGGCAACAGCGGTTCGGGCAGCGGCACGGTCGGCACGCCCGGCACGGCGAAGAACTGCGTCACCGTGGGCGCGACGCGCCAGGCTCCGCAGCAGGACACCATGGCCGGCTATTCCAGCCGTGGTCCGGCGTCGGACGGACGTCTGAAGCCGACGTTGACCGCGCCCGGCGGCGAATCGCCGAACTTCATCTTCTCGGCGAAGAACCAGACCGGCAATCCGCCCTCGCCCACCTGCACCATCCAGGGCGATCCCTTCCAGGGCACGTCGATGGCGACGCCGGCCGTCGCGGGCATGGCCCTGAACGTGCGCCAGTACTTCGCGGACGGCTACTACCCGCTGGGCGAATCCGGCGGCGACGCTCTCGCGCCCAGCGCCGCGCTGGTCAAGGCGGTCCTGGTCAACAGCACGGCCGACATGAGCGTGGCCGACATCCCGAACAACAACGAGGGTTGGGGGCGCATCCTGATGGACAACGCCCTCTATTTCAGCGGCGACACGCGCGAGCTGATCGTCGAGGACATCGCCGACGGCCTGGCGACCGGCGAGACGTGGACCCGCGAATTCGAGGTCGACGACTCGGCCGAGCCGCTCGTGCTGACCCTGATCTGGACCGACTATCCGGGCACGGCGGGCAGCGGGATCAAGCTGGTGAACGACCTCGACCTGCTGGTGACCTCCCCGGGCGGTCAGGAGTACAAGGGCAACGTCTTCAGCGGCGGCGTCTCGGCGACCGGCGGCAGCCACGATAACCTCAACGTCGAAGAGGCGGTCAGGGTGCCCAACCCGCCGACCGGGATCTGGACCGTCTCCGTGCACGCGCAGAACGCGCCGCAAGGGCCGCAGCCCTTCGCGCTCGCGATCAACGGCGCGTTCGCGAACTGGCCGCAGGAGGAGGGGCCCACCGCGGTCGCCGGCGAGCTCGGCGAGCGCGCGGAGATCCGCGTCACGCCGAATCCCGTCTCGGGCATGACGCAGCTGTTCTATCGGGTCCCGGGCGGCCATGACGGTCCGGTGCGGCTCGACATCGTCGACGTGCGGGGTCGTCTGGTGCGCAGCCTGGTCGCCAAGGGGCAGAAGGCGGGCGACTACCTGGCGTCCTGGGAAGGCCGCGACGAATCGGGCGCGCGCGTCGCCAACGGCGTCTACTTCGCCCGCATGCAGGCCGGCGAGCACCGGACGACCGCGAAGATCCTGCTCGTCAGGTAGCGGCCGTCTGCGGCTTCGCCGCGTTTCCCTGTCGATGCCCCGGCGGGACCGCCCTCGCCGGGGCATCGTCGCTAGCGAGCCCGACCGAAGGACCCGCCCATGCAACCAGACACGGTGCCGCCGCACCAGACCGCGCCGACCCGCTGGTTGGACCTGTGCGAGGGCGGCCGCGACCGGTCGTGGAGCTGGCTCGCGCTGCTCTTGACCTGGATCGTCCTGCGCAACCTCCTCGAAGGGGTGCTCGAGCGGCCGGCGACGCTCGGCTTCGACTGGCGCGAAGACGTCTCGCTGGCGATGATGGTCCTGCACCTGCCGCTCTTCTACCTCGCGCTGTTCCTCTTGCTCGCGCTGTGGCTGCACACGATCTCCGGCCGGCCGCTGGTGCGCGTCGCGCGCGCGGTGGCCCTCGCGTACGTGGTGCTGCTCCTGGTGCCGATCATCGACGCGCTGATCGCGGGCGCACCCGGCTTCGACCTGCGCTACCTCTCCGGCCCCGGCGGCTTCCTCGTCCATTTCTGGCATCCGTTGCGTGCGATCGACGAGGTCAGCCCCGGGCAGCGCGTCGAGATCGCCGCGGCGTGCCTGCTGGCGGGCGTCTACACCACGGCCGCGCTGAGGACGTCCGCGAGCCGGCTGCCGGCCGCACTGCTGCGCGCCGTGGCCGCGGGCGTTGGCGTCTACGTGATCGCGGCGGTCGTCGGCATGTGGCCGGCGCTGCTGGCTCGGCTGGCGTCGGTCGCCTCGGCGGGCGAGCTGTCGTCCTACGAGACCGTCTACCGGATGGGCGGGCTGGTAGGCGGCGAGAGCCGGCGCCTGGCGGTCGCGCTGCTGATCCCGGCCCTGGTCGCGTTGCCGGTCTTCCTGCGGCGGCTCTACCCGCTGCGCTTCATGCCGGTGCTGCGCCGTCTGCCCTGGACGCGCCTGGTGCACTACTCGGCGGCGGCGCCGCTGGGCAGCTACCTCGGCTACCTGGTGTTCCGCGACTTCGTGCCGGGGCTCTTCGCGAATCCCCTCGACTGGATCGCGGTGCTGGCGCTGTGGGCGGCCGTGGCGGCGGCCGTCCTGGCGGCGGTCGCCTGGAACGACCTCCACGACCGCGACGCCGACCGCATCAACGATCCCCGCCGGCCGCTGGTCTCAGGACTCGTGCAGCCGTCCGAGGCCCGGCGGTGGGCCGTCGTGTGCTGCTGCTTCGCACTCTACCTGGCGTGGATCGTGTCGTATCCGGCGCTCCTGCTGGTGTCGGCGTGCCTGCTCCTGGCGTGGCTCTACTCGGCGCCGCCGCTGCGGCTCAAGCGCGTGCCGGGCGTGGCGACCGCGACTCTGGCCATGCTGACCTTGCTCGCGGCGATGACCGGGTTCGCGCTCGTGGCCGCCGAGGCCGCGGTCTGGGCTTTCCCGCGGCGCGTGCTGTGGCTCCTGCTCGCGGGGATCACGCTGGGGTTTACCGCCAAAGACCTGAAGGACCGCGAGGGCGACGCCGCCACCGGCGTGATCACCCTGGCCACCGTGCTGCCTGCCACGTGGGCTCGCCGCTGCATCGCGTTGCTGGTGGGGGCGGGGTACTTGCTGGCGCCGTTGCTGCTGCCGCTCGGGACGGTCTTCACGGCGATCGCGGTGGCCTTCGCTGTAGCTGGTGTCGCGATTACGCTGCGGCTGCGCCGCCCTGACGCGCCGCTTTTATTGGTGTTCGTGGTCTTCGCGCTGGTCGTCGCGGCGCTGGTCTACGGGCGGGCCGACCTGCTGCGCAACCACGCGCCCGACGACCGCCTGGCCGCTCATGGCGAGGTCGTCTATCTCGAGCGCGAGGTCCTGCAGATCGACCAGCTCGAGCGGGCCGGGCTTGGCGCCGCGGCGCGGCGCGAGGCGGCGGCTTCCCGCGTGGTTGCGATCGCGCCCGGCGCGGCGCCTGCGGAGCGGATAGACGTGCTGGTCGCCCGGCTTGCGCCGCCCGCGCAGGCCAGGGCGGCCGCGCTGCGGTTGATCGAGCAGCGGCCGCTGCGGCCGCTGCATTGGGACCTGCGCCTGCGCGCGGCGATCGCGGGCGAGGGGCCTGGCGCCGCGGCCGCGGTCGCGCGGCAGGCGCTCGCCTTGAACGTCAGGCCGGGGCAGTTCCTCACCAACCTGGCGGGCTTCGAGCTGGAGGCGGCCGGCGCGACGGCGCAGGCGGCACAGTACCTGGCGGGCGCGTTCCTGTATCATGTGGACCCGGGGCTGTTGCGCGTGCTCCTGGGCGACCTGCGCCTCTTCGCGGGGCGCGCGCAGGACGCGGCGGCGGCCTACGGCCGCGCGCTGGACTGGGCGCCGCGTTCGGCGGACGCCTGGGCAGGACTCGGCCGCGCCGAGCATGCCCAGGGCCGGCTGGCCGAGGCGCTCGTGGCGTTCGACCGCGCCACGGCGCTCGATCCTGGCGATCCCTGGATCCTCAACAATCGGGGCGTGGTGCTGCGCGATATGGGGCGGCTCGAGGACGCTCTGGCGGCGTTCGGCGCGGCGCACCGTCTGGCTCCCGGCTTGCCGGAGGCGGTGCTGAATCTGGGGTTGACCTGCGAGGCGCTGGGCCGTTCGGACGAGGCGCGGACGTGGTTCGGCCATGCGTTGCGGTTGCGGCCGGGATGGGAGACGGCCATGGCGGGGCTGCGGCGGCTGGAGTCGAGGGTACGCTGAGAATCGGATAGGCGGAGGCAAAGGGGAGGTCTCGCGTGAGGGCTGCCACTCTAATCGCCGCGCTTCTGGCTGCCTTACCAGCAGCAGGAGCAGATATCACAGTAGAGTTCGTACAGGACGACTATACGGTGTACGAGTGTTATCCCGTCGCGGGGTATCTACGACTTGTCAATGAATCTACGGAGGTATTCTATGCTGATGGATGCCTGTCGCTTTTGGCTTGCGAGGGATTCAGAATTTCGGTGCGCGACCCTGACGGGCGGATCACGATGATACCGGAGGAGCAGCATAGTCCGTATCGGGCACGAGAGCCCGTCGTCGAGTTGCGGCGCGGCACGGAGGTGCGAGTGCCGATCTACTTGCAGAAATGCAAAGGAAGTTTCTTGTTTCGCGAAAAGGGGCGTTACGAAATCGTTTTCGAGCTGAAGTTTCTCGAGAAGACGATCGTGCATGAGGTTGAAGTCGTAGGTAACGGATGTAGAACTATCTGCGACGTGCTCAAGGGGCACAGGTCACTATACTCGCCATATATACTAGGCTTATTGCAGAGAATCGACGAGATTGCAGATCGATTGCGAGTTGACGACGCGTGTGAAGATATGGTGCAGTTGCTATATGATTATCACGGAGGCGGGGCATATGCGAGGTCGGTACTCTATGGCAGTGCTTATTCCGATGATCCCAAGAGCCGAGATGGCTTAGCAAGGAGGGATGGGCTGGAGGCGATGTCCATGGAACATACCTAAAACGTCGATTTCTGGAGATATTTGGCGAACCTGGAAGATAAGCAGCCTCGGAACAAACTGGGTTTCGTGTATACCTATCACCCGGAACAAGTGTGGCGAGGGATGGAGTGAATCTGGATAAAACCCCGGTTCACCGTCAGCGTCCGACCGGAAGCGGGAATTGCCAGCTAGGAGATATGGGTTGCGGCCGGCTGCAACATTTTGAACTCAGGGACAATTAATCAGGTCAGGTATCAACACAGCCGCGAAAGCGCCGGCGCTTCGTCGGGGAAGCTCGGCCGCCTCAACCGTCCCCGCCGGCCGGCCCGGCCCGCAGTGCGGCCGCCGCCTCGATCACCGAGGCGTAGCGCGGCAGCACCAGGTCCAGCGCCGTGACCTGCAAGAGCTGCGCGATGCGATCGTTGGTCCCGGCGAGCGCCACGCGCTCTTTCAGTTCCTTGCGCTGGCGGATCAGGCCCACGAGCCAGCCCAGCCCCGTGGAGTTCAGCCACTGGACGCGCGCGAGGTCGACGATCACGTGCTGGAAGCGCAGGCCCTCCGCGGCGATCTCCGCCACGAGGGTGGCGAGGTCGTCGCCCGCGCGCAAGGTCGCGCGGCTGGCGAGCAAGCGCAGGCTGTCGTCCGTGTCGAGCAGGGACATCTCGACATGCCAGCCGAGCTGGCCCTCGCCGCGGATCACGAGAATGGGCGGTGGCGTGCGGTCGATGTTCATCGGCGATCCATTTCGATGTCGGCCAGGCGATTGCCCGCCGGGCCCCTACAACCCCTTCACCCCCAGCCAGCGCTCGCACTCGATCGCCGCCATGCAGCCGGTGCCGGCCGCGGTCACGCCCTGCCGCCAGATCGGGTCCTGGACGTCGCCGGCGGCGAAGATGCCCTCGACGCTGGTCATCGTGTGGTCGGGTCTGGTTATGATGTACCCGGCGGGGTCGAGGGAGAGCTGGCCGTTCAAGAAGCCGGTATTGGGATCGTGCCCGATGGCGATGAAGCAGCCGGTGCACGGGATCTCGAGGTCGTCCCCGCCCTTGGTCGAGGCCGTCAACACGCCGCGCAGCATGCCCTGCTCGTCGGCCAGGTACTGCTTGATCGTGCGCGACCAGGCCATCTCGATGTTCGGCGCCTTCAGGGCCCGCTCCTGCATGATCGCCGAGCCGCGCAGCTCGTCGCGGCGGTGGATCAGGGTCACCTTGCGGGCGATGCCCGCCAGGTAGGTCGCTTCCTCGAGCGCCGTGTCGCCGCCGCCGACCACCGTCACGTCCTGGCCGCGGTAGAAGAACCCGTCGCAGGTCGCGCAGGCCGACAGCCCCTTGCCGTGGAAAGCCGCCTCGCCGGGCAGCCCCAGATACCGCGCGGTCGAGCCGGTGGCGATGATCACGGCCGGCACCGTATGCACCTCGTCGCCCGCGGTCACGCGGAACGGGGGCCCCTGGCAGTCGATCGCGTCCACCTGGCCGCGCTTGATCACCGTGCCGAAGCGCTCGGCCTGCGCGCGCAGCTTCTCCATCAGCTCCGGCCCGATGATGCCCTCGGGAAAGCCCGGGAAGTTCTCGACCTCGGTCGTGGTCGTCAGCTGGCCGCCGGGCTGCAGGCCCTCGTACATCAGGTTCGGGATGTTGGCGCGGCTGAGGTAGATGGCCGCGGTGTAGCCGGCCGGGCCGCTGCCGGCGATGATGACTTTCGGGGCGCGAGCGCTCATGCTGCCTCCTGAGCGGATCGGGGGTTTCGCGACGGTACCGGCCATTGGTAACGGCTGTTCGGTTTCCTGTCAACCTGGTCGCCGCCGCGCCTGACCCGCACCCGCCCCGGGTCCGGCCGACCCTCTATCGCACCTTGACGCCCGGCGCTGCGGGTGCTTAATTTGTGCGCTTGTGACAGTCTGCCGGACCTGCGGCCGCGGGCTCGATGGGACCCCGCAGCGGCGGTGCGCCGGAGTGTGGTTTTTCCGGAGAAGGACAGCATGTACGCGGTTGTAAAGATCATGGGCCAGCAGTTCCGGGTCGAAACCGGACGCAAGCTGCAGGTGCCGCTGTTGGAAGACGAGGTCGGCGCCAGCGTGACCTTCGACGAGGTCCTCATGCTGGCCGACGGCGAGGACGTCAAGGTCGGCCAGCCCCACGTCGCGGGCGCCAGCGTGGCCGCCGAGGTGCTGCGCCACGGGCGCAGCCGCAAGATCGTGGTCTTCAAGCGCAAGCGGCGCAAGAACTACAAGCGGAAGAAGGGGCATCGCCAGCCCTTCACCGAGGTGAACATCACCGGTATCAACGCCTAGCGGCCGCCTGCGAGCGGCCGGGGCACAGGAGCACGGGACATGGCGCATAAGAAAGCAGGCGGCTCGACGCGCAACGGCCGCGACTCGAATCCCCAGTACCTGGGGGTCAAGCGTTTCGGCGGACAGACCGTCCTGGCCGGCACCATCCTGGTGCGCCAGCGCGGCACCAAGATCCACCCCGGCCGCAACGTCGGCCGCGGCGGCGACGACACGCTCTTCGCCCTGGTCGACGGCATCGTCGAGTACCAGAACTTCGGCAAGAATCGGAAGCGTGTGTGTGTGCAGCCGAACTAGCGGCGGCGCGGCGGCCGCGACGCGCCGCCGAGCGGATGGCGACCCGCCCCCCCAGGGGGCGGGTTTCTTCTTGGGCGGCGTAGCCCCGCGCCACGGCGGAGGGTGGGCATGAACGAGCGGGTCCTGGTGGTCATCCCGGCGCGTTACGGCTCGAGCCGCTTTCCGGGCAAGGCGCTGGCCGACCTCGCCGGCCAGCCGCTGGTCGTGCGCACGGTGCAGCGCGCCCTGGGCATGCGCGAGGCCGATGAGGTGCTGGTCGCGACCGATGACGAGCGCATCGCCGCCGCGGTCGCCGCGGCGGGGTACGCGAGCGAGCTGACGAGCGCGGCGCATGCCACCGGCACCGACCGCATCGGCGAGGTCCTGACCCGGCACGAGGCCGACATCGTCGTCAACCTGCAAGGGGACGAACCGCTGCTCGATCCGGCGGTCGCCGACGGCCTGGTGCGAGCCCTGCGGGAAGATCCCGCGCTCGCGCTGGCGACCTGCGCCCATCCCTTCGGGCCGCACGACGACTGGGCCGATCCCGGCACCGTGAAGGTCCTGGTGGACCAGACCGGCAGAGCCCTGTACTTTAGTCGCGCCGCCATTCCCGGCGTGTTCCCCGGCGCGCCGCCGCCACTGCCGCCCTGGGAGGCCGCGCTGCGGCACGTCGGCATCTACGCCTGGCGCGCCGCGGCGTTGCGGCAGTTCGTGACCTGGCCGCGCGGGCGGCTCGAACAGATCGAGGGACTGGAACAGCTGCGGGCGCTGGAGCAAGGGCTGGCGATCCGCGTCGTGACGGTCGCCGCCGGTCCGATCGGCGTGGACACCCCCGCCGACCTCGAACGGGTGCGGGCGATCTGGCGGCGCGAGGCGCCGGCGCCCGGGCGCGGCGGTGACCTGACCGCCTGAGACATACGAAAGGGGCGCTCTTGGCCAAGCACGTCTTCATCACGGGCGGGGTCGTCTCGGCCCTCGGCAAGGGCATCGCCGCCGCCAGCCTCGGCAACCTGCTCGCCGCCCGCGGCCTGAAGGTCGTGCTGCAGAAGTTCGACCCGTACCTGAACGTCGATCCCGGCACCATGAGCCCGTACCAGCACGGCGAGGTCTACGTGCTGGACGACGGCGCCGAGTGCGACCTGGACCTCGGCCATTACGAGCGCTTCACGGACGTCACGCTGACGCAGGACAACAACCTGACCGCGGGCAAGGTCTACGAGACCATCCTCTACAACGAGCGCAAGGGGAAGTACCTCGGCCGCACCGTGCAGGTCATCCCGCACGTGACCGACGAGATCAAGCGCCGCCTCGCGCTGCCCGCCCAGCGCGATCCCGCGCCGGACGTCGTGATCACCGAGATCGGCGGCACCGTGGGCGACATCGAGTCGCTGCCCTTCCTGGAGGCGATCCGCCAGCTCCGCCTCGAGCTGCCGCCGCCGGACACCTGCTCGGTGCACCTGACCCTCGTGCCGTACATCGAGACGGCCGGCGAGATCAAGACCAAGCCCACGCAGCACTCGGTGGCCGAGTTGCGTTCGATCGGCATCCAGCCCGATTTCCTGATCTGCCGCGCGCGGCAGCCGATCGGCGACGACGCCCGGCGCAAGATCGCGCTGTTCTGCAACCTGCCGCCCGAGTACGTCTTCGACGGCCAGGACGTGCGCTCGATCTACGAGGTGCCCTTGAACTTCCACCGGCAGCGCATGGACGACCTCGTCTGCCGGCGCCTGCATCTCGAGCCGCCGCACGCGGCGGACCTCGCCGAATGGGAGCGCATGACGCGCATCATCCTCGATCCGCCCGACCGCGTGCGCATCGCCATCGTCGGCAAGTACGTCGAGCTCAAGGACGCCTACAAGAGCATCACCGAAAGCTTCGTGCACGCCGGCATCCCGCACCACGTGGGCGTCGAGATGGTGTGGATCGACAGCGAGAGCCTCCAGGGCCGCGAGGTCGGCGATCGCAAGCTCGCCGACGCGCTGCGCGACTGCCACGGACTCCTGGTGCCCGGCGGTTTCGGCGACCGCGGCATCCAGGGCAAGATCAACGCGATCCGCCACGCGCGCGAGCAGAAATTGCCGTTCCTGGGCCTCTGTCTCGGCCTGCAGTGCGCCATCATCGACATCGGCCGCGATCTCGCGGGGCTGGACATGGCCAACAGCTCCGAGTTCGATCCGGCCACGCCGCATCCGGTCATCCACCTGATGGAGGACCAGCAGTACCTCGAGATGATGGGCGGCACGATGCGGCTCGGCGCCTGGCCGTGCCGCCTCGAGCCCGGCACACTGGCCCACCGCTGCTACGGCCAGACCGAGATCAGCGAGCGCCACCGCCACCGCTACGAGGTGAACAACGCGTACCGCGACGCGCTCGCTGCCGCCGGGGTCGTCTTCTCCGGCACCTCGCCGGACGGCCGCCTCGTCGAGATCGTCGAGCTGGCGGGGCACCCGTTCTTCATCGCGGTCCAGTTCCATCCCGAGCTGAAGTCCCGGCCGCACCGCCCGCATCCGCTGTTCAGCGGCCTGGTGGGCGCGGCGGTCGCCCACCAGCAGCAGGCTCGGGCCCGCAGCCAGAGCCAGGAGGGTTGAACCGAGCGCCATGGCCTTCGCCGAGCCGATCACGATCGCCGGCCACCGCGTCGGACGCGGGCAGCCGCTCTACGTCATCGCCGGTCCCTGCGTGCTGGAGGATCCCGACGAGATGCTGCGCACCGCGGCCGCGCTGGCGCGCGTCTGCCGCGAGCGCGACCTCGGCTATTGCTTCAAGTCGAGCTACCTGAAGGACAACCGCACCAGCGGCGCGTCCTACCGCGGTCCCGGCGCGCGCGCCGGCCTCGAGCTGCTGGCGCGCATCGGCCGCGAGACGGGCGTGCCGGTCTTGACGGACGTGCACACGCCCGAGGAATGCCGCGACGCGGCCGACGCGGTCGACGTGCTGCAGATCCCGGCCTTCCTCTGCCGCCAGAGTTCGCTGCTGGCGGCGGCCGGCGGCACGGGCCGCACGGTCAACGTCAAGAAGGGGCAGTTCCTGGCCGCCGCCGACATGGCCCACGCCGTGGCCAAACTGACCGCGGCCGGCGCGCGGGACATCCTGCTCTGCGAGCGCGGGACGTTCTTCGGCTACCGGGACCTGGTCGTCGACTTCCGGTCCATCGAGACCATGCGCGCGCTCGGCCGCCCGGTGGTCTTCGACGCGACCCATTCCGTGCAGACGCCCGGTTCGGCCGGCGACGCGACGGGGGGCCTGCCGCAGCTGATCCCGCTGCTGGCGCGTTGCGCGGTGGCGGCCGGCGCCGACGCGGTGTTCCTCGAGGTGCACCCTGAGCCGGCGCGCGCGCGGTGCGACGCGGCGAGCCAGCTGCCGCTGGAGCGTTTCGCCGCGCTCGTGGACCGGCTCGCCCGCTTGCGCGACCTGTACAACGAGGAGCAGGACGCATGACCACGCCCGAGGCGGCCGCCGAGCGTCGCGAGGTCCTGGCCCGCGTCGGCCCGGCGCTGGCCGATCGCCTGGCGGCCATCACGCTCGTGGTGCTGGACTGCGACGGCGTGCTGACCGACGGCACGCTCTACTACGGGGCCGAGGGCGAGGCGTTGAAGGTCTTCGACGCGCGCGACGGCCTGGGGCTCATGGCGCTGCGCGCGGGCGGCGTCGCGCGCGCCGTGCTCACGGGCCGCGAGAGTCCGATGGTGGCGCGGCGCTGCGCCGACCTGCGCTTCGAGGCGGTCAAGATGGCTCGCTTCGACAAGCTCGCGGCCTTGCGGGAGATCCAGGCCGAAACCGGTCACGCGCAGGCGGCCACCCTGTTCATGGGCGACGATCTGCTCGATCTGCCGGCCTTCGCCGCGGCGGCGGTCGCGGTCACGGTGCCCGCCGCGCCGGCGGCCGTGCGCGCGGCCAGCGACCTCGTCACGCGCGCGGCGGCCGGCCGCGGCGCCGTGCGCGAGGTCTGCGACCTGCTCCTGCAAGCCCGCGGCGCCCATGCCGCGGCCATCGCGCGTCTGATCGCCGGCGGCCACCCCGACCGCGCGACCGAGGAGAAGCGACCGTGATCGAACCCGGCCACGTGGACGACAGCCGCATCCTCGCGCTCGGGCGCGACACGTTCCACCAAGAGACGTCCGTGCTGCAGTCCGTGGCCGCCAGTCTGGGCGACGGGTTCGTGCAGGCGGTCCGCGCCCTGCTCGCCTGCCGGGGGCGCGTGCTGGTGACCGGTCTGGGCAAGAGCGGTTACGTCGCCCGCAAGATCGCCGCCTCGCTGACGAGCACCGGCACGCCCAGCCATTTCATCCATCCCGTCGAGGCGGCGCACGGCGACCTGGGCATCGTGCGCGGCAGCGACGTGCTGCTGGCGATCAGCCGCAGCGGCTACAACGCGGAGGTGACGCGGCTGGTCCAGACCTGCCGCCACTTCCAGGTCACGGCCATCGCCTTGACCGGGACCGCGGCGAGCGATCTGGCGCGCGCCTGCGACATCGTGGTGCCGATTCCGGTCCAGCGCGAGGCCGATCCCCTGAACCTGGCGCCGACCAGCAGCGCGACCGCGGCGATGGTCATGGGCGACGCTCTGGCGGTCACCCTGCTGACGCTCAAGGGTTTCACGCGCGACGACTTCGCGACCTTCCATCCCAGCGGCGTGCTCGGGCGCAGCCTGCTGTTGCAGGTCAGCGAACTGATGCACGCCGGCGCGGAGCTGCCGGTCGTCACAGAGGACATGACCCTGCGCGCGTCGCTGCCCGAGATCGTGGGCAAGCGGCTGGGCGGCACCTGCGTCGTCGATGCGGACGGCCGGCTGGTCGGCGTCTGCGTCGACGGCGACATCAAGCGCATGCTGTTGCAGCGGGAGGACGCCCTGGACCGGCCGATCGGCGAGGCCATGAACCCCGAGCCGACGACGATCGGACCGGACATGCTGGCGGCCAGGGCCCTGCGCCTGATGGAGGAGCGGCCCGCCGGGCCGATCACGCTGCTCATCGTGGTCGACGCCCAGAGGCGCCCCCTCGGCCTGCTGCACATCCACGACGTGCTGCGCGCCGGTCTGCTCTGATCGGACGCCGCCTGCGCCAATTGGCACGAAAAGTGCTTGACGCGCCGGCCGCCAAACGCCAACCTCTTGCGACAGAGTTCGTTGCATCGGGCCGAAAGGGCTGCATGGACGCGCGTCTGCCCCTTTGGCGACGGCTGCGCCGCCATTTCTGGTACGTGGCGGCGCGCGCGGCGTCGGTCCTGGTCGGCTCGTTGCCGGCGGCACCCGGACGCCGGCTCTGCCGGGAACTCGCGTGGCTGGCGTATCGTTACCGCCGGCAGGAGCGCGAACTGGCGCGGGCGAACCTGGAACTTGTCTTTCCCGAGCGTCCGGCGGCCTGGCGCGAGCGCCTGCTGCACGGCTGCGCGAGGGCTCTGGGCGAGAACCTCCACGCCGCGTTGACGCTGGAACGGCAGGCGGCGCGCGGCTTTCCCGATGTGGCCGAGGAGCCGGCCCCCGCCGGCCAGGATCTGGCGGCGGTTCTGCGCTCCTTGCAGGCGCGCGGCCGCGGCGCGCTGCTGATCACCGCGCACCTGGGCTGCTGGGAACTTCTCGGCGCCTGGCTGGCGGCGCGGCTGGACCGCCCCGCGGTCGTCACGACGACCGTGCGCAACCCGGCCGTCGACCGCCTGCTGCAGGATCGCCGGCGCGCGGTCGGGCTGGATCCGCTGCCGCGCGAGGCGGGTATCCGGCCGGTGCTGCGGGCGCTGGCTCGGGGCGCCATCGTGGGCGTGCTGGTGGACCAGAACGTGCGGGCGCCGGGAAGCGACCTGGCGTTCCTGGGGCGGCCGGCGCCGACCGCGCTGGGACCGTTCCGCCTGGCCGCGCGGCGCGGCGTGCCGCTGGTGCCCGCGGTCGTGGTCCGGGTGCAGGGTCGCTGGCTGGTGCGCCACGCCGCGCCGATCTGGCCGCGACCGGGTCAGGAGGCGGCCGCGCTGGCGGTCCGCTGCAACGAGGTCCTTTCGCGATGGATCGTCAGCCACCCCGAGCAATGGGTGTGGTACCATGACCGCTGGAACCTGCGGGGGCAACGACGGAGTCCGTGATGTGCGCTCGGTGGCATGAGGCGACGCGGTGGCTGGCGGCGGGAACGATCGCCGCGCAGCTCTGCGCCCTCGCGATCGGTTGCGGGCCGGGGGGGCAGGATACCGCCGACACGGCGCCGTCCAGCGGCCCACAGCCCGAGCAGAAGCTGCTCAACTACCGCCTCATCGAGAGCGAGGCCGGGGTGCGGCGTTGGGCCCTGGACAGCGATGAGATGACGAAGTTCCCCGAGCGGCAGGATGTCGACCTCGTCCGCGTCAAGATGGACTTCTTCCAGCACGGCGAGTATTTCTCGACGCTGGTCAGCGACAGCGGCCGGGCCAACCTCAAGACCCGCGACGTCTTCGTCTGGGGCCGCGTGATGATCACGACCCGCGAGGGGCGCCGCCTGCGCACCAGCGAATTGCACTTCAGCAACGTCGACGGCCTGATCCGCAACGACGTCTACAACGAATTCGACCACGGCCCGGACATCCTGCGCGGCATCGGGCTGGAAGCCACGCCCGACCTCGACTACATTGAGATCAGGCAGGAGGTCGACGCCGTGGTCGGCGACGAGACGGTTGCCGATGATGACGGCCCGAGCCCGTCCCCGGCGGAGTCACCATGAGCAACGCCGTTGCACCGCCGCAGGTCTCGCGGCTCGAGGCCAGAGGCCTGCGCAAGACCTATCGCGGCCGCGCCGTCGTCGACGGGGTCGACCTCGTGCTCGATCAGGGCGAGGTCGTCGGTCTGCTGGGGCCGAACGGCGCCGGCAAGACGACCTCCTTCTACTGCATCGTCGGTTTCATCAGGCCGGATGAAGGCGTCATCACCTGCGCCGGCGCGGACATTTCGCGACTGCCGATGTACAAGCGCGCCCGGCGCGGCATCAGCTATCTGCCGCAGGAATCGAGCATCTTCCGCAAATTGACCGTCGAAGAGAACGTCATGGCGATCTGCGAGACGCTCGGGCTCGGCCGCGCGCAGCGGCGCGAGCGGTGCGACCGGCTGCTGGATCTGATGGGCGTCAGCCACATCCGGCACAGCCGCGGCTACCAGCTTTCCGGCGGCGAGCGGCGGCGCGTGGAGATCGCTCGCGCGCTGGTGACCGAGCCGAAGTTCATCCTGCTCGACGAGCCGTTCGCGGGCATCGATCCGCTGGCGGTCGCCGATCTGCAGGCCTGCGTCATGCAATTGCGAGAGCAGGGTCTGGGCATCCTGGTGACGGACCACAACGTGCGCGAGACGTTGCGCATCACCGATCGCGCGTACATCCTCGTCGACGGGCGCATCATGCTGAGCGGCTCGGCCGCCGAGATCGTGGCGTCGCCCGTGGCCCGGGAGAACTACCTGGGCGCCTCGTTCCAACTCTAGGCGCAGCGGCGCCGGCAGGAGGCCGGCGCAAGGAGCAGCGTGATGGACATCAAGATGGGCCTGCACCAGGGCTTGCATCTCAAACAGCAGATCGTCATGACCCAGCGCCTGCAGCAGGCGCTCAAGCTGCTCCAGGTCCCGACCCTGGAGCTCGCGCAGATCCTGCGCAACGAATTGCAGGCCAATCCTTTGCTCGAGGAGGTGGATAGCGAGGAGGAGAGCGAGGAGGAGCGGGAGCAGGAACCGGAGCCCGAGGCGGAGAGCCGCGCCGAGGAGGCCGCCGAGCCGGACGACGCCGCGATCACCGTCGAGGGGAACGAGGCGAAGATCGATTGGGACGAGTACTTCCGCGACGGTTTCCGCAACGCCGTGATCGACCAGGGTCAGGACGAGGACGACCAGATCGAACGCCCGCCGGTGTATGTCCCCTCCGGTCAGGAGCATCTCCGGGACCAGCTCGTGCTCGCGGTCGACGATCCGCTGCAGCGGCAGATCGGCGAGTACATCATCGGCTGCCTGAACGGGGACGGGTTCCTGGCGGCGCCGCTGGCGGAGATCGCCGCCTACTTCGAAATCGAGGAGGCGGCCGTCGAGCAGGTGCTGCGCATCATCCAGGGCTTCGACCCGCCCGGCGTCGCGGCGCGCGATCTGCCCGAATGCCTCTTGCTGCAGCTGGCGGCCAGAGGGCAGGCCGACGGGCTGGAGGCCGAGCTGATCAGGAACCATTTCGAGGCGTTGAAGAACCGCAAGTTCGCGGACATCGCGCGCGCGATGAAGATCACCCCGCAGGAGGTGCAGTCCCTGGCGGTCGCCATCGGCGAGCTCGATCCGCGGCCGGGCCTGAGCGCCGAGGTCGAGGGGGCCCGCGCCATCGTGCCCGATCTCGTGGTGGAGAAGGTGGACCAGGAGAGCGACAGCTTCGTCATCTACCTCAATGACGGCAGCCTGCCGCGGCTGCGGATCAGCCGCGCCTACGACCACGCGCTGCAGGACCCCGCCGCCCGCCAGGACGACGCCGCCACCTTCATCGACGAGAAGCGGCGCTACGCCGAATGGATCATCAAGACGATCGAACAGCGGCGGCGCACGATGATCCGCGTCATGGAGGCGATCGTCGCCGAGCAGCGCGAATTCTTCGAACGCGGCGCCATCGCCCTGCGGCCGCTGACGCTGCAGCAGGTGGCGGTGGCGATCGGCATGCACGAATCGACGGTCTCGCGCGTCACGCGCCAGAAATACGTGCAGACGCCGCGCGGCGTGTTCCCCTTGAAGTACTTCTTCTCCGCGGGCCTGGACACCGACGAGGGGGACGAGGTCGCCGCGAAGGCGGTCAAGCTGATGATCGAGGAGATCGTCGCGGCCGAAGACACGCGGCGGCCGCTGTCGGACAAGAAGATCGCTGATCTGCTCGGCGAGCGCGGCCTGCGGATCGCGCGGCGGACCGTGGCCAAGTACCGCGAGCAGCTAGGTATTCTCAATGCCCGCATGCGCAAGCAATTCTGAGAGCGAGGTGTCCGGATCCAAGCCCGGCTCCGGCCGGCGAACCCTCACCAGGAGTGGCAGCATGAAGGTCGAAATCAAGACCCGGCATTTCCATCTCGACGACGAGGTCCGCGAGCGGATCGAAGCCCAGTTCGTGAAGCTGGAGCGGTTCAGCCCGCGGCCGGTCAACGAGGTCCGTTTGCAAATCGTCTTCGAGAACAACCGTTTCGCCTGCGACGGCTTGCTGTTGCTGCGCAATCAGGAGTTCCGCGCCGAGAACGAAGGCGCCGAGCCCGACCTCGCGGCCCAGGGCGTCGCCGAGAACCTCCAGCGCCAGCTCGAGAAGTTCAAGGGCAAGGTCACCAGCCGTCAGCGCGGCGAACCGGGCGGACTGGGCCGGGCGCTGGCGACGGACGCGCCGACCGTCCATTTCGCGACCGAGCATTTCGAGCTGCTGGAGCTGGATCCGCTCAGCGCGCGGGACGCTTTCACCGCGTCGGACGCGCCGTTCCTGGTCTTCCGCAACGCGGACAGCGGCCGCCTCGGCGTCATCTACCGGCGCGACGACGGCGAGCTGGGCCTGCTGGAGGCCACCAGCGGTTGACGCGACCGTTCCTCGACCGGGAGCTGCCATGACGCCACCGACGGTCCAACAGGTCTACCGCGATCTGCAGGAGGTCCTGCGGCTCGAAGCGCTGCTGCCTCTGCCCGACACGCCGACGCCGCTCGCGGCCCAGGACGTGCACCGGCCCGGCATGGCGGTCATGGGCTTCACCGAGAATTTCCTGACCGATCGCATCCAGATCATGGGCGAGTCGGAGATGTCCTTCCTGGCCACGCTCGACGCCGCCGGCCAGCTGGAAGCGCTCGCGCGCGTCCTGAGCCTGCGGCCGTCGGCCATCGTGGTGACCAAGAGCTTGCCCGTAGCGGAACCCGTGCTGGCGTTGGTCCGCCAGCACGGCGTGCCGCTGCTGCGCTCGCAGCGCTCGGCGGTGACGGTGCAGCGCGAACTGAACCGCTACCTCGAGCAGGCTTTCGCGCCCCAGTGCGAGGTCCACGGCACGCTGGTCGACGTCTACGGCGTCGGCCTGCTGCTGACGGGCCGCAGCGGCATCGGCAAGAGCGAGTGCGCGCTGGACCTCGTCGAACGCGGCCACCGCCTCGTGGCCGACGACATCGTCGAGGTCATCCGCAATGCCGACGGCGTGCTGATCGGACGCTTCCGGCCGCTGCTGCAGCACAACATCGAGATCCGCGGCGTCGGCGTCATCGACGTCCAGGCGTTGTTCGGCATCCACGCGATCCGCATGCAGAAGAGGATCGAGGTGGCCGTCGAGCTGCAGGATTGGGACGATGACGTGGACTACGAGCGGGTCGGCATGGAGCGGCGCACGACGGAGTTCCTCGGCGTCGAGATCCCGCAGGTCATCTTGCCGCTCAACCCCGGCAAGAACGTCACGGTGATCTCCGAGGTCATCGCGCTGGATTTCATGCTCAAGATCTACGGGTACGACGCCGCGCGGAACCTCAACGAGCGCATCGTGCGGTCGATCCGGCACAGCGGTCGGTTGCGCCGATACCTGCAGCAGGATCAGGAATAGCGGCGCGGCGCGTCCGGACGGCGCCAGAAAGGCAGAGCATGATCGCTGGGTTGGTCTTGACGCACGGCGCCATCGGCGAGGAACTCGTCCGGGTCGTGCAGATGATCCTCGGCCCGGTCGCTGGGCTGCAAGCCGCTACCAACCAGGGGCGGTCGGCGCGGCAGACCACCGAACTCGTCGCGGCGTGGTTGGCCGACCGCCCGCCGCAGACCGCGGGCCTGATCTTCATCGATGAGCACGGCGGCAGTTGCGCCAGCGCCGCGCGGTTGGCGGGCAGCGAGGCCGCCGGCGTCGCGATCCTCAGCGGCGTCAACCTGGCCATGCTGCTCGCGTTCGTGACCTGGCGCGAGGAGCTGCCGCTCGCCGAACTCGTGCAGCGCATCGTGGATCACGGCCGCAAGGCCGTCGCCGTGGTCGGAGCGCCGCGATGAGACTGGTGCTGGCTCGCATCGACGACCGCTTCATCCACGGCCAGGTCACCGTCGGCTGGGGGCAGCGCCTGCGGCCCGACCTCATCCTGCTGGCGAACGACGAGATCGCCGGCGACGCCTGGCAGACCCAGGTCTACGCCAGCACCGTGTCCGCCGGCATGGCGGTCGTGGTCCGGAGCCTGCATGAATCGGCCGCGGCACTGCGCGAGCCGATCCGCACCGGCGGCGGACACGCGCGCGTGCTGCTGTTGACGGGGTCGCCCGGCGACATGCACACGCTGATCTCGCTGGGCGCGCCGGTCGAGAAGGTCAACGTCGGCGGCATGCATTTCGCGGCGGGCAAGCAGCAACTGCTGCCGGCGGTCTACGTGGATCGCGACGACCTCGCGGTCTTCCGGGCGCTGCTTCGCCGCGGGGTGCGGCTGGCCGCGCAGGCGGTGCCGGGAGGACGCGAGCACGTCATCGACGACGCGGTGCTCGCCGCCATGGAGGCCCGCCTGTGATCGGCGCCGGCCTCGAGTCGCCCAGCTGGTGGCTGGGGCTGGCCGCGCTCGGGGCGTTGCTGGCGATGGACGAGCATGGTCTGGCCCAGACGTGGTTCAGCCAGCCGCTGCCGGCGTGCCTGCTCGGCGGCCTGCTGGCCGGCGATCCGCGGGCCGGCCTCGCCGCCGGGATCATGCTGCAGCTCGCGG
>CAZJWO010000060.1:0-22417 GCA_964549735.1 uncultured Fibrobacteraceae bacterium | reverse complement strand
TGCGCATGGAGGTCATGAAGGGGATGGATCCGGGCCGCCGCGGCATGCTGGCCGACCACCGAGGGCATGCGCTGCGCCTCGGCCCGGCGCCGTACCTGGCCGATGCGCAGCTCGAGACGGCCATCGCCCACCTGGGCGCGTGCTTGCGTGAGGCAGTTGTCGGTCGCGACCGGTCCGCTTGACGCGGCGACGATCCGTTCATAGCCTGGCGTTCTGGTCGCGATCTTCCGCGATGCAGATACTTCCGAGAGATCCGTGAGCTTCATGTCCTGGCTCGACCGGCACCTCCGACGTTTCCCGCCGCTGGCGGCCCCCATGCTGCTTGCGGCGATCTGGTCGCTGTTCTTTCAACCGCTGCTGCTGGCCGGACACCTGTCGAGATGCGATACGACCACCGACTGCGGCGGTTCTTGCCATCGCGACGATCCTCTGGCTGTCGAGGGTCGTGCCGCGCACCGTGCGGCGCTGCCCGTCGATGACGCGTCGCGGGACGACGACGCTGCCGCGGCCAGCGGCCACAACGGCGTGCATTGCGTGTTCTGCCGCGTCCTGCTGCTGGCCGGCAAGGGTCTGGCCGCGGCCGTCGCGATCGACCTGAGCGGTACGCCGTTGGTCGCGCGCGCGCTGCCGACGGACGACCTCGAGGGCGTGGCCGACCGAGGCCACGCCGCCCAGGCTCCCCGCGCGCCTCCTTCCTGCTGAGCACCTGCGTGAACCGTTGACGCGTACATGCTGCTCGCACGGCGGCGCGATGTCGCGTGGCCTGTGGAGCCTGTTCTGTTCCGATATTACGACAAGGAGGGTCTGCGATGCTCCGTACACCGATGTCGCGCCGCTCGGCGCTGGCGCCCTGGGGATTGCTCGGGATGTTCGCTCTGCTGGTCGCCGGCTGCGACCACGACCACGACCACGATCACGAGTGCGGACACATCGATCCGGACGGCCTGGTCGTCGCGCGCGACGGCGGCGCGGTGGCCCATCAGTGGCAGGGCGACGTGTCCGGCGGCATCGGGTTGACGGCCGGCGCCGCGACCGACTTCGCCGTGACGTTCCTCGCTCCGGACAGCACGCGCATCACGATCGACGAGGACTGCGAAGGCTACCGTCTCGGCTGGACCATCGCCGACACCTCGATCGTGCAGGGATCGGCCGTCGTCGACGGGCCGTGGGCTGTATCCCTCGCCGGACGGCAGCCTGGCGCAACGACCATGCGCCTGCGCCTGATGCACGGCGATCACGCCGACTTCACGTCGTTGCCGCTGCCGGTGCAGGTCGCCGCTCAGGAGCTCGAAACGTCCGCCGATGCGCCGGGCGCCGCCGGGCGCGCCGAGCGGACGGCGGCGGCGGACTGAGCCATGGTGCGCGCTTTGCTGCTGGTTCTGGCCGGCGCGGTCGCTCTGGCTGCGCCGGCGTCGGCTCAGGCTCCGGTCGCGACGGCCGGCGCTGCGCGTGCGGATCCGGCGCGGCCGCCGGGTTCCGCAGAGGCCGACACGAGCGTCTTCGAATTGGAACGGCTCGCCGTGCATGCCGGCGGGCCGGAAGGTCTGGTGCCCGCCGGCGAGCTGGCGGTGGCGATCGACGGCCACGAAATGCAGCGCCGGCTCGGCGCCTCGCTCGCTTCGCTGCTCGACGGCGAGGCAGGCCTGACCCGCCAGGCCATGGGTCCCGCAGCCGAGCGACCCGTACTGCGTGGACTGGGCGGCTACCGCCTGCCGGTCTTCAGCGACCAGACCCATACCGGGGATCTCTCGACCACCGCTCCAGACCACGCCCTCGCCGTCGAGCCGCTGCTCCTGCTGGCGGCCGAGGTCGTGCGTGGTCCGGCAGCCCTTCAGTTCGCGGGCGGCACGCCGGCCGGGTTGATCAACCTGCGCGGCGGCAGCCTGCTCGAGCAACGTCTCGATGGTCCGACGCTGCAGCTCGGCGGGCAACTCGCGTCGGCCAGCAGTACCGCGGCGGGGCATCTACGTCTCGGCGCGCCAGTCGGCCAGCTCGGGCTGCAGATCGACCTCGCCGGCCGCCGCGCGGACGACCTGCGGACGCCCGCGGGCAGGACGCGCAACACCGGCCAGCGTCTCTGGCAAGCTGGGACGGGTCTGAGCCATGCCGGCCGTCGCGGATATGCCGGCGTCGGCGTCAGCCGTTACGAGAATGCCTATGGCGTGCCGGGCGGCTTCCTCGGCGGCCACGCGGCGGGCGTCGACGTCGAGCTGCAGAGGACACGGCTGGAGGCGCGCGGAGAGTTGCGTCCCGAGGGCGGTCCGCTGGGACGCTTGGAGGCGCAGCTCGTGTTTTCCCGCTACGCGCATCGGGAGCTGGAGTCGACGGGCGTCTGCGGCGTGTCGTTCAGCCAGCTCATGCACCTCGCGACGGTACGGACGCGGCTGCGCCGCCTGGGACCGTTGCGCGATCCCGTGGTCGGCGCGTCGGTCGAGCGGCGGGACCTGGCGATGGCTTGCCTCAGCTTCCTGCCGCCCACGGTCGAGACGTCGTCCGGCGCGTTCATCTACGATGAGATCGCGCTCGGCCGGGGCGTGCTCACGGCCGCGTTGCGTTGGGACGGCCGCGCGGTCGTGCCAGCGCGCGGCGACAGCACCAAGGCCGGTCGCGTCCGCGAGCGCAGCTTCGGCGGGTTGGCGGCGGCGCTCGCAGCCGAGTGGCCGGTCCACCGCGGCTTCGCGCTGCGCGCCGATATCGCACGCACCTATCGCCCGCCGGCGATCGAGGAACTCTTCGCCGCCGGGCCGCACCTGGCGGCCTACAGCTACGAGGTGGGCAACGCCGACCTCGCCGCCGAGCGCGGCACGACCGTCGAAATATCGGGACGGCAGCGCGGATCGCGTCTCGAGGCCACGGTCAGCGTGTTTCGCAGTGCGATCGGCGGCTTCATCCATGCCGTCGATACGGGCGAGCTCGAATGGGGCCCGGGCGAGGAAGGTTACCTCGCGCGATACCAGCAACGCGGGCGCGACGTCGTGCTGCTCGGCGGCGAGGTCGGGTTCGTGTGGCGCCCAGGACCGGGTTGGAGGATCCGCTTGGCGGCCTCCTCGGTGCGCGGGACGCTGCGTGGCGACGGCCGCCCGCTGCCCCGCATTCCGCCGATGAACGCGCGCCTGGAGGTCCGGCGCCAGACTGCCGGCTGGGGTACGGGCGCGACGCTGCGCGGCGCCGCCGCGCAGCGACGCCTCGGCGAATTCGAGGAGGCCACCGCCGGCTACCTGGCGGCCGACGTCTGGGTCGAGTGGAGCCTCCGCCAAGGGCTCGGCCTGCACACCCTGGTCCTGCGCGTCGAGAATCTGACCGATGCCATCTACCGCAATCATCTCTCGCGATTGAAGGCGATCATGCCCGAAGCGGGACGCAACGTGAGCCTCGGCTATCGCATCTACCTCTGAGCGGCGGCCGTCTTCAGGTTCTTGGCGACCTGCTTCCAGTCGATGACGTTGAAGAAGGCCTGCACGTACTCGGGCCTGCGGTTCTGGTACTTCAGGTAGTAGGCGTGCTCCCATACGTCGAGGCCCAGGAGCGGGGACTTGCCCACCGACAACGGACTGTCCTGGTTCGGCGTCGCCATGATCTCGAGCTTGTTGCCGGGCGCGGCGACCAGCCAGGCCCAGCCGCTGCCGAACTGGCCGAGCGCGGCCGCGGTGAACTTCTCCCGGAAGGTATCGAACGAGCCGAAGGCGCCGTCCAGAGCGCCGGCCAGTTCGCCTTCCGGTTTACCGCCGCCCTGGGGCGACATCACGTTCCAGAAGAGGTTGTGGTTCACGTGGCCGCCACCGTGGTTGCGCACCGCGGTGCGGATCTCGGCGGGGATGGTCTCGAGCTGGCGCACCAGGTCCTCGGCCGCGCGGGTCGCCAAGGGGGAGCCCTGCAGGGCTTCGTTCAGCTTGGTCGTATACGTCACGTGGTGCTTGTCGTGGTGCACGCGCATGGTCGCCGCGTCGATGTGGGGTTCGAGGGCGTCGTACGCGTACGGCAGATCGGGGGTCTGGAAGCTCATGGTTCCTCCTCGGATGTTCCCGGCTCGCGGCCGGGACCGGCGTTCGTGAAATACAAGACCAATATAATCTAGAAATAAGCAGTCGCAGCCCTCGCGCTTGCCAGCCCGCCTCGCGGCGTCCATGATTGCCCGCGGCGAAAGGGTTGCCATGCGAGTCCGCGAACGCTGGGCTGCTGTCGGATTGGCGGGAGCCGTGCTGGCCGGCGCGCCGGGCGCCGGCTTCGGCGCGGCGGCGCCTGAGTTCGAGCCGCTGCTGGAAGTGCGGCTGCGCCACGAGATCATGGACGGCGTCTATTACTTCGCGCCCGAGCCGGACCGCAACTGGGTCCGCGTGCGCACGCGCGCCGGCCTGCGTGTCACGGCCGCGGCAGCGGACGGCGGCCGCCACGGCGGCGAGGTCGTGCTGAACAACGAGCACCGCCACGTCGTGACGCCGGGCGGCGGCGAATTCGATTGGGACGAGGTGATCCTGGAGACGGCCTGCTGGCGCTGGCGGGCCGCCGACGATCTCCTGTTGACCGTGGGCCGCCAGGACATCGTCTGGCCCGGCGGATTCCTCATGATGGATGGCAACCCGCTGGACGGCAGCCGCACCATGTACCACAACGCGGTGCGTCTGCAGACCGGGCTGCAGACGGGCCTGGCGACGCGCGCCGGGCGCACGGGTCTGGACCTCGCGTTCATCCACAACCCGAAGCGCGATCCGCTGGTGCTCATCGACGATCTGGAGCGGGACCTCTGCGACGCCGACGAGACGGCGCTCGCTATGCGTTTGGTCCGCGAGGGTTGGGCCTGGTCGGTCATCACGAAGGTCGAGCGCGATCCCGACGGCCGCCTGCCCGAGCTGACGACGACGACGTTCGCCGCCCGGCGCGACGCCAAGTCGGCGCCCGGCGGCGCCTGGCACCTCGAGCTGGCGCTGCAACACCAGGAAGGCCGGGTCGCCGACGCCGCCCAGCCGGCCATCGATCCCGGACCCGCCGGTTGGGCTCTGGCCGGCGAGGGCGCCGTGAGCAGGCCGCTCGGCAGCGGCTGGCGGGCGCAAGGCGGCGCGTTCTTCTACAGCGGGCTCGGCGAGGATCTGCGGCCGTTCCGCACGCCGTGGGGACGCTGGCCGAAATGGAGCGACCTCACCATCTACAGCCTGATGGGCGAGAACACGCCGGGCCGCGTGCACGGCGCGGCCTGGGAGAACATCGCGGCGCCGCACGTGACCGTCAGCCGGCCACTCGGCGGCGGGTCGCTGGTGCGCCAGCTGACGGCCAGCGTGAACGCGACCTGGCTGCTGGCGCCGGCGCCCTCCTGGCAGACGCGCGGCCTGCTGACGCGTGCCCAGTTGACCGCCGATCTGGGCCCGCGACTGCAGGGGCATCTGCTGTGGGAGATGCTCGCGCCGGGCGGCTTCCATGACGGTCGCAACGGCCTGCGGCCGTGGACCGCGACCGGACACTTCGTGCGCTGGCAGCTGGTCTGGTCCCTGTGAGCGCGGCGAGCGCCGGGCGCGCGGCGGCGCCCGACCTCGCGCAGGAGGAGAAGCCGATGGCTCCGTTCAACCTGCCATGGTCGACCTTCGGCGCCTTCGCGGTGCTGGCGGCCACGATCGTGCTGGCGGTCATCTGGGCGCTGTGGGACCGCGCCCGCGATCGGAAGGGCGGCCCATGACCGTCTACGTGCTCGTGCTGGTCGTCTACCTGGGCGTGCTCGCCGCGATCGGGGTCGCCATGAGCGGCCGCAGCAAGAACGCCGGCGATTTCGCGATCGGCGGCCGCTCGGTCGGGCCGTGGGTCACGGCGCTGTCGTTCGTGGCCGCGTACTATTCGAGCGTCGTGATCATCGGCGGCGGCGCCTTCGGCTGGAAGTACGGCCTGGCGACGCTGTGGATCGGCGCCGGCAACGTGCTCATCGGCACGACGCTGGCGTGGATCGTCCTGGGCCGTCGCATCCGCCGCTTCACGGCCAACCTCGACGCCATGACGTTGCCCGGCTTCTTCGCCGGCCGCTACGGCTGCGCCTCGACGCGCATCTTCTCGGCGCTGATCACCGGGCTGTTCCTGATCATCTACAACGTGAGCGTGCTGAAGGGCATGGCCAACAGCTTCGAGGTCCTGATGGATCTGCCGTACTGGGCGGGCGTCCTGATCTCCGGTGCGGTCATCCTCTTCTACACCGCCGTCGGCGGCTACCTCGCGGTGGTCTGGACCTCGATGGTCCAGGGCATCGTGATGATCGTGGCGTTGGCCCTGCTGGCGTTCATGTCGCTGCAGCGCGTCGGCGGCATGGCCACACTGGTCGAGCGGCTGAACGCCGTCGACCCCGGCCTGGTGGCGACGCCCGGCGTCTGGGGCTGGGCGGGTCTGGTGAGTTTCACGCTCATCGTGTCGCTCGGGACGTGGGGCATGCCGCAGCTCATCGTGCGGTTCTATTCGATCAAGAACGACCGCATGCTGCGCCTGGGCACGGTCGTCGTGACGATCGGCGCCTCGATCGCGCTGCTGCCGTATCTGACCGGCGCCGTGGCCCGGGTCCTGGTGCCCGAATTGGGCAGCCCCGATCAGGCGATCCCGGCCCTGACCCGTCTGGTGCTGAACGACTGGGGCGGCGCGCTGTTCCTGGCCGGCGTGGTCGCCGCCGGCATGAGCACGTTCGCGGGCGTGCTCATCATCATCGCCACCAGCCTGGTGCGCGACGTCTGGATGCAGGGACTGGGGCGCGAACTGAGCGCGGCGAGCGAATTGCGGGCGGGCCGCATCATGAGCCTCGTCGTCGGCGCGGTCTCCTTGCTCGTCGCGCTCAAGCCGCCGGCGCTGATCCTGGTGTTGACCGCGTTCAGCTGGGCGGTCATCGCCTCGACGAACCTCTGGCCGCTGCTCTTCGGCGTGTACTGGCGGCGCACGAGCCCCCGCGCGACGCTGGCGAGCATGATCGCCGGCGTGACGGCGGCGCTCCTGTGGCAGGCCTGGCCGCATCTGCCGCTGCCCGCGTTGCCGCAGGCCTGGGCCGGGGTGCACGGGTTCGTGGTCGGCACCGCCGTGGGGCTCGTCGTCATCGTGGCCGGCACCTGGTGGGGCCGGCCGGCGCCGCGGGCGCTGGTCGACCGCGCCTGGGGTTCGCCGGGCGCGTGACCAGGCGCGACGTCGCCGCGTTGTCGCCGCCGGCGGCCCGAGCTCCGCCCGCAGCGGCGGCTTGGCGCGAGCGCGAGGCGGTGTTACACTGCCCCGCACGCCGACGGGCGCCGGCTGTTTCGACGCCGCCCCGTCCTGATGACGGGAATCCTGCGAACTCACTTTCCGGAGGCTTGCCATGACCACGGCCGCCAAGCTCGAAGCCCTGCGCGAGCTCATGCAGCAGCACCAGGTCGCCGCGTACTACGTGCCCAGCGCCGATCCGCACATGAGCGAGTACCTGCCGGAATGCTGGAAGCGCCGCGCCTGGCTGAGCGGATTCACGGGTTCGGCCGGCGAACTGCTGGTCGCCGCGAAGGCCGCCGGACTGTGGACCGACGGCCGCTACTTCTTCCAGGCCTCGCTCGAACTGCCTGGCAGCGGCATCGACCTCCTGAAGCTCGGCGTGCCGGAAACGCCGAGCCCGACCGCCTGGTTGCGCAGCCAGCTGAAGCCTGGCGAGGCCGTCGGTGTCGATCCGGCGGTCATGTCCGTCGCGCAGGCCGATCTCTTCGAGCGCGAACTGCTGCCGCACGGCATCAAGGTCAAGCCGCTGGCGCGCAACCTGGTCGACGCGATCTGGACCGACCGGCCCGCGGCCTCGCTCGCGCCGCTGGCCGTCCACCCGACGCGCTACGCGGGCGAGACGCACGTCAGCAAGCTCAAGCGGGTGCGCGCCGAGCTGGCGGCCCAGGGCTGCGGGGCGCACGTCGTCGGCGCCCTGGACGCGGTCGCCTGGCTGCTGAACATCCGCAGCGCGGACATCCTGTTCACGCCGGTGGCCATCGCCTACGTGGTCGTGACCGAACGCGACTGCACGCTCTATGTCGACGCGCGCAAGGTCACCGGGCCGGTGCTCAAGCATCTCGGCAAGCATGTCGTGGTCAAGGACTACCGCGAGGTCGGTCCAGATCTGAAGGCCCTCGCCAGGACGAAGCCACGCGTCTGGCTGGACCCCGCGTCGACGAACCGCTGGGTCCAGCAGCAGCTCAAGGGCAGCGCCTTCCATCTCGCGGCGTCGCCGATCACCGCAATGAAAGCGGTCAAGAACCCGGTCCAGGTCGCGGGCATCACGGCCGCCCACGTGCGCGACGGCGTCGCGATGGTCAAGTTCCTGAAATGGCTCGGCGAGGCCGTGCCGCGCGGCGGGGTGACCGAGATCTCGGCGGCCGAGCAGCTGCGGGCGTTCCGCGCCGAGGATCGCCTCTTCCAGGATCTCAGCTTCGACACGATCAGCGGCTACGCCGGCAACGGCTCGATCATCCACTACAAACCCACGCCCGCCAGCGATGCCGCGCTCAAGCCGAGCGGCGTGTATCTCATCGACAGCGGCGGGCAGTACCCCGACGGCACGACCGACATCACGCGGACCGTCGCGCTCGGCAAGGCCAGCCGCCACCTGCGCGCCTGCTTCACGCGGGTGCTCATGGGCACCATCGACTGCACCATGACGCCGTTCCCGCAGGGCGCGACCGGCCGGCGCATCGAGATGTTCGCGCGCCGCAACCTCTGGCTGGCGGGTCTGGAGTACAACCACGGCACCGGCCACGGCGTCGGCCAGTACCTCGGCGTGCACGAGGGTCCGCATTCGCTCAAGGACCTCGATACGCCGCCGGTGCGCGAGGGCAACCTGTTCTCGATCGAACCCGGCTGCTACGAGGACGGCCAGTTCGGCATCCGTTGCGAGAACCTCGCGTTCGTCGTTAGCGACGAGAAGCTGAGCACGCCGCAGCGCGCGTGGCTGCGCTTCGCGACGGTGACCTTGTGCCCGTTCGATCGCGCCCTCATCCTGCCGGAGCTGATGACCGCCGACCAGCGGCGGTGGCTGAACGAGTACCACCAGCGGGTCTATCGCGAACTGGGCCCGCACCTGGATCCGCCGCACCGCGCGTGGCTGCGCCAGGCCACGCGGGCGATCTGAGCGGCGCGGCGATGGACGGCGCCGCCGGCGACCGCGGCCTGCGCCGCGCCGAGCGCGCGGTCGGCGAAGCCGCGACGATCGCGGCCGTGATCCGCGCGGCGCAGGTCGCGCACGTCGGATTCGTCGACGATGGCGAACCGTATGTCGTGCCGCTGAACTTCGGCTGGGAGTCCGGCGCCGACGCCTGGGGCCGCTTCTGGTTCCACTCCGCCCTGGCGGGCCGCAAGGCGGAACTGCTGGCCGCCAGGCCGCTGGTCTGCGTCCAGCTCGAGGCCGACCTGCGCCTCGTCGCGCATGAGCGGGACGCCTGCGCCTGGACGCAGGCCTACCGCTCGGTCATGGCCTGGGGTCGCGCCCGCCCGGCCGCCGATGCCGAGGAAGCCCGCCACGGCCTGGACGTCGTGATGCGCCACCATTCGGGGCGCGATGGTTGGGACTATCCCCCGGCCATGCTCGCGCGCACGCTGGTCTGGTGCGTCGAGATCGAGCGCTTGACGGCGAAGGCCCATCGCGTCAAGGAGGCGGACGCTTGAACCCCGCAGCCCACGCCGGGGAGCTCGCGGCCATCGCGGCGGCGCTGATCTTCGCCTGGACCTCGATCTTCTTCACGACGGCGGGCCAGCGCCTCGGCGTCGCGACGCTCAACCTCATGCGCCTGCTCGGCGCGACGATCCTGCTCGGCGTCACCCACCTCTGCGTGACCGGGCGCCTCTGGCCGCAGGCGCCGCTCGCGAGCATCGTCTGGATCGGCAGCAGCGGCATCGTCGGCCTGGCGATCGGCGATTCGGCCCTCTTCCGCGCCTTCACGCTCATCGGGCCGCGCCGCAGCATGCTGGCCATGGCCACCGCGCCGGTGGCCACCGTGATCGTGGCCTGGTTCGCGCTGGGCGAAACCCTCGGTCCCGCGGCTCTCGTCGGCATCGCCGTGGTCATGAGCGGCGTCATGCTCGCGGTGGTCGGCCGCGATCCCGGCGGCGGCCAGTTCGCCGATCCGCCGCGGGCGCTGCTGCGGCGCGGATACCTGCTCGCGTCGGTGGCGGCCGCCGGGCAGGGACTGGGCTCGGCCTTCGTGAAGATCGGCATGGCCGGCGGCACGGTCCAGGTCGATCCCCTGTCGGCCACCTTCGTGCGCATGGCCTTCGCGTTCGCCGCGTACTGGCTGCTGGCCCTGCCGCGACATGGCCTGCCCAACCTGCTGCGGCCGTTGCGCGACCGCCGCGGCGCCGCTCATCTCGCCGTCGCGACCTTCTTCGGTCCCTACGTATCGGTGTTCCTCTCGATCTTCGCGATCCGCAACGCCGAGGCCGGGGTCGCCCAAGTGCTGCTCGGCGCGGTGCCGATCTTCGTCATGCTGCCGGCGTGGCTGGTCTACCGGGACCGGCCCACGGTGATCGCCATGGTCGGCGCGGTCGTGGCGGTCAGCGGCGGCGCGATCCTGTTCCTGCGCTGAAGAACCTCATTGCGCTCCGCGACGATCGTCGCGCTTACCTATCGGCGCGCCACGCGCCCTGCCGTTCGATCGGCTGGCGGCGCGCGGACTGACCGAGTCGATGCCGGCGTTGGCCCGCGGCGACCACGGGCGCGGCGCCGGCGCCGGCTACGCTCATTGACGGATCGGCGGCCGCGCAGAAATGAGATCGCCGACCGGCCGGCCCGTGCTGGCGCTCAGCAGCCGCAGGATGTTGGTCTGCAGCCCGGCCGCGTCGCTGGCGCTCGCGCCGTCGCCGTGGTCTCGCTCCAGGAAGGCGAGGAACGCGCCGAGGTTCTGCACCGCGTGTTCGAGCGGCACCGGCAGGAGCTGCGGGTCGTAGGCGTAGCTGAACGTCGGACCCGCCAGGAGGCTGGCCCGCAGCAGATGCAGCCGCGCTCGCTCGAAGAAGCCGAGGCCGAGGTCGGTCAACGTCTGGTGCAGCAGGGCTTGTCGCGTCGTACCCCACGGCTGCAGTTGCAGCCCGGTGTCGAGCAGCACGAACGCGCCAGGGGGGGTGAAGCGCAGGCCGTTGGCCCAGGTGATCGGCCGGTCGCCAGGCAGGACCAGGCGCGGGCCCAGGGTGCCGGCCAGGCTATGATAGAGTGGAGAACCGGTCACCCAATGTTCGCCCAGCTCGGCCGCCATGTACGCGGTCTGGCGGGTCAAGGGCGGCTGCACGAAGACGACTCCGCCGGCGGCCGCCGGCAACTGGCGCAGGTGCCGGCTGGCGGCGGCGCTGATGGCTGTGCGCCGAACCAGGGCGTCGGCGTGTACGCCGTCGGCATCTCTCAGGCTCAGGCGCGCGCGCATGCCGAAGAAGCCCCAGGACCACGCCAGCAGGGCCACCGCGACCAGGACCAGCGGCCGCTGTCGCCAGCGCCGCGGCCACAGGCTGGCCAGCGCCAGACAGCCGAACGGCTCGACCGGGTACGCGAGGTCCGGCGCCAGGTGGCGCGCCAGCGGCAGCAACGGCGCCAGCATCAGCAGCGCGCCGGCCAATGCGAAAGCCGGCACGCGCCGCCCGCGGCGCCATTGATGCAAGCTCCAACCGCCCCAGAGAAGCCAGACCAGGGCGCCGGCCAGGCTTGGCGCCAGCCCCGGAGTCGACGGATAGCTGGGGCCCGGCAGAATCAGCCACAAGCCGTAGGTCATCGCATGGCCCAGCATGACCAGTGGCCCGCCGAGGGCGTAGGGATCGCTCGGACCGGTCGCGAAGAAACGCAGAGCCATCCCGGCGGCGGCGATCGCTGCCGCCGTCAGGACCCCGACCAGCAGCCAGGACGAGCGCGCGGGGCGGGCCGGTGCGGCCTGCGGCGCGTGGCGAGTCCCGACGCCAAGAACCAGCAGCGCCCCCATCAGCAGAGGCAGGCCGACGACGGTTTCCTTGGCTGCCAGCGCGCCGAGCGCGAGCAGGGCGCCGGCGGGCCGACCCAGGCGACCGCCGGCCAGCCATCGTTCGAGAGCCCACACCATGGCGGCGACGGCGAGCAGATCCTGCACGCCCGCCGCCCAGTACAGGGGGCTGAATGCCAGCGGTGTGGCGGCCATGATCAGACCGGCAAGCCACTGGCTCGCTGGCGGCAGACCGAGGCGCCAGGCCAGACGGACCACGCCGCCGGCCGCCAAGGCGTGCAGCAAGAGCCGTGTCGCGGCGTAGGGGGCGGGGTCGAGGCCGGCCAGCGGCCATAACAGGTGCCAGTAAGCCGATTGCGAGAGCCAGCGGATCGGCAGCGCCGGTTCGGATATCAGGCCGCTCGCGCGGGCCAGCAACCCCCAGTCGTCCTGGTTCCAGAACGCGCCCATGGCCGGCGACCGGGAGGTTGCGGCGACCGCCATGACGGCCAGGACGGCGGTCCAGCCGCCGCCGTCGATTTTATCTCCTGGCCGGGACAGACTTCTGGTATCTTCCTGTGCTGTCATCGGGGCACCTCGAGGTCGCCGGCACGCAACGCCGATCGACAGCATGGTAGGAAACCGCCCCTGAGATGCAACCACAACCACGACCGCAGGCGCGGTCGAGCGTCGCGAGGTGTCCATCCATGCCGCAACGAGTCCGTCGGATGTCCGGCCACGCCCTCCCTGTCCTGCTGGCCCTCGGTTCCTGCCTCGCGTGCCTCGGGTGCGCAGATCAGAAGATCCCCGGTCCGGTGGACATGGACGCCCAGGAGACCGAGCGCTGGGAGATCTCCCTGGTCGAGTGGCGCATCGAGAAGAACGAGGACTTCATGGACCGCCAGCGCAGCCCGCTGCCGGCGGACCTGATGGAGGAGTTCGAAGGCCTGGACTACTACTTTCCGGAGCCGTCGTTCCGTTACCAGGTGCCGCTCGAGGTCGCCGCAGCTGCCGATACTGTCCGCCTGCAGACCAGCCAGGGAGGCACGGCCGACTATCTCGTCAAGGGCACGGTGAGATTCCGGCACGGCCGCCAGGTCCACGCCTTGACGGTCTTGGCGCCGTTGCCTGGCGCCCAGAAGCTCTGGTTGCCGTTCTTCGATCAGACGAACGGCACGACGACCTACCCTGGCGGGCGTTACCTGGATCTCGAACTGGCGGCCGACGGGACGGTCGAGATCGACTTCAACAAGGCCTACAGCCCGCTCTGCGCCTACGACCCCGAAAGATGGAACTGCGCGCAGCCGCCGCCGCAGAACACGTTGGCTCTGCCCGTGGTCGCGGGCGAGAAACTGCTCGTCGGCGCGCATCCCTGAAGAGGACCAGTGGGCGAGATCCTGCAGGCGGTCGGCGGCTGGGCGTGGTACGTGGTCTGGACCATCCTGCTGCTGGCCGCCACCATGCTGGTCTACGTGGGACTGGGCGGCACGTTCGTCGTGCTCGGCCTGGCCTTCTTGCACGCACTGATCACCGGCTTCGAGCCGATCGGCTGGAGCCTGCTGGCCTGGTTGCTCGGGCTCGCCCTCGCCGGCGAGGCGATCGAATTCCTGCTCGGCAATTTCTACGCGGTCGGCCGGGGGGCGAGCGTGCCGGGAGCGGTGGGCGCCTACCTCGGCGGCTTCGCCGGCGGGCTCGCGCTGGTGGGATTAGCGCCGCCGCTGGGGGCCGTGCTCGGCAGCTTTCTCGGAGCTTTCCTGGGCGGAGTCCTCGGCGAATACCGGCGGCAGCGGCGCCTCGAGCCCTCCTTGCGCATCGGCAGCCACGCGTTCGTCGGCAGGGTGCTGGCGATCATCGTCAAGCACGCCGTCGGCCTGGTCATGGCCACCCTCATCCTCCGCGCGACGTTCCCATCTCATTGATAACGCTGGACTTGATCCGCCAGGGCCCCGCGATCAGAGTGTGTCCATGAAAAATCTCGATATTTTTAAAAATATACATTGACATATATTGGACCCAATCTAACTTGTGGATAGGAAGCGCCTCTGCTGAAAGGCGCGGCCAGTGCTAGCGAAGCATCGGGCGGGAAGGTGGCGCCGCCCGGTTGGGCGGGGCGGATCGGATGTGTTCGGCCGATCGCTCCGCCCCTTTTCTTATGCCGCGAAGATTGTTGCTAAAATCATCAAGCCATTGCCATAATTGGATTTAATCCACATCAGCTCCAGATGTGGCTATTTCCTGCAAAGACACACACTTCGCTGACGGCAGCAACAATCTTCGCGGAACAACCCTCGGGACCGCAGGTTCAGGGCGCGGCGTGGCCCCAGGCCATCTCGCGGTTCGCGGCGACGGCCCAGTCGCCCGCCCCGACGGCGATGATGCCGAGCGACCACTGCTCCCCGAAGGCGGCGCAACCGGCGAGCACCGCCTCGCGGGCCGTCGCTCCGGCCGCCAAATGCTCGTAGACCAGGCGCGCCATCGCGTGGCGGATGATCTCCTCGCCGAATCCGGTGCATGCGACGGCTCCGGCCGGTCCGGCGAACGCGCCGCAGCCGTAGATCGGCACATCGCCGACGCGTCCGTACAGGGTCAGGCCCGTGCCGCCGGTCGACAGCGCCGCGGCGTAGGTCCCGTCGGCGTGGCGCACGACCGCGCCCACGGTGTCGCCGCGTTCCAACGGCTTCGGCAGGATCGGGGTGATGGTGGCGGGCAAGATCTCCGTCGGAGGCGGCGTCGGGTAGTTCCAGGCAGCGCGCCAGTCGAACGTGTCGTAGCCGTCGCCCGCCGTCCCGCGCAGGAGCTTCGCGAAGCGACGCCGGTATCCCTGCACCGCTTCGTCGCAGATCGGCACCTCGTCGGCGAAACCGCGCCGATGCGCGAACCGAGTGGCCCCGTCGCCGGCCAGCAGGCGGTGCGGCGTCGCGAGCACCTCGCGCGCCACCAGGATCGGGTTGCGTACGCGCTCGAGCGCCGCGACGGCGGCGAACTCGCCGTCCGAGGTCATCACTGCGGCGTCCATCTGGACGGTCCGACCGTCGAGGCGGACGTGCGCGCCGGTGCCGGCATTGAACCGGCAGATGTCCTCGAGGTGCACGACGGCGGCGCAGGCCGCGTCCAGGGCCGTGCCCAGCGCGGCCAGACCCGCGGCGGCCGCAGCCTGGCAATCGCCCGACCAATCGGGCGGCGAGCCGACGCCCCCGTGCGTGACCACCACCGCCGCGGTCACCGGCCCGCTGACCAGTGTCGCCGGCTCCGGCGCGGCGGGCGGCGTCGCGGTGGCGGACGCCGGCAGGAGCGGCGAACCGACGACGCCGATGGCGGCGGCGGCGACGGCGACGCAGCCGGCGCGTAGGACGCGCAGCGCGCGCATGGCCGAGGGGGCGGATCGTTCCATGGTCGACCTCCGTTCAGGACCAGCCGAAATTCCGGGCGAGCAGCAGCAAGCCGATCAGGCCCAGCAACGCGCTCACCAAGCGCCGGAAGAGGGGCTCGGGGATTTCCAGGTGGATGCGCTGACCCAGCAGCGCGCCGAGCAACGCCACCGGCAGCAGGACCACGCCCGACCACAGCCGCGGCGCCGTGAGCAGGTCCTGCGCCGCGTAGTTCACGACGCGCAGGATCGTCATGACGGCGAACAGCGCCATGAGATTGCCACGGAAGGACCGTTTGGACAAGCCGCAGAGGTGATGGTAGACGATCAACGGCGGTCCGCCCGTGCCGAACAGGCCGGTCAGTGCGCCCGCGAGCAGACCGGTCGGCAGCGCCACCCAGCGCGGCATGCTCACCTGCACCATGCCCGGCAGACGCAGGAACAGCAGCGAGACGGCCAGCAGGAACAAGCCGAGCGCCGTCAGCACGTGCGTCGGCGATCCGATCTTCAACACGTAGGAGCCCAGCACGACCCCGGGCGCGATGCCGGCGAGCAGCTGACCCATCTCGCGCCAACGGATCGTGCGCCACGCGGCGATGCTCACGCCCAGCTCGGCCGGCAGGTTGACCAGCAGCAGCACCACGACCACGTCGCGGATCTCCGGGAACACCAGCGCCAGCGCGCCGACCGCGATGAGGCCCGAACCGAAGCCGAACACGACGTAGACGATCTGCGCCGCCAGCAGGACGGCGCCGGTCATCGCGAATTGCCACCAGGACGTAAAGACGAGTTCCGGCATGGCGCCAAGATGGCGTTTGCGGGCGCCGCGCACAATGGCGAGGTGGCCGCGGGCGCGCGGTCCGCTATCATGCCGGCAGTCCTGGACGGGACGGCCGGTCCTGGGCCGGATCTCGCTACCAGCAGAAAGGAAGCCATGAGCCGCCTGCAGCAATTCCGCGCCTACCGCGAACGCATGAACGCTCGCCTGCTGGAGCGGGGGACCCAGACGACCCGCCGATTCTTCAACCTCGACACGGCGGCCTACCGGGACGGCGCGCTCGACGCCCGGACGAAAGAACTGCTGGGCCTGGCCGCCAGCCTCGTCCTGCGTTGCGACGATTGCATCAGCTACCACGTCATCCGGGCGCTCGAAGAGGGAGCGGACGAGGCGGCGCTGGCCGAGACCTTCGACATCGGCCTGATCGTCGGCGGCAGCATCGTCGTGCCGCACGTGCGTCGCGCACGCGAACTGCTGGACGAGCTTCTCGCGGGCTCGCCGGACTAGTCGGGATCAGCGCGCGTCCGGCGGCCGATCGTTCCAGCGGATCGCGAAGGCGGCGCTGTCGGCGGCGGCGGCTCCCAGCGTATCGGCCGGTCCGAACGCCTGCGGGTCCGCCGGCACGAGCCGCATGTACATGCGGTAGCGGGCCAGGATCTCCTCGACGTAGCGCACCGTCTCGTTGCCGCGGTAGTAGCCGTGCTTCGTCTGCGAGTACCAGCGATGCTGGGCGAGCCAGGGCAGCGTCTCGGTGAGCGAGCCTTCCCAGCGGTTGGGGTCGAAGTTGACGTCCATGGCCAGGCGTCGCGCATCGTTCAGATGGCCGATGCCGGCGTGGTACGTCGCCAGGGTGAAGCGCAGGCGTTCCAGGCTGTCGAGGTAGGCGAACCCTTGCCAGGTCTGGGACAACAGGCGCAGGCCGGCGCGCAGATTCGCCGCCGGGACGAAGAGGCTGTCGGCCTGCGGGCCGGCGAAGCGGGGGATGACCTGCATGAGGCCCTGCGCGCCGGCCTGGCTGACGGCCCAGGGATGGAAGCGCGACTCCGTGTAGATGAGCGCCGCCACGAGGCGCCAATCGAATTCGTGGGTGAGCGAATAACGGTAGATGAGCTCGTCGAAGCGGGAGATGCGCCCGCTCTTGTCCGGCCGCGCCGCTTCCTCCTGGAAACTGCGGATCGTCCGCGGGTTGACGAAGTAGCGGTCGTAGATGATGCCGTAATCGCGGCCTCGCCTCTGCTCGCCGCCCGGCAGGATCTGCAGCTGATCCTTCAGGTAGCCGTTCAGCTCCGCGCGCAGCTCCGGGCTGTTGCGCCGCACCAGCCAGACGACCGGCAGACGCTCGCCCAGCACGGGTCCCAGCCGCACCTCTTTCTCGAGGTAGGCGCGGACCGCCTCGACGACGGCGTCGTCGGCGACCGTCGCGGCCAGTTCGCCCCGCGAAACGCGCGCGATGAGCTCCTCGGTCTCGACCAGCGGCAGTCCCGGCTGCAAGGTGAAGGCGAGGTTGGCGCGGTCGCGCCAGCGGATCAATTCGCCGAGGTAGGGGTCGTGCGCCGGCACCGTGAGGGTGAGCCCGGCGAGCGCGTCCAGGGTGGCCGCACGAGGGTCGGCGGCCGGCAGCACCACGACCTTGTGCACGAAGTTCACCGGCCGCGTGGCGTCGGCGTAGAGCTCGAGCTCGGCCGTGCCGATCAGTCCGGCGCAGATGACGTCGCCGGCCCCGCTGTTCAGCAGGCTGATCAAGTCGTCTCCCGGCTCGGGGATCACGACTTCCAGCGCGAGATTCTGGCTGCGGGCGAAGCGCAGGAACAGCTCGTAGTCGAAACCCGCCTCGCCGCCTCGATGCACGAAGTAGCTGGTGGCGTTGTAGCGGGTCAGCATGCGGATCGTGCCGTGGCGGCGGATGTCCGCGAGATCGCGCGCGACGATCGGCTGGGCCACGGCGGGCACGAGGCGATCCGGCCCGCCGTAGCGGCTGTAGCGTTCGATAGGTTCGCACGCCGCGAGGCTCAGCAGGGCCGCGAGAGCCGCCATGAGCAGCGACGCCCCGTTCGCGCGCAGCGAAAGGGCTCCCCGGCGGCTGGCGCCGGTCCGGAGCCCGAATCCGATCCCTGGCCTTGGCGGATGATGTGCCACAACAGCCTCCTTGTAGCATAGACTGCTCCCGCTGGGAAGCCGGAGTCGCCGATCGCCGGTCGCGAGCGCTTGCGACGGCGGCTGGCCTCCGCGGATTGGAGGCCTGGATTCCGGGCGAGCCGAGCCGCCGGCACGGCGGCGGCCAGGTGACAAGAAACCTTCCAGGCGCTACCATGATCGTCCGTCGCGGAGGAAGCATGGACGATGTCAGGATCCACACGGGCTACCTGCTGGCCGATCTGGTCTTGCCGCATGCCCGGCAGCTGAAGGATCGCCGGCAGGCCCTGCGGTCGCTGGTGCAGCGTCTGCACAACCGCCGTCTGGCGGTGGCGCAGGTCGGTCCTGCGGATCTGCGGCAGCGGGCGTTCCTGCTCGTCGGCGCCGTGGCCGGCTCGAGCAGCGGTCTGGACGAGTTGCTGGACGCCGCCGAGAGGGTCCTCTACGCCGGCGATTTCGAGGTCGCCGACCTGCGCCGCGACGTGCGCCAGGAGTCGTTCCATAGCCCGGATCACTGCTGAACGGACCGCGAACAGCCGTGACGCCGCTGCGATCCGGAGAGGAGATGCCGTGCCGCGAGCCCTGGCCTGGGAACGCCACTCCCCCTGGCGCGCTTACCGCGCGGCGGACGGCACCTGGCGGCCGCCGCGGCGCGAAGGCCTGGCCAGGGTGCTGGCCAAGGCCGGCTATGGGGCCAGGCCCTGTACCGAAGCCCTGGTGCGCGCCGGGCGCCTGACGGTCGACGGCCGGGTCGTGCGGGATCCGGGGCATGGCACGGTTCCGGAGAACGAGGTCCGCCTGGACGGCGAGGTCCTGCGCGAAGCCGCGCGAAACTATCTCGTCCTGCACAAACCGCCCGGCGCGAATTGCCGTCTGCAGGAGAACCGCGAGAGATCGAAGCAGGTCACGCTGCCCGAGGCGCTCGTCGGACTCGAGCCGGCCGGCCGGCTGGCTTCGCGATCGCGCGGGTTGCTGCTGTTGTCGAACGACCTCTGGTGGAACACGCGGGTTAGCCAGAACGCGCGCCTGGACCGGTGCTACGAAGCGCTCGTCAGCGGCGCCGTCAAGGGCAACGAACTGGATGTCATGCGCGCTGGCATGCTGCTGCCGGCCAGCGGCCATTTCAAGGTCGAGAAGGCCGATGTCGTGGCGGAGAAAGACCAGGGCACGCTGATCAGGCTGACGATGTGCGGCGGCCACGAGCGCCAGATCCGCGGCGCCTTCTCGATGCTGCGCCACGACCTGCTGCGCCTGGCGCGCGTCGCGCTCGGGCCGGTCGACTTGACGGGATTGGCCAGCGGCCAGTTCCGGTCCTTGACGCCGTCCGAGATCGGCACCCTGGCGGGACTCGACCGCTGACGCCGCGGCCGTGCGCTTGGTCGTCTGCAGCGCCACGGGCGGCCGCCGTGGCCGTCATTGGGTCAGCAGCACGATGCCGCCGACGGTCAGCAGCATGCCGATCGCCGTCTTGAGCGTCAGGACCTCGCCGCCGAACGCGAGCGCCGCCAGGACTCCGAACAGCGGCGAGGTGAACGCGATCGGCATGACGCGATTCAGCGGCGCGCCCTTCAGCGCGGCGTAGAAGCAGAGCATGCCGAGCGATCCGGCCACCACGCCGCCGCCGATGATCAGGTAGAGCAGCGCTTTGCCGCCCGCCTGGGGGATCAGCCGCCACTGGGACCAGCTCAGGCAGCCGAGGACGATCAGGGCCACCGCCGTGCGGACGGTGATGCCGACCTGGGGCGGCAGGTCGCCCAGGTGCAGGCCCTTCTTCTCGTAGTAGCCGCCGATGCCCCACGCGGCGGCGGTCAACAGAGCCAACAGCTGCGGCTTCACGGGATGCCTCCGGTCTTGAACGTGACGGGACGCCGCCCGCCAGCGGCGGACGGCGTCCATGGTGCGGTTCCGGGCGGATCCGGTCAAGCGAGGCCAAGCGGCGCGAGACCGGTCGCTCTGGTGCTAACGGGCGTGCTGGCGCTGCGGCCTCGGCGCGCCGCTGTCGGCCAGGGCATGCAGGTGGCTGTCGTCGAGCTCGAACTGCGCGCCGCCGGCGATCCGTTCACCCGAGACCAAGGCGTGCAACCGGGCGACCACGGCGCGCAGCTGGCTGGCCTGCGCGCTGAGCTCCTCGGCCGCGGAGGCCGATTCCTCGGCGTTGGCGGCCGCGCTCTGGGTCGTCTGATCGAGTTGGCCGACGGCTTTGTTGATCTGGTCGATGCCGAGCGCCTGTTCGCGCGCGGCGGCGGCGATGCTGCTGACCTGAGCGGCTACCTGGTTCGCGTTGTCGGCCGTGGCCTGGAACGCCTCGCGGGTCTTCTCGGTCACCTGGACGCCGCGTTCGGCGTGGACGACCGAGCTCTCGATCAGAGCGCTGGTCTCCTTGGCGGCTTCGGCGGCCCGCTGGGCGAGGTTGCGCACCTCCTCGGCGACGACGGCGAATCCCTTGCCCGCCTCGCCGGCCCGCGCGGCTTCGACCGCGGCATTCAGCGCCAACAGATTGGTCTGGAACGCGATCTCGTCGATGGTGCCGACGATGCGCGCCGTCTGATCCGCGCTGGACTTCATCGTGGAGATCGCGCCGACCATCTCCTGCATGGAAGCCAATCCCTGCGTGACGACCGTCTGGGCGTCCTGCATCAGGCCCTGGCAGCGGTCGGCGGCATCGGTGGTGTTGCGCACGTTCGCCGTCATCTCTTCGAGGCTGGCCGACGTCTCTTCGACGGCGGCTGCCTGTTCGCTCGACTGCTCGGCCAGGGCCACGCTCGCGTTGGAGATCTGGGACGCCGCCGAAGATGTCTGCTCGCTGCCCGCGTTCAGATCGGCGATCATGGCGTTGACCGGTCCGGTCACGCTGCGCGCCACGAGGAAGATGACCGCCGCCACGACCAGCACCGAGATCAGCGTGATCAGGATGCCGTAGTTGCGCAGTTCGCGCGAAGCGGCGTAGATCTGCGAGTTGTCCAGCGCCACGGCGTAGAGCCAGCCGTGCAGCCCGTCCGTGGCGAAAGCCGACTGGCGGCGCACGCCGTTGAAGTCGTATTCGAGGTGGCCGTTCTTCTGCGCCATGAGCTGCCGGCCGAACTCCCACTGCGTGATCTTCTGGTCGAGGATCAACTCCTTGCGCGGGTGCGCCAGGAACGTGCCGTCCTGGTCGCAGATGTACACGTAGCCCGTGGCGCCGATCTTGATCGGATCGACGATGCCGGCCGTGAAGCGGCCGAGGTCGACGACGCCGATGATGGCGCCGCCGCCATGGCGGCCGTCCAGATCGCGCACCGGGTAGCAGATCACGAGCATCGGTTGGCCAGTCACACGGCTGCGCAACGCCCGCGAGACGGCCGCCTGGCCGGTGCGTTGGCTCGCCTGGAAGTAGTCGCGGTCGCGGACGTCGAGCGTGCCGGTCTGTCCCTCCACGCTCGACGCGACGGCCATGCCGTCGGCGCCGATGAGATGGATGCCTTCGTAGTCGGTCGTCCGGCGCGCCATGCCGCGCAGAAGCGACTCGGCGGCCGCCGCCTCGGGGCTTCCCGGCGCATGGACGGCCGCCCGGATCGCCGGCATCTCGCTCCAGCGGGCGACATCCATGTCGCGGTGTTGCAACCAACTCGTCACCTGGCCCATGACCAGCGTGTTGAGCTGGTGCATCTGCTCTTGCGTGGCCTCCTCCAGGGCTGAGCCGGCCTTGTGGGTCGTGATGCCCAGGTAGACGCCGAACGCGACCAGCATGGCGCCCATGGTGGGCAGGAGGAAGCGATTCTGTAGGTTGAGTTTCATGGCCAACTCCTGAGTTGCCGGGACCGCCGTGGCTCGATCCTGAGTTCCGGACCGGGTCATGCCGGAGCCAGGCTGCACATCGAGCTGCGAATTTCCGCATGGTTCGGCGGCGTCAGGGAAACCTTTAGCGATTGCGGGCGTCTAAACGCAGGCGTCTAATCGCGGCGTCGATCCGTCGTTGTCGTTCGGCGGCGCGTTCGTTCGCCGGAGCGTGGCCACTCGTCGCGGCGTCTGCTAGTATCGCTTTCTGTCTCGGCGCCGACGCCCGACGGCGCCAGCGGCTTCTCTCGGTCGCGGGTCTGCCGCGCGACCGCAACCCCAGGAGTCCCCATGCCGGTATGCACCCAGTGGCCCGCTCCGGTCGCGCGCAGACCATCGCCGCGGCTGCTGAGCCTGGCGATCCTGCTGTTCGCGCCGATCGCCGCCGCCGAGCCCGCGTTCTTCCCGCGGTATCCTGCCCTTTCGCCGGACGGCGCC
>CAZJWO010000059.1:0-22512 GCA_964549735.1 uncultured Fibrobacteraceae bacterium | reverse complement strand
AATCTGGCCGCGGTCGATCCCGCGAGCCTGCGCCTGTTCAAGGGCGGCGGGCTGCCGCTGGAGACGAATCCGGAAGTGGCCGACGGCGAGCAGGCCGAGCGGGTCGGCTTGACCGAGGTCGCGATCCAGGTCGACGACGGCGCCGACGGCCAGTTCGACGCCGACGACCGGCTGCTCTTCTACGGCTTCGGCACCGACGTCTGGCTCGATCGGCTCGTGGCGGACGCCGAGCCGCTCGCCCACTACAACCACCCGTACCAGGATCGCGGCGTGTACTGGCTGACGTGGGAGTCGCCGGTCGCCGAGACGCCGTTCGCCGGCTCGCCGCGGCGCATCCCGTCGCAGGGCGCGGCGCCCGCGGGCGCGCCGCCCGTGACCGAGCATCGCGCGCGCTACCACGGCGAGGAGAACCTCGTCTATCAGGCGGGGTTCGTGCGGGATCGCTGGGTCTGGCAGGCGCTGATCAGCACGTCCTTCAATCCGACCGCGCAGCTGCACGGCGTGATCGCCGAGCGCTCCGGCTACTGGCAGGTCGATTTCTGCGGGACGAGCACCGACGGCCGGCTCTGGGACAACGTGAACCGGACGACGGCCTGGCTCAACAGCGACGAGAGCGGCGCCGTGACGCGCACCTGGACGATGATGCTCGACCAGCGCGGCCAGGAGCGTGTCCGCATGAGCGGCGCGACGACGTCGCTGCGCGCCGGCACGAATGTCGTGCGTTTCCGCCACGACAACTTCGCGCAGAGCGGGGTACACCTGGGCTTCGACAGCTTCGACCTGCTGTATGACGCGACGCTGGACAAGAACGACTATCCGCGCGCGCTGACCGCCGTGTTCTGGGGCGACGAGATCACCGAGCCGACGGTCACGGACGTGCGCTTCACGCTGCCGGCGGCCGGCGGCGTGACCCTCTGGGATGTGACCAGCCCCGACGCGGTCGTCGCCCTGCTCGGCGCCGAGGCGCCGGGGCCGCCCCGCACGCTGACCGCCGCGCTGGCGCGCCAGCCCGGACAGTCCCGGCACCTCGTGCTGTTCGCGGACGACGACCTGCTGAGCGTCGAGGCGGCGAGCTTGCCGGATGTGCGCCCGCTGCGCCAGGATCTGCCGGCGGCCGACTATGTCGTCATCCATCCCGCGGCCTTCGCCGAGGCCGCGGCGCGCCTGGTGGATCTGCGCGCGCGGATCCTGCCGGGCGTGACCACGCCGGCGGCGGTCGCGGTCAGCGTCGAGGACATCTACGCGAACTTCAGCGGCGGCCAGAAGGACTGGCGCGCGATCCGGCAGTTCCTGCGCTGGTACTGGCTGGCGCACGGCCAGCGGCTGCAGTGGGTGTGCCTGCTGGGCGATGCCAGCCGCGACTATCGCAACTACACGGGTCGCAATCCGGGTGTCGATCTCGTCGACTGGATACCGGCCGAGGTCGTCACGAGCTTTCCGGACTTCCTCTTCGGCGTGCTGACGCTGAACTATCCGTACGCGACGGACGATTCGCTCGTCTCGCTCGACGCGGTGACCAATCCCTTCATCGGGGTCGACCTGCCCGATCTCGCCGTCGGCCGCATTCCGGTCAACAGCGCCAGCGCGGCGTTGGCCATGGTGGAGCGGATCCGGGCCTACACCGAGGAACCGCCGCCGGGTCCGTGGCGCAATCGGCTCGCGTTCTGCGCCGACGACCTCGGCAGCAGCCAGAACGAAGCGGCGCACACGCGCCAGGCGGAATGGCTGGCGAACCGCTTCCTGGCGCCGTCGCTCGAGGTGGACAAGATCTACCTGGTCGACTACGCGCCGGTCGGCCTGTACAAACCGGCAGCCCGCCGCGATCTGGTGGCGGCGCTCGACGCCGGCACGACGATGTTCTACTACGTCGGGCATGGCGCCGCCCAGCAGCTCGCCGACGAGCAGGTCTTCCTCAGCGATTTCATTCCGGGGCTGGCGAACGCCGGCCGGCGCTTCATCTTCGTGGCGTTCAGCTGCGACGTCGGTGTCTACGATGATCCCGGCGGTCAATCCATGGCCGAGCTGTTCCTGACGCCGGCGCAAGGCGGCGCGATCGCCAGCATCGCGGCATCCTGGGTCAGCATGATCACGCCGAACAACGCGCTGTCCGACGGCTTCTTCGCCGCGCTCTATCCGGGCCGGCGGGTCGATCCGACGGTGACGTTGGGGCAGGCGTTCCTGGCGGGCAAGGCCTCGGTCTGGACGACCTCCTACTACGTCAGCAACGCACGGCGCTACAACTACTTCGGCGATCCTGCGCTGCATCTGGTCAACCCCGTCGACGATCTCGCCTTCGCCGCGGGTTCGGCCGCGAGCCTGCTCTCCGGACGCCTGCACACGGTCCGGCTGGAGCCGGGAGGCGCCGGCGTCCTGCCGCCGAACGCCGCCTACCAGCTCCTGGTGCAGGAGAGTTCGGTCGCGGTGCGCTACTACATGAACGAGGTCTGGCGCCGGCCGGGCAACACGGTCTTCAGGGGCACCGGCAACGTGGCCGGCGAACAGCACACGATCCCGTTCGTGGCGCCGCTGCATCTGCGCACCGGCGACGAGGGCCGCATCCGGCTCGTCGTCCAGGACGGTCCGCAGGACCGGGTGGCGTTCCTGCAGGTGCCCGTGCAGCAGATGACGGCGGAAACCGGCCAGGACGTGAGGGGACCGGACATCCGTCTGTCCTTCGCCGGCGGCCGCACCCGGGTGCTGCCGGGAGCCCAGCTGACCGCCTCGCTCGTCGACACCAGCGGCATCAACATCCTGGCCAGCAGTCCGGCCAACAGCGTGCTCCTGGAGTTCGACGCGAGCGGCGTCTACAACAACATCTCCGACGCCGTCGTCTTCGCGCCGGGGAGCTACACGCGCGCGAGCCTGACCACCTCGCTGCCGGCCGATCTCGGATTGGGACCGCACACGCTCGTCATGACCGCCAGCGACATGTTCGGCAACGTCGGCAGCGACACGTTGCGGTTCAACCTCGAGGCGGCGGGGGTCGGCGCGCTGCGCGATACGGCGGTCTTCCCCAATCCGACGCCCGGGCCGTGCCGATTGGTCTGCGACGTGTCGGCGTCCATGGACCTGCGTTGGGATATCTATACAGTCTCCGGACGCCGCATCCGCAGCATCCGGGAGGACAACGTCGTGGCCGGACCGGTCGTCCTGTACTGGGACGGCCGCGACGCCGAGGGCGACGAGGTCGCCAACGGCGTCTATCTCTACGTGCTGCGCGGCACCCTGGCCGATGCCGGTCACGAGATTCGCGAGACGGGACAGCTCGTCATCATGCGTTAGGGCGGCTTGTCCGCCGGAAGGATCGCCACTGGAGGTTGCAACCGAATGAAGCGGCTTCTCTGCGTGACTATGCTGGGTCTGATCGCCGTTCCGGGTCTGGTCGGATCCGCCCTCGCCGGCTCCGGCGCTGGGGCGATGGTGCTGCAGTTCCCCGTCGGCGCGCGCTACAGCGCGCTTGGCGAATCGGGCAGCGCGTTGGCTCAGGATGCCACCGCGACGTGGTTCAATCCGGGCGGCCTGGCGTTCCTGGCCGATCGCGGCCGCCGGAACGACCTGCAGCTCATGTACTCGCCGCTGGTGACCGGACTGGCCGACGACATCTCCTTGACGTGGGCGGGCTACGCCGCGCCGATGGGCGGCGGGATCGCGGGCTTCAGCCTGACGTACTTGGACATGGGCGAACAGACGGCGACCGACGAACAGGGCAACGAGACGGGCACGTTCTCCTCCTACGAGTACTCGATCCAGGGGAACTACGCCTTCCGGCTCTCGTCGAACCTGGGCCTGGGCTTCGGCCTGAAGTACTTCCGCGACCGGCTGGCGCCCGACGCGGTGCTGCAGGATCGCTCGGGCGGTTCGGGCGACAGCTTCGGCCTCGATCTGGGCGTCCTGTGGAAGGTGCCGACCGCCAACCTCAACCTCGCGGCCGCGATGCACAACCTCGGACCGAGCATCAAGCACGTGGACGCCGACCAGGCGGACCCCATGCCGCGCCGGTTCACCGTCGGCGCGGCTTACGGCCTGTACCACAGCGAGCACATGGGCGTCCTGGTCGCCGGCGATCTGCAGATGCCTCTCTACAAGTGGGAAGGCGACGAGTACGTCTTCGGACTGGAAACCAGCCAGGAAGAGTGGGGCCTGGGAGCGGAGTGGAACTACGACCGTTCGCTCTTCTTCCGTTTCGGCTACAAGAGCGTCGACTACGGCGACATCCGCGATTACACGTTCGGTTTCGGCGTCGATCTGACGAAGTGGCTGCAGCAGGCGATCATCTTCGACTTCGCATCGGTGCCGCAGGCCAAGGGTCTCGATCGCGTCAACCGCTTCACGCTCGGTTATCGCTGGTAGCGACGTCGCGGGCCGGGTCGCTCTCCCGGCGCGCAGCCGCCGGACCTCGACAGACGCCGCAAGGGGCTGGAAGGAGCCTTCGTGCCGAATCCTGATCGCCGCTGGCCAGCAACGCGGTTGGCGGCCGCAGCCGCCGCGGTCGCCCTCGCCTTGCTGCTGCCGGGCGTTGGGGGTGCGGCGGCCCGCCCGTACGCGGAGCGTCTGCCGGCCGAGTTGCTCCGCTGGGAAACGGTCGCCGCGTCGCCCGACCGCCAGGATCTCGTGCACAGCGAGTTGGCGCGACAGCGCATCTACCAGGCGCGCTGGCGCCACATCCATGAACTGCTCGGCGATCGTCTGATCTCCCGCAAGAGCCGCCGCGATCTCGCCGCGCGCGGCGTGGGCGGCGATCGCGAGAACCGGGCACGGGGCAAGGCGGCCGCCGAAGCGTTGACGCTGCGCATCCTGCTGGTGCGCATCTCCTTCGAGACGAACCGGCGGCCGGACCTCGTGACCATGTCGCCGAGCGGCGACTTCTTCCTCGAGCCGCCCGATCCGGACGATCCGCTGCCGATCGATCCCACGCCGCACGACCGGGCTTATTTCGAGTCCCACGTCCAGGGCCTGGCCGAATACTACCGGTTCCAGTCGGGCGGACGCCTGGACATCGTTTCGCAGGTCCTGCCGCCCGGCGATCGGGACAGCTACAAGCTGGGCGATGTCGCCGACTACGGGCCGGGGGACAGCGGCTTCTGGACCTTGGACGGCATCGAGCGCCTCGTGCGCGACATGATCAGGGCCGCCGATGCCGGCACCCGACAGGACGGCTCGGCGGACCTCTCCGATTTCGGCGACGGCCAGGAGCTGACCTACATCATCTTCGCGCATGCGGGCAGCGACTGGCAGAGCGACATCAACCAGGACTCCCCGAACGATATCCCGACCTTCTTCGTGACCCTCGGCGAACCCGAGCCGCTGCTCGGCGGCGGCATGCTCTCCGAGTGTTCCGTGATTCCCGAGACGACGAATCAGGATGGCTACCGCGGCAGCATCGCCGCCGCCCTCTACCACGAATTCGGCCACGCGCTCGGTCTGCCCGACGTCTATGACGCGACGACGGGCCTGACGAGCTGCGGCGTCTGGGATCTCATGGACTCGGGCACCAACCTCGCCGCCGTCATCGGCTACGAGTGGCCGCCGGACTCCGGCCAGATCGTCGCCGAAGCGGTCGCCGGCATCCTGCCGCCGTCGCTTTCGGCGTGGTGCCGGTGGTGGCTCGGTTGGCTCGACGACGCGTTGATCGGTGGCGGCGACGGCGACACGCACGCCCTGCCGGCGGTCGGCGTGCCGCGCGAGCACTACGCGCTCCACAATACGGTGCCGGGCAACGCGTTCTCGCTGGAATCGCCGCAGGTCCTGCGAGGCGGGGTCTCGCCGCGCGAGTTCTTCCTCGTGGAGAACCGCTGGGTGCCGCGCACGGTCCTCGACACTCCGTACGATCCGTACGATGCCGTCCGGGATTGGGGCGGCCTCTATTTCAAGCGCGACCCGGCGACGGGCGTCGTGCTCTACCTGGCCGGCGATCGCGACGGCCAAGCCGGCTGGAACACGGGCTACTACGACTACTTCCTGCCGGACGGCGGGCTGCTCGTCTGGCATGTCAACATGGATCGCATCGAGGCCGGTCTCGAGGACAACTCGGTCAATCGGTTCGGCGACGGGCTGCGCCTCGTGGAGGCCGACGGCATCCAGGACATCGGCGTGCTCGACGCGTACGTGCTGGGCTGGTCCGGCAGCGCGCGCGATCCGTTCGCGCCGTGGAATACGGCCGGCTACAACGCACTCTTCGTCCAGGGCGCCGGGCTGCCCACCAGCCGGACGCACGATCGCTCCTGGACGGGTCTGCGCCTGTGGGACATCGCCGATGGCGGGCAAGCGTACGGCGCGGTCATGACGTTGCGGGCCGCGGTGCAGCCGATCCTCGCCGGCTGGCCGCGCGAACTGCCGCCGGGCGGCACGCTCGCCGAGCCACAGGCGCGGGCGCTCGATGTCGCGAGTCTGACGCCGCTGCGCTACGGCACCAAGCACCTGCTGGCCGCCTTCACGGCGGCGCAGGCCGGCCAGCCGGTCCTGCTGATGCTCTGGAGTTCATGCGCCGAGCCCGCGTACGCGGCGCCCGCCGGCCTGCCCGCGGGCGCGGTCGCGCAGCTCGCGACCGAGCCGGTCGGCCCGCCGGCCGAGGTCGTGCTGCCGGATGGCTCGTCCGCTCTGGTCTTCGGCACGGCGGACGGCTGGGTGCACGCCTACGGGCCGCAGGCCAGCTGGCTGGCGCACCTGTGGTCGCGGCAGGTTGGCGAGGTCCTCCTGGCCGGGCCGCAGCCGGTGTCTCTGCCTGGCGGCGACTGGCTTCTGCTGGCGATCGATGGCGATGGTCGCGGCCACCTGCTCGACGCCGCGGGAACCCGCGCGGGCGAACCGCAGCTGCTGCTCGATCTCGCGCCGGAGCCGGTCGTGCCTCTGCGCGTGGTGTCTCTGCAAGAGACCGCGGCCGTCCTGATCGGCGGCGACGCCGGCTGGCGCCTGCAGCCGGTCACGGCGGCGGGCTTCGCGAGCGGCGCGACGGCCTGGAGCGGCAGGCTCGATGGACCAGCACAGATCGCTGTCGTGGCCGATGAGGGCGCGCAGCGGCTCCTGATCTTCGGACCCGATGGCCTGCAGGGGGCCTGGCGGATCGACGGCGCCGGCGATTGGACCGTGAGCGCCTGGCCAGATCCCGGGTCGGCGCTGGTCTGCGAGCCGGCCGTCGCCGATCTCGACGGCGATGGGCGCCTCGATGTCGTGGCCGCCACCGCCGAGCGATTGTTCGCCTGGCACGCCGACGGCGCTCCGCTCGCCGGGTTTCCGCTGGCGCTGGCGAGTCTATTCCCCCTGCCGCGGGACGTGCGCATCGCCGGACCGCTCGTCGTTGCCGACCTCGCGGGCGGACCGGCCAACGAGGTCGCGTTCGCCACCGATCGCGGCCATCTGTTCGTTGTGCGCGGCGACGGGCGTCTCCTGGAGAGCACGCCGTTCCGCTTCGGCGATGGCGGTGGCGCGGGCTTGCTCGTCGCGCCGCTGGCCGGCGATCGCTCGAGCCTCGTTTTGGCCAGCGCCGGGGGGCTGGTCGGCCCGCCGCTGGAGCGGCAATTGACGCACGGCCGTCTCGCGTTGTACGGCGACCGGCCGCTGCCCGCGACCGGTCCCGCGACGGCTGGCTGGTTCGGGCGCGCTGGCGGCGGCGCGCGCACCGGGACGGTCGGCGTCGCGCGCGCGGTGGCTGGCGACGGCGATGCCCCCGACGATCGCGAGGGCGTCGTCTATTTTCCGAATCCGCTGCGCGGGCGGGAGCTGACGGTGCGTTTCTGGAGCGCGACGGCGCACGCGGCCGACCTGGCGATCTACAACCTGCAGGGCGAGGTCGTCCACGCCGCGAGGCTGGAGGCCGCCGGCGAGCGGCTCAACGAACACACCGTCGAACTGGACGTGGCCTCGGGCCTCTACGTGGCGCGATTGACCTGGCAGCGAGCCGCCGGCGCCTTGACGAGCCAGGTCAGGACCGTGGCCGTGGCGCGCTGAACGCGGCGTGGAAGGGAGCATCATGGCGGAACTGCGAGTCAGGCGGCAATGGCGGCTTCGCGCGAGGTGGCGCGTCGTTCTCCTTGGCGCCGCCGTGATAGAGATCGGCATGGCGTCGGCCGCGTCCGCGCAGGCCGCGGGCGGCGCTGCGGCGCTCGCCCCGGGTTGGCTGATGCGGCAGGCCGAACTCGGCGCGGCGCAGATGCTCGGTGAAGTCCCGCGGGACACCCGCCACTGGCAGGCGGACATCGGCGGCGTGCGGCGCGCCGAGGCGACGCGCGAGCAGCGGCTCGACGCCCCGCTGTTGCCGATGGTCATGTCGGCGATCCTGCCGGGCGCGGGCGAGATCTACCTGGGGCGCAAACGCGGCTTCCTGATGGCGGCGCTGGACGTCGCCTCCTGGTGGCGCATGGCACACAACGCGAAGGAAGGCCGCGACAAGCGCGACGAGTACTACGTCTTCGCCGATGCGCATTGGTCGGAGGAGAGGCTCAAAGCGGCGTACGATCCCAACTATCTAAGCTACGGCAATCCAGCGTACAGCTACTGGGAAGGCCGGGGTACGGAGTATTTCAGCGTCACCGGTTATGAGAATTTGCCGCTCTGGGTCTCGGTCGTCGACGATCGCCGGGAGTACTACGAGAATCTCGGCAAGTGGGACCAGTTCGTCTTCGGCTGGGAGGATTTCCGCGACCCGCGAGATTTTCTCGGACTCAGTCCGCAGGAGCGGGACATCGCGAACCTCAAGGATCCCCGCACGAGCGCCCTGCGCGAGCAGTACCGGCAGCTGCGCCAGGACAGCAACGACGCCTTCGCGCGGCGCGACCGCTACCTGTACCTGAGCATCGGCCTGCGCGTCTTCAGCGTGCTGCAGGTGGCCTACCTCGAGGGTCTGCTGACCGGCGACGGCGGCGGCCGGGCGGCGGGCGCGTCGGGCGGGCTGCAGCTCGGCGGCCACAGTGTCGAGTTCATCGTCGAGCCGGCCGGACCGACGCGCGGCCTCATCGCCGCCGCGGTCTCTTTCTGAAAGGTGGACGACGTGCAGCGGACGTGGATGACGATCGTGGGTGTGCTGTGGCTGCTAGCCGCCGCGCCGCTATCCGCGCGCGCGAACGGCGACTGGCTGCAGGCGGACGACTGGCGCCGCTGGCTCGACGCCCAGGAGATCGGCGGGCGGCTCGGCGAGCGCCGCGCGCCGGGCGAGAGCGAGGCGGACGGACCTTCGGACATCGGTCGCCGGCTGACCGCCGGCGCGCTCTCGCTCGTCCTGCCCGGCGCGGGGCAGTTCTACAACGAACAGCGCGGCAAGGCTCTGGTGATGGCCGGCGTCGAGGTCGCCATCTGGGGCACGTTCCTCGGTTTCCATCGCCACGCGGGCGCGCTCGCGGACGACTACCGCGCCTGGGCCGAGATCTACGCGGGCGCCGGCGGCGAGCACCCCGACAGCTATTGGCAGGCGGTCGGGCGCTTCCTCGATAGCGACGCCTGGTACGACGCGCGGCTGCGGCAGGCCCGCGCGTTCGGCGAGGCGACGCCGCCGCCGCCCACGGAGGCCGAGGCCTGGCAGTGGCGCAACCAGGATTATCGCGTGCAATACCAGCGGTTGCGCGCCGACGCCAACGCAGCGTACGACCGGCGCGACAAGATGCTCCTGTTCGCGATCCTCAACCGCGCCGTGGCGGTCTATGACGCGGTGCGCAACGGCGGCCGGCCCGACGCGCATCACGCGTCCGCCGCGTCCGCTACGCTGCTGGGTCTGGACCTGACGCTCGAGGTCTCGCCGGTGCTGGCGCAGCCGGGCGCCCGCGCCATGCTCGCCTGGAGCTTCTGAAATGCGCGCGCGCTTCGCCGGGATCGCCGCCGGGTTGCTTGCGCTCTGGCTCGCCGGCTGCGCCGCCGAGACCGGCCATCGCCGCGCGGAGGAGCGCCGCGACGAGGCGCTCGGCGCCGCGGCGGGCACGACCGTCAGCCGGGTCGAACTCGCCTATCTCTTCGAGAACGTCCGCTCGGCGCCGTACTTCCCGTTCGAAGGCCTGGCGGGGCTGGCCTGGGGCGAGGAAGGCACGCTCATCGTCTGCGACGAGGCGCGCGGCAAGATCCACGGTCTGGATCCGCGCACGGGCATCTGGAACGAATTCGACACGCCCGGCGTGCGGCCCTACCGTCCGGTCGCGGCGCGGATCGACGGCTTCAAGGTGCTCGTCCTCGATGCGGGCAGTCGGAGCCTCTATCGCTTCGGATTGAACGGCACCTACCATGATCGCCTCGTCGATTTCCGTCAGCTCGATCCGGCGTTCGAGACCGCGCCCTTCGCTTTCGACGTCGATGTGGACGGCCGCCTCGCCGTGACCGATGTCGGCGAACACCAGATCCTGCTGCTCGATTCCTTCCTCGCGTTGACCGGTCGCGTGGGCGGCCGCGGATCGCACCGGGAGCAATTCGACCAGCCGCGCGGCATCAGCTTCCTGCCGGACGGCGGCTTCGTCGTCAGCGACCAGGTCAACCGCCGCTTGCAGCGCTTCACGCGCCTCGGCTACTGGGAGGCCACGATCGGCGGCGTGTTCGCGATCGACAATCCGTTCGTCGCGCCGCAGGGCCTGACGGTCGATCGCTGGGGCAACGTCTTCGTGGCCGATCCCGCCGCCGGCGCCGTGCAGGTCATCGATCAGCGCGGGCGGCTCATGCTGCTGATCGGTCCCGGCGAGCAGCTGAAGGGTACGCTCCTGGGTCCCGTGGACGTCGCGCTCGGCCCGCGGCAGCAATTGGCGGTCAGCGATCGCTTGCGCGGCGCCGTGCTCGTCTTCAACGTCTTCTACGATTGATTGCGGGCCGAGGAGGTGGCCGGTGAGCGGACCCAGCCGCGGCTTGCGGCGCCTGGTCGGCGCCGGCCTGCTCGGCTGCGCGTTGTCGGTCGCGCTGCCGGCACGGTCGCCGGCGGCGCTGCCTGCCGCGCCCGACGGCACGCTCCGTGAGCGCGAGTTCTTCCTGGTGCCGGCCGGACGGCGTCCGCTCGCCCTGGCTCACGGCTCGATCGTGCCGGAGAGTTTCGTGCTGCGCGTCGGCGGCGCGGCCTGGCTGCCGGATCGCGACTATCGCCTGCAGGCGCGCAGCGGTCTGCTGATCCCGCTGCGCGATTGGGCGGCCGGGGGCTCGGCCGTCGCCGTCGTCGAATACAGCTTCCAACCCGGGCTGCCGCAAGCGCGCGTCGCGCTGCGTCCGCTGGCGCCGCCGCCGCCGCCGCGCCAGGACGCGGCGGCAGGCGGCGAGGTCGTCCCGTCGCTCTGGACGCTGGCCGACGGGGGCGACCTCCAGGTTCGTGGCAGCAAGGGCGTGCAGGTCGCGTCGGGAAGCCGGCGCGACCTCACCGTGGCGCAGAACCTGCGCCTGAACATCAGCGGTCAGCTCACGCGCGACATCCACGTCATGGCCACGCTGGCGGACGACAACCTGCCGGTCGTTCCGGAAGGCAACACCGAGAAGCTCCAGGACGTCGACCAGGTGCTGGTCCACCTCACCGCGGCGGACTGGCGCGCGACGCTGGGCGACTTCGTGGCCCGGCGCGGCGGCACGCGGTTCGGCGACTACCGGCGCAAGCTGCAAGGCTTCGCGGCGGAAGCGGAGCCGGGCGTCGTACGCGCGCACGGCATGTTCGGTTCACCGCGCGGCCGCTATCGGACGGTCGAACTGAGGGGCCAGGAGGCCAACCAGGGTCCGTATTTCCTGGGCGGGGGCCCGAGCGGCCAGAACCTGTTCATCGTGGCCGGCTCCGAGCGCGTCGTCATGGACGGCCAGGTGCTGACCCGCGGCAGCGACCGCGACTACGTCATCGACTACGTGCGCGGCACGGTGACCTTCACGTACCGGCGTCTGGTCACGAGCGAGACGTTCATCCTGGTCGAATTCGAAGAGGGGGAAGGACCGTACGCGCGGACGATGGTCGGCGCCGGCGGCGGCGCGGCGGCCAACGTCGGGGGCGTGCCCGGCGGTTTCGCCGTGCGCCTGACGCGCGAGGCCGACGACGCGGCGCGCCTGCGCACGGGAGAGCTCAGCGCGCAAGACGAGGCGATCCTGCGGCAGGCGGGGGATGATCCGCTGGCCGCCGTGGGTCCGGGCGCGGTGCAGGTCGCGCCGGGCGACGGCGACTATGTGCAGAGGATCGTCGACGGCGAGACGCGGTACGAGTTCGCCGCCGAGGGCGGCGACTGGCAGGTCGTCTTCTTCTTTGCCGGCCGCGGGGAGGGCGACTACGAGCTGACGCGGCTGACCGAGACCGGCGTGCGCGTCTACACGTGGGTGGGCGCCCGGCAAGGCGGCTACCGCGTCGGGCGGCGGCTGCCGCTGCCGGAGGCGCAGACCATGTTGACGGCGATCGCGGCGGCCGGCGATTCGCTCGGCGCCGGGCTGCACGCGGAGTGGCACCTGTCGAGCCTGGACCGCAACGCGCTCAGCGCCCGCGACGACGGCGACAACGATGGCCAGGCGGCCCAGGTGGCGTTGCGCAGCGGCGATCTGCCTGTGGGCCCGGGCAGCCTGCAGGCGACCGGCTCCTGGCACTGGCGCGACGCGCGGTTCGCGCCGTTCCTGCTCGGCAGGTCGATCTACGATTACGAGAGCTGGGGCCTGGGCGATCGGTCGAATCGACCCGGATTCGCGACCGAGCGCGAGTCGGAGGCCGCCGCGGCGGTCGCCTGGCACGCCGACGGAGCGCAGGGGACGCTGCATCTGAGCGCCGAAGCGGGACGCCTGGCGCACGGCGACGATCTGGAGGCCGGCAAGGTCGGCGGTTCGGGTCGCTGGCGGTGGCGAGGCGGTGGCGGGCAGCATCGCTGGCACGAGGCCCGCAGCCGGGATAGCCGCGATCCGCTGGACGTGCTGCGTCGCGATCAGGCCCACGAGACGCAATGGCGGCTGGGTCCGGTCGTGCCTCGCGTGCTGCATAGCAGGCAGGGGTGGTCCGACGCCGCCGCGACATCCGCGGCCGGCCGCGGGTGGCGCCTGGAGCAGTACGGCGGCGGGCTGCGGGCGCCGGCCGACGCCGAATGGCGCTGGGATCTGCAGTTCACGCGCGGCTTGTCCGATTCGTTGCGCGCCGATCGCTGGCAGCGCCAGCGCGATAGCCGCACCTGGCAGGGAACGCTCGCCCTGCCGCGCCTGGGCGGCGTGCGCGCCCAAGCGGAAGCGACCGTGCGCGAGGTGCGGCGGCCCGACGCCGCCGACGAGACGACGCGCCTGGGGCGGTTGGAGGTCGCCGGGCGCTGGGCGAGGCTGGGCAGCGACTGGAGCCTCGGCTACACCGTGGACAACAGCCGCGCCGAGGTCCTGGCGCGACAGGTCGTCTACGTCGGCGAGGGGCAGGGGCGCTACGACGAGAACGGCAACTTCGTGGGCGAGGGACGCGGCGACTACGAGCTGCTGCTCGCGGGCACGGACAGCCTCATCGCCACGACCAGCGTCCGGGCGGATCTGAACTGGCGCCAGGATTTCGGCGCCCTGGGCAAGGATCGACTGTGGGGAGCGTGGCAGTCCGAGACGCGGCTCGGCGCCGAGGCGCGCAGCCGCACGCGCGACGTCGGGCGGCTGCTGCGCCTCGATCCCGGGGCGATCTTCGACGAGCAGGATGCCGTGCTCGGCCGCGTCGACCTGAGCGAGGAGTTGACGCTGCTGCGCCACCTGCGCGCCTGGGATCTGCGCTGGCGCTTCGATTACAGCGAGATCAAGGACCGCCAGTACGCCCAGGGCCGCCTCGATCGCCTGCGGCGCGAGCATACCGGCACCTTGACCTGGAACCCTACCGCGATCGCCAGCCTGCGGCTGCGTCTGGGGAGCGAGGATGACCGGCGCCGCACCGACGCCGTCTTGAACCCGACGCAACTCGCGTACACGACCGCCACGCTGCGAGCGGAGCTCGAAGGCTCCGTCCGCCTGGCCGCCGGCGGTCGCGCGGCGCTGGCCGTCGAACGCCTGGCGCGCGAGGACGCGGTTTCCGGCGTCGAGCAGCGCGAGTCGGCGCTGCGGCCCGCGGTGCGCTGGCGCCTGCGGCGCGCGTGGAGCGTGCAGACGGACCTGCGGGTCGCCGACGTTCGAAGCGCGGAGCCGATCGCCGGCCGCCGGCCGTTCTTCTTCCCGTCGCCGGGCACGAACGTCGAGGCGACGACCCGCGTCGGCTGGGATCCCAGCCGTTACCTCGGCGTGAGCCTGGCCTGGTTCGCCCGCAAGCCGGGCTCGAGGATGTGGCAGCATGACGTGCGGCTCGAAAGCACGGCTCGCTTCTAGGCGGCCGAAAGCGGCGCCGGCGCCGAATGGGTCGGTGGCGGCGCGCAGTGCGTTCCTGCTGTTGCAGGCCGCGGTGTTGCTCGGTCCGGCGCTGCCGGCGGGCGCGCAGCCCGGCCCGCGGTCCGCGGCGGCGGGGGCCTGGCCGCCGGCCCTGGAACTCGTCGCGCCGCACGACGCCGACCCGCGCCTGCGCGCGCTCGTGACCGAAGACGGCCGCTGGCTCGCCGCGCAACCGCCGTTGCTGCTCGCCGCGCCGGTCGTCGCTGCCGAGGGTGTGGACGACGCCGCGGGCGAGGTCGTGTGGGGCGATCTGGCGCCCTGGCTGCAGCAGGCGCAGCGGCTCGCCGCGACTGTCGAACAAGCGCCCGCCGATAGCCTGCAGGCCGCGGCGGCGCCGGTGCACGGCGTCCGGGACCTGCTGTCGGCCTTGCGCGACCGCTGGCTGGCGAGGGGCCATCTCGCGGCGGGCGTCTGGCTCGAGGAGCCTCCCGTGCCGGAGCCGCCGGCGCCGGGGCGCCGGATCCGCATCGATCCGGGACCGCGTTTCACGTGGGGCGCCTTGACCGTCGGCGGCGACGACCTGCCAGGTCGCCAGTCGCTGCTCGACGCCTGGCTGCCGCGGCCGGGCGACGCCTTCCGACCCGACCTCTACCTGGAGGCCGCCGCCGGCGTGGTGCTCGGCTGCGCCGAGCTAGGCTACCCGTTCGCCAGCTGGCTGACACGCTCCCTGCGGGCGGACCGGGCGACTGCGCAGGTCGAAATCGAGGCGGTCCTGGTGCCGGGGCCGCGCATGGTGATCGGACCGCAGCGCACGAATCTTCCCCGGGCGCGCGGGGAGTCGTTCCTGATCCGCGCCGGGGGCTTGCGCAGCGGCCAGACGTACCGCGAGTCGGATCTGCGCCGCGCACGGCAGCGCCTGCAGGCGCGAGAGCTGTACACCCGGGTCGACGAACCGCTCGTGCACCTGACCACGGCGGCTGACACGGTCGGGATCCTCTGGCTGGTCGAGCCGCAGCGGAAGGCGAACCGGCTGTCCGTCGTGCTGGGACTCAGCCAGCGGGATGAAGGCGGCGCGCGCCTCAGCGGCCAGGTCGATCTGGAGCTGCCGAATCTGGCGGGCAGCGGCCGCAGCCTGCGTGCCGGCTGGCGCGACGACGGGCTGGCGCGTTCGCTCTTCGGGTTCCGCTACCTCGAGCCGCTGGTCATGGGCACGCCGCTGGATACGGACATCGCGCTGTCGAGCGAGGTCGTGACCGAGGCGTACACGCTGTTTCAGGCCAGCAACCGCTGGCGGCTGCCGCTGGTCAGCTTCTGGGGACTGGAGCTGGGCGTCGGCTGGGATCGCACGACATATCCGGCCGGCGAGCTGCAGGGGGCGCGGCGCCTACGCGGTCGGGCCGCCGTCCTGCGGCAGCGCGGCGATCGCGCGCGCAGCGGCTGGTCCGGATCGTTCGCCGTCGAGACGGCGCGCCGCTCGGCGTTCCTGCGCGCGGCCGCCGACGACGCGCAAGGCGCGACAGGCGGCGGGCAGCTCGGCAAGCTGGAGCATCAGCGATTGCTGGAGATCGACCTCGACGGCGAGGCGTGGCTGCGGACGGAACTGAGCGTGGCCGCGCGCGCGAGCTTCCGCCAGATCGACGCGGACACGAGGCCCTCGCCTCTGCCGGAACTGTACCGCTTCGGCGGCGCGGCGAGCCTGCGCGGTTATCGCGAGGACGAGTTCCTGGGCGAGAGGGCGGCGTGGGGCGGGCTGGAGGTCCGCTTCGGGCGCGCGCGGCGCTCCCGTGTTTACACCTTCGTCGATGTGGGATACTTTGAGCGCATCGTTCGCGCCGCCGCTGACGCGGGCGGCGGGCTAGCCACCAGCAGCGGCACGCGTTCCGGTTTCGGCCTCGGTCTGCTGACGCTGGCCGCGCCGGGCCAGATCAATCTGGCCGTCGGTTTTCCCGGCGCCGTGAGTTTCGAGTCGGCCATGCTGCACGTCTCGTTGGTCGGCAGCTTCTGATCGCGGCCCGCCGCGAGCGGACGGCGCATCCCGCGGAGGTGCCATGAACCCGGAAGAGGCGCGCCGGCGGATCGCCTTCTTGCGGCGTGAAATCGAGCGCCATCGCGAGCTCTACTACCGTGAGGCCGGCCCGGAGATCGACGACGGCGCCTACGACGAGCTCGAGCGAGAGCTCGCCGCGCTCGAAGCCGCGCACCCCGAATGCGCGCTGCCGGACAGTCCGACCGCACGGGTCGGCGACGACCACGACGAGCGGTTCGCCTCGCTCGCGCATTCGCGGCCGATGCTCAGCCTGCAGAACAGCTACGAGCTGGCGACCGTCGCCGGCTTCGTCCAACGTGTGCGGAAAGAGCTGGAAGCCGAAGCCAGGACGGTCTTTACGGTCGAGCCGAAGATGGATGGCGTCGCTCTCGCGGTGCGCTACCGCGACGGCCGGCTGCAGGCCGCCCTGACGCGCGGCGACGGCCAGCGCGGCGACGTGGTCACCGACCAGGCCGGCGTGATCGCCGGCGTGGCGCGGCGGCTGCCGCGCGGCTGGCAAGACGTCTTCGCCGGGCCCGTGACCGCGTGCGAGGTCCGCGGAGAGGTCTTCCTGCCGCTGTCCCGATTCGCCGAGCTGAACCGCCAGCGCGCCGCGGCGGGACGCGAGCCGCTGGCCAATCCGCGCAATGCGGCGGCCGGCACGCTCAAGACGCTCGATCTCGAGGAGGTGCGCCGCCGGGGCCTGGCCGTCTGTTTCTACCAGGTCTTCCCCTTGGACGCGCAGGATCGCTGGCTGGCCGAAGGCGACCTGCCGTCGCACCGCGCGGAGCTGGCGGCGTTGCGCCGGTTCGAGCTGCCGGTCGACCCGACGCTGCTGATCGCGCACGATGAAGATGAGCTCGCCTCGCGGCTCGCCGAACTCGCCGCCTTGCGGGCGTCGTTCGACTACCAGACCGACGGCGCCGTCATCAAGCTCGACGACGCCGGCCAGCAGCGGCGCCTCGGCTTGACCGCGAAGGCTCCGCGCTGGGCGCTGGCCTACAAGTTCGCGGCCGAGGAGGCGATGACGACGATCGCGGCCATCACGCCGCAGGTCGGGCGAACGGGGGTCATCACGCCGGTGGCCGAGCTGGCGCCCGTCGAGCTGGCGGGCACGACCGTCAGCCGCGCGACGCTGCACAACTGGGAAGAGCTCGCGCGCAAGGACATCCGTCCGGGCGATCGGGTCGTCGTCGTGAAGGGCGGCGATATCATCCCCAAGGTGCTGCGTTCGCTGCCGGCGGCCCGCGACGGCACGCAGCGGCCGCTCGCGCCGCCGACCCGTTGCCCTGTCTGCGACGGTCCCGTCGCGCGGCGGGCGGAGGAGGTCGCGCTGCGCTGCGTCAACCCGGCGTGCCCGGCCGTCCTGGCCGGACGTCTGCGCCACTTCGCGGGACGCCAGGGCTGCGACATCGAGGGGCTGGGCGAGCGCTGGATCGAGGTGCTCGTGGAGACGGGCCGCGTGCGCGGTCCGGCAGACCTGTGGCGCCTCGAACGCAGCACGCTGGCGTCGCTGCCCGGCTGGGGCGAGAAGTCGGCCGACAACCTCTTGCGATCGCTGGCCGATGTGCCGCAGCGCCCCTGGGCCGCGAAGATCCATGCGCTGGGCATCCCGCAGGTCGGTCTGGCTACGGCGACGACGCTGGCGCGCGCGTACGCGTCGCTCGCCGAACTGCGGCAGGCCACGGCGGCGGAGCTGACGGCCTTGCCGGACATCGGACCGATCGTGGCCACGGCCATCGTCGAGTGGTTCGCCGCGCCGGCCAGCCAGGAGCTGCTGGCCGATCTGCAGGCGGTGGGCTTCTTCCGCGCGCGCGAACAGCAGCCGCCCGCCTTGGCGACGGCTTCGGCTTCGAACGCCTTCGCCGGCCGCACGTTCGTGCTGACCGGCACCCTCGAGTCCATGACGCGCGACGAGGCGCAGAGCGCCATCAGCCGGCATGGCGGCAAGGTCGTCGGCAGCGTCAGCAAGCGCACCGACGTCGTGGTCGCGGGCGAGAGTCCCGGGCGCAAGCTGCAGCAGGCGGCCGAGCTGAAGGTCGCGGTGTGGGACGAGCGCACCCTGGCGCGGCAACTCGCCGCCGCGGAGTCCGACCGTGCGGGTTGAGCCGGCCCGATTGCTCGTCCGCGGCGCCGACGGGTGGCTGGACATCAATGCGCCGCACCATGCGCCGCCCGGCTCCTCGCCGCCGCCGGGCACGGTCTGCGAAACGCGCGACGAGCGCGGCGAGAGCCTCCTGCGGCGCGACGGCGCCGGTGGCTGGCACGTGCAATCCGCGTTGCTGTGGAGCCTGCTCGATCCGCTCGCGCCGCGCGCGGCGGCGGATCCTCTCTCCGCCACCGCGCAGGTGCGCCGGGTCTGGGAGCGCTTGAGCTGGTGGGCCGGCCTGCCGGACGCCGAACGCCAGTCCGTCTCCGGCCTGCTGGAACGCTGCGCGCGCGGCGGCGGCGAGATCGTCGCGATCCTCGATCGCCTGGCCGCCAGCGGCAATCCGCTCGGCGCCGCGACGCTCGGGGCGCCGCCGGCGCCGCGGCCGGTCGTGGCTTTGCCGCAGGAGCCGGCGGCCGTCGCGGCGTTCTGCCTCGATGCGCAAGGTCTGGGGCTCCTCTACGGTTCGCATTTCGCGCTGCGGCCGCAGCAGGCCGAGATGGCGGCAGCGGTCGCGCGCGCCCTGGCCGCTCACCAGCCGTTGCTCGTCGAGGCCGGCACCGGCACCGGCAAGACGCTGGCCTACCTGATTCCGGCGCTGGCCAGGATCGCGGCGGGCCGTGGCCGCGTGGTCGTCTCGACGTACAGCCGCGCGCTGCAGGCGCAGATCCTGGCGAACGACGTGCCCCGGTTGACGGCCGGCGGCGAGGACCTCGCGGCGCGCCTGCTCATGGGACGCGCGCATTACCTCTGCCTGCGCCAGCGGCGGAGCTACCTGGCGCGCGAACCGGTCGACGCGCGGCAGGCGGCCGCGCTCGCCGCGCTGCGCCTGTGGTTGCTGGCCACGAACGAAGGCCTGCGCGACGAACTTGTCTCGCATCCGCTGCTCATGTCCGAACTGTCCGGGCTGTTCAGCGGGGTCCAGCCCTGCCTGCCCGATTGCTGGGAGCAGCCCGGGTGCTTCGTGGTCCGCGCCCGGCGGCTCGCCCGCGAGGCCCCGTTCGTGGTCGTCAATCATGCCTTGCTGCTCAGCGACCAGGCGGCCGGCGCCACGCTCCTCGGACCGTTCGCCGACTGCATCGTCGACGAGGCGCATCGCCTGCCGCAGGTCATGCTCGAGGCGCGGACCGTGCGTCTGGATCAGCACCGGTTGACCGACCTGGAGGAATTGGTGGGCGCGATGCGGCCCGGCGAGCAGGCGCCCGAAGTGCCGGCGTTGCTGGCCGCTCGCCTCAGCGCGTCGCCCGACCTGGCCGAAGCGGCGCACGCCGCGGACGGCTTCGGCCGCGCGGCCAATCGTTGCCTGCTGGCCTACCGGCAGTGGTGGCGCCAGGCCGGCGACCTCCTGGCGCCGGGGTCGCAGGCGCCGGCCGGACAGCGCGTGCGGGTGGCGGCCAAGGACGTCACGTTCGCGCCGCTGGCTGCGACGACCGCCGCGCTGCTCGACGCCGTGTCCGCGGTAGGCGCGCCTCTGGCGGCGCTCGAGCGGCGCCTCGACGGCGCCGCGCCGCTCGGCGGCGACATCGTCGATCTGCTGGCGCGCTGCGTGCAGGCCGGTTCGCTGCTCGACCAGTTGCGGCAAGACGTGCGCTTCGTGACCGGCGATCCCAGCGATCGCTGGGTGACCTGGCTCGAGCCCGGCGTGGCGGGCTCGCTGCGCTGCCTGGGCGCGACGCCGCTGCTGGCCGGTCCGTTGCTGCGTGAACTGTGGCAGGATGCCGGACTGGCGCCGGTCGCGACGAGCGCGACGCTGGCGGTGGGCGAGGACTTCGCCTTCATGCTCGGCGAACTGGGCCTGGCCGGCCGGCGGCCGCCGGCTCGCACGCTGGCCGTGCCGTCGTCGTTCGACTGGGAGCGCCAGACGCTGTGCCTGGCTGTCGAGAACCTGCCCGGTCCCGATCACGCCGATTTTCCGGACGCCGTGGCCGCCGTCCTCGCGGAGCTGCGCCGCCAGGCGCCGCGCCAGACGCTCGTGCTGTTCACCGCCTACCGCCTGTTGCAGGACGTCGCGGCGCGCTTGCAGGCGCGCGACGAAGCGGCCGATCTGTTCGCGGCCGGCGAGCGCGGCGATCTGCTCGTGCAGACGCCGCAGATCGGCGCGGCCGAACTGCGGGAGCGTTTCCGGCGCGGGCGGCGCGCGATGCTCCTCGGCACGAGCACGTTCTGGGAAGGCGTCGATTTCCCGGGCGACAGCCTCGAGATCGTCGTCGTCACGAAGCTGCCGTTCCTGGTGCCGACCGACCCCTGGGTCCAGGCCCGCTGCGAGCACATGCGCGCCGCCGGCGACGATCCGTTCCGAGACTTCATGCTGCGCGACGCGGTGCTCAGATTGCGCCAGGGCGTCGGGCGCCTGCTGCGCCGCGACACCGACCGCGGCGTCGTCGTCCTGCTGGACAACCGTTTGATCGGCCGCAACTACGGAGCTACGTTTCTGTCAGCGCTGCCGGCGCCGGTGCGCTGGCTGGCCCAGGCGGGCGACGTGGCTGGCGCCGTCCGCTCATTTCTCGAGGCAACCTGAGAGAGGCCGCGCGGCATGCCCCACACGCATATGGTCCTCGGCGAAACAGCGCTCGACACCGCGCGCTTCACCGCGGTCTGCGCTGGACGCCTCGGCGTGCGACTCGGCGCCGAGGCTCGCCGGCGCGTCGAAACCTGCCTGCAGCTGCGCCGCCGCCTCGAGCGCGGCAACGACCGCGTCTACGGGATCAACACGGGTTTCGGCAAGCTGGCCGACACGGTCATTCCGGCCGCCGAACTCGCGACGTTGCAAGTGAACCTGGTGCGCAGCCATGCGGTGGGTTGGGGGCCGCCGCTGTCGCGGCGCGAGGTGCGCGGCATGATCCTGCTGCGAGCGATGAGCCTGGCCGCCGGCCACTCCGGCGTGCGTCCGCTCGTCATCGAGCAGTTGCTGTGGCTGCTCGAGGCGGACATCACGCCCTGGATCCCGTCGCGCGGTTCGGTCGGGGCCAGCGGCGACCTCGCGCCCCTGGCGCATCTGGCGCTGGTCCTGATCGGCGAGGGGCACGTCCTGGCCGCGGACGGCACGGCACGGCCGGCCGGGCCGGCGCTGGCCGCCGCCGGCCGTCCGCCGCTGGCCCTGGAGGCGAAGGAAGGCCTGGCGCTCATCAACGGCACGCAGATGATGGTCAGCCTGGGCCTGCACGCGGTCGCCGACAGCTATCGGCTGCTCGCGCACGCGTTGACCGCCGCGGCTCTCTCGGTCGAGGCGCTCGAGGGCAGCGTGCGCCCGTTCGCGGCGGCGTACCATGCCCTGCGTCCGCATCCGGAGATCGGCGAAGCCGCGGCGATGCTGGACGCGCTGCTGCGCGACAGCGAGGTGCAACGGCATCATCGCGATTGCGGCAGGGTGCAGGATCCGTACTCGGTGCGCTGCGCGCCGCAGGTGCTCGGCGCGAGCCTCGGGCAGGTCCGCCGCGCCGAAGAGGTCCTGCTGCGCGAAGCGGCGTCGGTGACGGACAACCCCGTGCTGATGCCCGAGACCGGCGAGGTCGTCACCGGCGGCCACTTCCACGGACAGCCGCTGGCTCTGCAGCTCGACGCGCTGTACGCCGCTTGCGCGGAGCCGGGCAGCATCGCCGAGCGACGGATCAACCTCCTGCTGTCCGGCAACGGCGGCCGCCTGCCGCGCTTTCTGGCCGCCGATCCCGGTCTCGAGTCCGGGCTCATGCTCGCGCAGTATCTGGCGGCCGCGCTGGTCTGCGAGTCGCGCAATCTCGCGGCGCCGGCCGCCGTCGATTCGATCCCCACGAGCGACGGCCAGGAGGACCACGTCAGCATGGGCAGCGTCGCGGCGCTCAAGCTCGCCGGCTGCCTCGAGCGCAGCGCCGCGATCGTGGCGCTCGAGCTGCTCGTGGCCGGACGCGCGCTCGAGTTCATCACGCAGGCTGCGGCCGCGCGTCGCCTCGGCCGGCCCGTGCTGCGACCGGCCGCGCCGGTCGCCGACGTCCTGACGAGGCTGCGCGCGGCGGTCGATCTGACGCCGGGCGATCGTCCCCTGACCGCGGACCTCGCGCGTGTCTGCGACATGCTGCGCGACGGTTCCTTGCTCGCCGGCGCCGCCGGCGCCGCGCTCGCGCCTCTGCTGGCCGAAAGGACGCCA
>CAZJWO010000058.1:0-22622 GCA_964549735.1 uncultured Fibrobacteraceae bacterium | reverse complement strand
ACACGACGCTCTTCCGATCTGAATTTAACCCCTGCGCGGGGCGCCCGCGCGGCGTCCGGCGTTCACCCTCGATGGTGACGTCCACCGCGCGGCGCGCGGTGGACGTTTCGACTTCTAGGACCCGCCCCGGCGCGAAGCCGGACAGGCTGGCGACCAGGCTCGAGGGGAGCACCTCGCGGCCGACGCTCGAGACGTGGAAGCGGCGCTGGTGCGGGCTGCAGCCAGATGTTATGGTGCCCGGTATGGACCGCAAGATCACCGCCAGGTCCCGGCTGCGGGACCGCCGCCGCGACGATTTCGTGCCTGGCTCCCCGGCCGAGCGCCTGGCGCTCGTCTGGCCGCTGACCAGAGAGATCGTCTCGCTCAGCAAGAGGCACGATGCTGAACGACGACTACAGAGACATGTTACGCGCCTTGTCCGCCGAACAGGCTAGGTACCTGCTGGTCGGGGCGTATGCGATGGCGGCCCACGGGTATCCCCGGGCCACCATGGACATCGATATCTGGGTCGAGCCTTCGACCGCCAACGCCGAGGCCGTCCTGCGCGCCCTGGCGCGCTTCGGCGCTCCGCTGCTCGACCTGACCAGCGAGGATCTGCAGCAAGAAGGCATGATCTACCAGATCGGGGTAGCGCCCCGTCGCATCGATATCATCACCGAAGCGACCGGACTGCGGTTCGGCGAGGCGTATCGTCGTTCGTCGGCGGTGATGATCGACGATCTCGAGGTGCCGATCCTGGCGCTCGAGGATCTGATCACCAACAAGCGGGCCACCGGCAGGACCAGGGACCTGGCCGATGTCGATGCGTTGCAGGCTCTGCTGGACGACGAGAAACGCGATCCGCGCTGAAGGCAGTGGCCGACGCGATCGCAAGCACCGAGAGGACAGCCCAGAACACCCCCAGCCCGAGGATTTCTCGCGATGACCACCGGCGACAATAGGTCTGCGAAGACATTCGAGCAGGAACTCGACCGCGTCCTGGCCCGACTCGCCTCGCGCGAGCACGGTCTCTTCGGCAACGATACGCTGCTGACCTGGCAGAAGAGCCTGGACGACCTGCTCGCGCTGCTGGACATCGCCGAGGCCCTGCGCCTGCTGCGCCTGCGCAACGTCGACACCCGCTGCTTCGCATCCGGCCTGGCGATCAGCCAGTTCCGCGACCAGTCGACCCGCACGCGCTTCTCCTTCGCCTCGGCCGCCGACCTGCTGGGCCTGGCGGTGCAGGACCTCGACGAAGGCAAGTCGCAGATCGCCCACGGCGAGACGGTGCGTGAGACCGCGGTCATGGTCTCGTTCCTCAGCGAAGCCGTGGGCATCCGCGACGACATGTACCTCGGCGCGGGACACACCTACATGACCGAGGTCGCCGCAGCGCTGGAGCAGGCGCACCGCGAGGGCGTGCTGCCGTGGCGGCCGGCGGTGGTCAACCTGCAGTGCGACCTCGACCATCCGACGCAGAGCCTGTCCGACCTGCAGCACCTGGCGCACGAATTCGGCGGCCTGGAGAACCTGCGCGGCCGCAAGCTCGTCATGAGCTGGGCGTATTCGCCGAGCTACGGCAAGCCGCTGTCCGTGCCGCAAGGCGTCCTCGGCTTGATGTCCCGCCTGGGCGTCGACCTCGTGCTGGCCCACCCGCCGGGCTACGACCTCGTGCCCGGCACGCTCGAGCAGGCCGAGCGGCACGCCAAGGCGAGCGGCGGCAGCTTCCGGCGCACGCACGACATGGCCGAAGCGTTCCAGGGCGCCGACATCGTCTATCCCAAGAGCTGGGCGCCCTACCGCATCATGGAGCAGCGCACCGAGTTGCTGCGCGCCCGCGACCAGAGCGGCCTCGTCGAGCTCGAACGCGAAGGCCTCGCGCAGAACGCCGAGCACGCGGCCTGGACCTGCGACCGCAGCCTGATGGACCGCACCCGCGACGGCAAGGCGCTCTACCTGCACTGCCTGCCGGCCGACATCACGGACGTCTCGTGCCGGTTGGGCGAGGTCGCCGCCGACGTGTTCGAACAGTACCGGGCGCCCCTGTACCGGCAGGCCGGGTACAAGCCGTACGTGATCGCGGCGATGATCCTCGGCAGCCGGTTCGCCGACCCGGCCGGCGTCTTGCGCGGTCTGCGCGCGCGGGCCGCGCCGCGCGCGGCGGGCTGACGCCATGAGCGCCGCGATGCGTCCGCTGTCCCTGCTGCGCCTGCTCGACTGGATCCAGCGCGAACGCGCCCGGCAAGGCACGGTCTTCGGCCTGCATGAGGACCTCTTCCGCTGCGATCTGCGCGGGCGGCCTTACGCGCTCGCGCGCCGCGGCCGCCGGCTCGAGAGCCCGCTCGGCGTCGCCGCCGGTCCGCACAGCCAGCTCGCGCCCAACCTCGTGGCCGCGTGGCTCTGCGGCGCCCGCTACCTCGAGCTCAAGACGATCCAGGCGCGCGACGACCTCGAGGTCGCGCGACCGTGCATCGACATGGCCGACGAGGGCTACAACTGCGAATGGTCGCAGGAGCTGCCGCTCGACCGGAGCGCCGACCAGTACCTCGACGCCTGGACGGCGATCAGCGTGCTGCGGCACCGGGCCCTCGCGGCGGCGGCCGCGGCCGGCGGCCGCCCCGACGCCGCCGAGAGCGGCGCCGACCCGGGTTTCGCCATGGACCTGAGCGTCGGCTACGACCTCGCGGGCATCCGCGGCGCCAGGATGCAGCGCTGCCTCGATCGCCTCGCCGCGCCGGGCGATGAGCTGGCCCGCCGCCTGCACGCCGCGCGCGCCGTGTACCCGCGCGCCGAGGCGATCTTCGCGCCGGACCGCCTCTGCGACAGCGTCACGCTCTCGACCATGCACGGCTGTCCGCCCGCGGAGATCGAACGCATCGGGCGCTTCCTGCTCGGCGAGCGCGGCCTGCACACGTCGATCAAGCTGAACCCGACCCTGCTCGGTCCGGCGACCGTGCGCGAACTGCTGAACGAGACGCTCGGCTACCGCATCGAGGTGCCCGATTCCGCGTTCACGAACGACCTCGCCTGGGACGCGGCCGTGGACCTCATCCGCGCCCTGCGCGACGAAGCCGCGCGGCGCGGCCTAGGCTTCGGGGTCAAGCTGACGAACACGCTCGCCTGCCGCAACACGCGCGGCGTGCTGCCGGCGTCCGAGGCGATGATCTACCTGAGCGGGCGCGCGCTGCACCCGCTCGCGGTGCAGCTGGCCGCCGACCTGCAGACCGCGTTCGACGGCGAGCTGGACATCTCGTTCGCGGGCGGCGTCGACGCGCGCAACTTCGCCCGCGTGATCGCGTGCGGGCTCGGTCCGGCCACCGTCTGCTCCGACCTGCTGCGTCCCGGCGGCTACCAGCGCCTTCACCAGTACCTCGACGAACTGCAGGCGGCGATGGACCAGGCCGGCGCGCGCGATCTCGACGCCTTCGTGCAGCACGCCGCGGGCCAGGGCCGCGCGCCGGCGGCGGCCGCCCTGGCCAATCTGCGCGCGTACGCCGCGGCGGTGGCGGCGTTTCCCGCCTACCGCAAGGCGACGTTCCCGGACCGCTGCGTCAAGACGTCGCGCGCCCTCGGACTCTTCGATTGCATCGGCGCGCCCTGCCAGGACACCTGCCCCGCGGGACAGGATGTGCCGGCGTATATGTCGCACACCGCGCGCGGCGCGTTCACCGAGGCCTTGGCGGTGGTCTTGCGCGACAATCCGTTCCCCACGGTCACGGGCATGGTCTGCGACCATCCGTGCCAGCCGCGCTGCACGCGCGTGAACTACGAGGCGCCCGTGCGCATCCGCGACGTCAAGCGCACGCTCGCCCAGCAAGCAACGGAACCGCCGCTGCCGCAGCCCGCCGCGCCGACCGGCAAGCGCGCGGCGATCGTCGGGGCGGGCCCCGCGGGCCTGTCGTGCGCCTGGTACCTGACGCTCGCGGGCGTGCAGGCCACGGTCTACGAGGCGAAGGACTTCCCCGGCGGCATGGTCACGGACGCGATCCCGCTCTTCCGCCTGCGCGACGTGGACTTCCAGCGCGACCTGGGCCGGCTCGCCGCCCTCGGCGTCGAGATCCGCACCGGCGAATCGATCGACCGCGCCCGCCTCGACGTCCTGCGCCGCGAGCACGACGCGGTCTTTCTGGGCATCGGCGCGCAGGCCGATCGCGCGCTGGGCATCCCGGGCGAGGACCTCGCTGGAGTCTGGCCGGCCCTGCGTTTCCTGGCGGCGGCGCGACGCGGTGCGCCGCCGGCGCTGGGCGCCGCCGCCGCGGTGATCGGCGGCGGCAACACCGCGATGGACGCCGCCCGCACCGCTCTGCGTCTCGTCGCGCCCGGCGGCCGGGTGCACCTGTTCTACCGCCGCACGCTGGCCGAGATGCCCGCCGCTCGCGAGGAACTGCACGCCATCCAGTCCGAGGGCGTGGTCATCCACGAGCTCTTCGCTCCCGTCGCGATCGCGCGGCAGACCGACGGCCGGCTGGCGCTGTCCTGCCGGCGCATGCAGCTGGGCGCACCCGACGCGTCGGGGCGGCCGCGGCCCGAGCCGGTGCCCGGTACGCCGTCCGAGTTCGTCTTCGATGCGATCATCCCCGCGGTCGGGCAGCGGCTGGCCGGCGACGTGCTGACGGCCGCCGACCTCGTGGCCGGCGCCGCGGCGAGCGCCACGCCCGATCTGCAGACCCGCCTCGAGCGCGTGCTGGTCGGCGGCGACGCGCGGCGCGGCGCGGCCACCTTGATCGAGGCCATCGCCGACGGGCGGCGCGCCGCCCGGCTGATGCTCGCCGCGCTCGGTCTTTTCGACGCGGGCGACGCCGACGCGGCGGCCGACGCTGGGCGCGAACTGCCCACACCGGCCTGGCAAGACCGCGCCGCCCGCCTGCAGCCGCCGGTGCTGCCCCCGGTGCGCACGTCCTGCGGTCCGGGCGACTTCGATCTCGTGATCGGGCAGCTCTCGCGCGCCGAGGCCCGCGCCGAGGCCACGCGCTGCCTCGACTGCAGCGTCCGTTGCGACGTCTGCGTCTCGGTCTGCCCCAATCGCGCCAATCTCGCCTACGACGCGCGCCCGGTGCGCTGGCCGCTCGTGCGCCTCGCGGCGACCGCCGCCGCGCGGCCGCCGGACTGCCTCGATCCCGCGGCCGAAGCGGGCGCCGCTGGCGGCGACCAGTCGCCGCTCGCGCTCGTCGCCGACGGCGTGTTCGTCGTCGCGCAACGGCGCCAGACGCTCAACGTGGTCGACTTCTGCAACGCGTGCGGCAATTGCGCGACCTTCTGCCCGACGGCCGGCGCGCCGTACCGCGACAAGCCGCGGTTCGTGCTCGCCTGGCCCGCGGACCCGCCGCCGCAAGAAGCCCTGTACCGCTTGACCCGGCAGGACGCGACGGCCACCATCGAGTGGCGCCACGGCGCGCAGCGCGCACGTTTGACCAGGCGCGGCGACACGTACGAGTACGAGACCGCCGAGGCGCGCGTCGAGCTGGACGCCGCCAGCTTCGCCGTCTGCCGCGCGATCTGCCGCTTGCCCGGACCCTGGGAGATCGACCTGCGCGAGGCGGCGCACATGGCCGTGCTGCTCGATGGACTGGCTGGGCATCCCCTCGGCGGAGAGCACACGGACGAGAAGGCCTGATATGGCACGCTACTCCCTCAATCCGTTCCGCCGCGAGGTGCCCGACTGGAGCGCGCCGGAGCTGGCGTTCGTGCGCGCGATCGGCGCGCGCGCGCAGCTGCCGCTGCACCGCTCGCTGCCGGGGTACGCGCCGACGCCGCTGCGCGACTGCCCGCGACTCGCGCGCGAACTCGGCCTGGGCGCCGTTCTGGTCAAGGACGAAGCCGGTCGCTTCGGCATCGACGCATTCAAGGGGCTCGGCGCCAGCTACGCCGTGTTCCAGGTCCTCAGCCGCCGCTGGCGCGATCTGACGGGCCACGCGCTGGACCCCGCCGCGTTCCGCGATCCCGCCGTGCGCGAGCGCCTCGGCGCGCTGACCTTCGCCGCGGCCACGGACGGCAACCACGGCCGCGCCGTGGCCTGGACGGCGCGCCTGCTCGGACAGCGCGCGGTCATCTTCATGCCCGACGACGCCGCTGCGGCGCGCATCGCGGCCGTCGAGCGCGAGGGAGCGAGCGTCCAGCTCGTGCCCGGCACCTTCGACGATTGCGTCACGGTCTGCGCCGAGACCGCGGCCGCGCGCGGCTGGACCGTCGTCGCCGATACGGCCTACCCGGGGAACATGGAGATCCCCGGCCACATCATGACGGGATACAGCACGATCTTCGCGGAGATCGCCGAACAGACAGCTTCCGCCGTCGCGCCCGACGCCGCGACCGCGCCGCCTTTCGACCTGGCCTTGCTGCCGGCGGGCGTGGGCGGACTGGCGGCCGCCGGCGCGGCGTCGCTCGTCCTGCAGTACGGCGCGGCGCGGCCCCGGCTGGTCTGCGTCGAACCCGAAGAGTCCGCCTGCTTCCTCGAGTCGATCTTGCATGGCGAGGGCCGGCCGCTCGCGGCGACGGGCGACCAGCGTTCGATCATGGTCGGCCTGTGCTGCGGCATGCCGTCGCTGCTGGCCTGGCCGATCGTCCGCGACGCGGCCGATCTGCTGCTGGCGATCGAGGACGAGCACGCCGTGGCAGCCATGCGCCTGTGCCATCGCCACGGGATCACCGCGGGCGAATCGGGCGCCTCGACCCTCGCGGGGCTGCTCGCGCTGCTCCGCTGCGAGGAGCTGGCCCCGGCGCGCGCGGCGCTCGGGCTCGGTCCCGGCAGCCGGGTGCTCGTGATCAACACCGAGGGGGCGACCGATCCGCAGAACTACGCGCGCATCGTGGCCGGCGACCACGGAAAGGACCCGGCATGAACGCGAAGCAACCGCTGACGTTCACGCTCGACGGCCAACCGGTCGTCTACGCCGGCGATCCTCGGCGCACGCTGCTGGACTGGTTGCGCGAGGAGCGCGGCGTCACGACCGCCAAGGACGGCTGTTCGGGCCAGGGGTTCTGCCGCGCCTGCACCGTCGAGATCGACGGGCGCGCGAAGCTGGCCTGCATCACGGCCATGAAGACGCTGGCCGGCAAGCGCGTCACGACCCTGGCGGGATTGCCCGCGCCTGTTCGCGAGCACCTCGCCGCGGCGTTCGTGCGGCACGGCGCCGTGCAGTGCGGCTTCTGCACGCCCGGCTACCTCGCGCGCACGGCCCTGCTCCTGCAGGAGAATCCCGACCCCAGCCGCGCCGAGGTCGAGTCCGCGCTGCGCCACCACCTCTGCCGCTGCACCGGCTACCACGCGATCGTCGACGCGGTGCTCGCCGGCGCCAGGGCGCTGCGTGAAGGCGCGCCCGCCGCGCGGTCCGCCGGCGCCGCTGCGGCGGACGGGATAGGCCACGATCACCCCAAATACCGGGCCCTGCGCAAGGCTCTCGGCGAGGATCCGTTCGTCGACGACCTGCGCGCGGCCGACCTCGAGCCCGGCAGCGCCGGCGGCGGCGACGCGGCGGGCGATCTTCTGCACGGGGCGCTGCGCTTGAGCGACCATGCGCGCGCGCGCGTCGCCGCGCTCGACGTCGCACAGGCGTCCGCCATGCCCGGCGTGGTGCGCGTGCTGACGGCCGCCGACGTGCCCGGCGACCGGCACACCGGGCTGATCCGTCGCGACTGGCCGCTGCTGGTCGCCGCCGGCGAGATCACCCGCTGCGTGGGCGACGTGCTCGCCGTCGTCGTCGCGGCGACCCGCCAGCAGGCCCGCGACGCCGCCGCCGCGATCGCGGTGAAGTACGAGGTGTACGAGCCCCTGAGCGACCCCGAAGCCGCCCTGCGCAGCGAGGTCCACCTGCACGAGGGCGGCAACCTGCTCGAGGAGAGCGTCGTGCGCCGCGGCGGCGACGTCGAGGCCGCGCTCGCGTCCTCGGCCTACGTGGCCGGCGGCACGTTCCGCACGCAACGCATCGAGCACGCCTTCCTGGAGGTCGAGGCGGCGCTGGCCCGGCCGTGGGACGGCGACGGGCTCGAGCTGTTCACCAGCAGCCAGGGCGTCTACGTCGACCGCCGCCAGATCGCCTCGCTGCTCGCCCTGCCCGCCGCGCGCGTCAAGGTCACCCAGGTCGCCGCCGGCGGCGCCTTCGGCGGCAAGGAGGACCTCTCGGTCCAGGGCCACGCCGCGCTGGCCGCGCACCTGCTGCGCCGCGCGGTGAAGATCAAGCTGGACCGCGCCGAGTCGCTCCGCCTGCATCCCAAACGCCACCCCATGCGACTCGAGTACACGGTCGGCTGCGATCGCGCGGGCAAGCTGACGGCCGTGCGGGCGCGCATCCTCGGCGACACCGGCGCCTACGCGTCGGTCGGCGGCAAGGTGCTCGAGCGCGCCGCGGGCCACGCGACCGGCGCCTACCACGTGCCGTGCGTCGATGTCGTCGCCCAGGCAGTCTATACGAACAACCTGCCGTGCGGCGCCATGCGCGGCTTCGGCGTCCCGCAGGCGACCTTCGCCCTGGAGAGCTGCCTCGACGACCTCTGCGCGCAAGGCGGCTTCGACCGCTGGCAGCTGCGTTACGACAACGCCCTCGACGACGGCCGCCTGACGGCGACCGGCCAGGTGCTGCACGCCGGCGTGGGCGTGCGACAGTGCCTGCTCGCGATCAAGGACGCGTACGACCAGGCGCGATGGTGCGGCCTGGCCTGCGGCTTGAAGAACTGCGGCATCGGCAACGGCATGGCCGACTGGTGCGAGGTCGAGGTCGAGATCGCCGCCGCGGACCGGGTCATCGTCCGGCACGGCTGGTCCGAGATGGGCCAGGGCGTGCACACCGTCGCGCAGCAGATCCTGGCCGAGGCGACGGGCCTCGACCCCGCGCGCATGGACGTCGTGGTCTGCACGACCGACGAAGCCGAGGCCGGTATGACGACCTCGAGCCGCGGGACCTCGCTCGTCGGCAACGCGCTGCTGGTGGCCGCGGCCGACCAGCGGCGCGACCTCGCGGCCGCCAGAGCGGATGCCGGCGGACCTGGCGCGAACGGCGGCGGCGGCGGGGCCGACCTGGCCCCGTTGGTCGGACGGCGGTACCGCGGGCGCTGGAGCTTCGACCGCTCGACCGCGCCGGGCGCGCCGGGCGAGGTCGTCACGCACTACTCGTACAGCTACGCCGCGCAGCTCGTCGTGCTCGACGACCGCGGCGAGATCGCGCGCGTGATCGCCGCGCACGACGTCGGCCGCGCGATCAATCCGCCGCTCCTGCGGGGCCAGATCCAGGGCTCGGTCCACATGGGCCTGGGCTACGCGCTGAGCGAGAGCCTGCCCCAGAAAGCGAGCGGCCCACCGCCGGCCAGGCTCGCCGACCTCGGCCTCCTGCCGCTGGATCGCACGCCGCCCATCGACGTCGCGGTGATCGAGGTGCCCGATCCGCTGGGGCCCCGCGGAGCCAAGGGCGTGGGCGAGGTGGGCATGGTGCCCACGGCGGCGGCCGTGGCGGCCGCCTACCGCCACTACGACGGCCGGCAGCGCCTCGAACTGCCGCTGCGGGCGCCGGCGAGTTCGCGATAGACTGCGGCTGGCGTCAGGCGTACCATCTTGGCGCGACACCCGGCGGATCGCCCCCGCACCTGGTCAGGTCCTGCAACTCGCTCGCCAATCGCCGACCTCGATGCCGCGGTCCCCTGGCGTCGGAACCCATTCTTCGACTGACGAACGCAGGGCGCTGCGAGCCCGGCTCGAATCTTGGAGGACCGCCGGCGGCCCTTTCCGGATCAGCCGGGCCTGATGAGGGAGGGGCGACATGGTGCCGCGCGTTTCGCTCGTATCTCAACGGTCTGCGGGGAGGCGGGTGATCGTCTGCCTGTCGCTGGGCATGCTGGCGGCGGTGTCGATCGCAAGGTCCGCGGCGGCCCAGAGCGTCGTCGCGGGCGCGCTGCCGGGCGGCGGTGGCGCCGCGGGAGGGAACGGCCAGCCGTCGGTCCTGGCGACGATCGGCGAGCCGATCGCCGCGCCGCCCGCCGGCGCCGCCGGGGCGGTCGTCCGGGCAGGGTTCCTGGCGGGGCTGACCGCTTCGGCGATGTCCGGCGAGGTGCCGCCCGTGGCGGCGAGCGCCGGCCAACCGGCGACCATCACGGTCACGTTGCGGGGTTATGTCGCCGCGCCGGCGGTGACGCTGCATTACCGGATCGGCGGCGCGCAGGAGTTCGCGACCGCGGCCATGGCGCCGGCCGGCGGGGACGGCGGCACGTGGTCCGGCGTCATCGCCGCCGACTCGGTCGGCCCGCGCGGAGTGCAATTCTACATCGTGGCCGATGACGGCCTCGGCTCGCTCAAGCTGCCGTCCGGAGCGCCGGCCGCGCTCGGCAACGTCGAGGTGGCCGTGACCGAGCAGCCGCTCTTCGCGACACGCGACACCTACGCCTTGCGCGGCGTCGGCCTGGTCGCCGCCGACTCGGACGCCGGCGCGGTCTTCGGCGCGCTCGGGCGCTACGACATCAACGCGTGGCGGTACGTCACCTACGACGAGGCGAATCAAGCCTATGTCGAGCCGCCGGCCGCGGCGCCGGCGACGCCGGGACGCGGCTTCTGGATCATCTCGCGCGCCGAGCGCGACATCCGCGTGTCGGGCCATTCGACGCGACTCGACCAGCCGGTCGCCATCACGCTGCGCAACGGCTGGAACCTGATCGCCAATCCGTTCTTCTTCGCGGTCTCCTTCGCGAGCCTGGCGCTGCCCGCGGGCACGGACGCGAACCTGATCGGCTGGCAGGCTGGCGGGTATGTGAATTTCCAGTCGGCGCTCGAGCCCGGCCAGGGCTACTGGCTGTACTACGACGGAACGGCGCCCGCCGCCCTGCTGATCCCGCCGCAAGGGATCTCCGCCAAGGCGAACCCATCGGCGCCGCTGCCGCCGCATCTCGCGAACGAAGGGCCGGGCTGGCGCGTGCTCGCCTGCGCCCAGGCCGGTGGCTGCACCGCTGTCGACCATCGCTTCGGCCTGGCACCCGGGGCCACCTCCGACCGGGACGCCTGCGACTTCATGGCCGCGCCGCTGCCTCCCGCCGGCTACCTGGCGCTGTCCTTCCTCGCTGCAGGCGGCGCCCGGCTGCTCAACGACTTCCGCGACGCCGATTCGGTCGGCGAGCTCTGGATGCTGTCGCTCGACACCGATCAGGCGCAGGAGTCCTTTCGCGTGGACTTCGCGATCGAACGCGCGCTGCCCGCCGGATGGCGGCTGCTCGCCATCGACGCCTCGACCGGCGAGGAGATCGACCTGCTCGCCGGCGGCAGCATCAGCGGACGCACGGGGACATCCGTAACGCGCGCGCACTGGCATCTCGCGGCCGGACCCGATCCGTATCTGGACCAGGTCCGACGCGACATCATGGAAGAATCCTACCGGAACATCGTGGCGTTCACGCTACGCCCCTCGTTCCCCAACCCGTTCACCGCGGGCAGCGGCTGCGTGGTCACCCTAGCGGCCCCGCGCGCGGAGAGGGTCACGGTGCGCGTCTACGACCTGCGCGGCCGTCTGGTCAAGACGCTGCTCGATGGTCCGGTCGACCGGGGCTGGACGCGCTTGGACTGGCACGGCGAGAACCACGCGCAGCAACGCGTGGCGGCCGGCGTGTATCTCGTGCGCCTGCGCGCCGCAGACGCCGATGTCGTACAGAGGATCCTGTTGGTGCGTTGAACCGTCTTCGGCCCGCCGATGACGCAGGACACCTTTCGGGAGGTACCGTGGTGAAAACGCTCAGATTCTCATGCACCGTTGCCGGCATCGCGCTCTTGCTCGCCGCCGCCGCGACATCGCAGGTGCCGAACGTCATCCCGTTTCAGGCCGTGATCCGGAGCCAGGACGGCGAGATCGTCGGCCCCGGCACCGAGGTCCAGTTCCGCATCTACAGCCAGGCCGAGGGCGGCAACGCGTTATGGGGCCCCGAAACCCATGCGGTCACGCCGCAGAACGGCGTCGTCAGCGTCTTCCTGGGCGCCGGCAACCCGTCGCTGCCCATCGATTCGAACACGGTCTTCCGGGGCGGCGATCGGTACCTCTCCGTCGCCGTCGGCGGAGTCGAGCTGAGCCCGCGCATCCGGATCGGGAGCGCGCCATACGCGCTGACCGCCTCGACGGTCGTCGACGGCGCCGTCACCACGGCCAAGATCGCCAGCAACGCCGTGACCACGGCCAAGATCGCCGACGGATCGGTGACGCAGGCCAAGCTGTCCGGCGGCGTCACGCTTCCCCCCGGCGGCACGGCCGGCGGCGACCTGACGGGCGCGTACCCCAACCCCGAGATCGCCGCCGGCGCGGTCACCCAGGCGAAGCTGGCGAGCGACGTCACCGCGCTGAGCCTGCCGTACTCCGGCAGCGTGAATCCCAGCGCGATCGTACCGGCATTCAAGGTGACGAGCACCAGGCAGAGCAGCGACAGCGTCGCCATTCAAGGCGTCCAGGACATTACTGATTTCTACGGCATCGGGGTGTTCGGCAAAGGCGGATATCGCGGCGTCTTCGGGCAAGTCATCGCGACCGGCAACAGCTCGTACCAGGCCGTGCGGGGCGACGTGTCGGGAGGAGGCGGCACGAGATACGGAGTCTACGGCATCGCCACCGGTACGACCGGAACCAACTTCGGGGTCTACGGCAGCGCCAGCGGCACCGGCAGTTTCGGGGTCTACGCGTCGGGAAACCTGGGCGCGAGTGGCACCAAGCCGTTTCAGATCGACCACCCGCGCGATCCCGCCAACAAGTACCTGTATCACTACAGCTCGGAGGGCCCGGAGCCCCTCAACGTCTACAGCGGCAACGCAGTCCTGGATCAACGCGGCGAGGCCGTGGTGGATTTGCCGGACTACTTCGAGTCGATCAACAAGGATTACCGCTATCAGCTGACGCCCCTCGAGGCGGCGATGCCCAACCTGCACGTCGCGCAGCGGATCCGGGGCAATCGTTTCCGGATCGCCGGCGGCGAACCAGGATTGGAAGTGTCCTGGCGGGTCGAGGCCACGCGCAACGATCGCTACGTCGAGCGGTACGGTGCGCCCGTCGAGCTGGACAAACCCGCCTCGCAACGCGGCAAGTACCTGCATCCCGAGCTGTATGGCCAGCCGCCCGAAGCCGGCATGCATCATTCTCAAGATCTCGATCGCCGCGCGCCGTAGCGCCGGTCCGCCAGAAGCCGGCGGGGCGCCGGGCGCGGGCGAGGTCCGCCTTGGTTTGCCGGCGCCCGTCGCCTATGTTTGCCTCCATCGCCGCACGCGAGCCCCGATTCCCGGAAGCCGGCGGACACCGCATGAGCCTCTATCTGCACGACGTGACGTATTACGACTGGCGCACCGGAGCGCTGCATCGCGGCGGGCTGGTGGTCGAGAACGGGCCGCACGGCGGCTTGCGGCCGACCGACGGTCCGCCGCCGCCGGGCATGGCCGTGCTCGATGGGCGCGGCAAGCTGGCGATGGAAGGCTTGACCTGCGGCCATCACCACATCTACTCCGCCCTGGCGCGCGGCATGCCGGCGCCGCCACGCCCGCCGCGCGGCTTCGCCGAGATCCTCGAACTGGTGTGGTGGCGTCTGGACCGGCGGCTCGACCTCGAGATGGTGCGCGCGTCGGCGCTCGCGGCCGCCATCGACGCCCTGCGCTGTGGCGTGACGCGCGTCATCGATCACCACGCCTCGCCGGCCGCGATCACCGGCTCGCTGGCGGTCATCGCCGAAGCGCTCGAAGAGGTCGGCCTCTCGCACGTGCTCTGCTACGAGCTGACCGACCGCGACGGTGCGCGCGCGGCGCAAGCGGGCCTGGCCGAGACCGAATCGTACCTCGCGTCGGGACGGCCCGGGCTGGTGGGCCTGCACGCCTCGTTCACCGTGGGCGACGAACTGCTCGCCGCGGCCGTGGCGCTGGCGGCGAAGTACGGGACGGGGCTGCACCTGCACGTGGCCGAGGGCGAGGTCGATCAGGAGCGCTGCCTGGCCGACCACGGCCTGCGCGTCGTCGAGCGCCTGCAGCGCTTCGACGCGCTGGATCTGCCGGGCAGCCTGCTCGTGCACTGCTTGCACCTGGCGCCCGCCGAGCGCGAGCTGGTGCGCCGCGCCGGCGTCTGGGTCGCCCACAACGCCGAGAGCAACCAGAACAACGGCGTGGGCCGGTTCGACTGGCAGGGGTTCGACCCCGCCCGCGTGCTCCTCGGCACGGACGGCCTGCACGGCGACGTGCTGCGCAGCGCGCGCGCCGCGTACTTCGCCGGCCAGGCCGGCGGCGGCCTCGATCCCGCGCTCGCCTGGGGGGCGCTGTGGAACAGCCAGCGCTACCTGGAGGCGCATCATCCGTGCGCCGCGCGCCGCAACGACGTGGTCCTCTTCGACTACGTGCCGCCGACGCCGCTGCGCGCGGACAACCTGCTCGGCCACGTCTTCTTCGGCCTCGACGCCCGCAACGTGCGCACGGTCATCGCCGGCGGCCGCGTCGTGCTCGACGAGGGGCGCCTGGTCTGCCTCGACGAGGCGGCGGTCATGCAGTTCTGCCGCGACCAGGCCGAGCGGCTCTGGGACGCGCTGGCGAATACGTGACCGGCGCGGCGCGTCCCGCACTGGAAAGGATCCGGGCCATGATCGACATCATCGACCGCGTCACCGACCCCGACGTCCGCGCCAGGGCCGTCCAGCGCTACCGCGAGCGCGGCATCGTGCTGCCGACGTTCGCGCAGATGCGCGACCCGCGGCTGGTGCCGCCGGCCATCGCGGCGAGGCTGCAGAATCTGGGTCTCTGGGACCTCGACCCCCTGAACCTCTTCCGCATCACCTGGAAGAACGAGCCGCGCGAGCGGGGCGGACTCTTCGGCGGGGTCAACCACGTCGAGCTGCCGGCCTCCCTGACCGGCGTCGACGCGCGCATCGTCATGCTCGTGGGCAAGTGGTTCCCGACCGGCGCGCACAAGGTCGGCGCGGCGTACGGCTGCCTGGCGCCGAAGATCATCACGGGCGGCTTCGATCCCACCTACCACAAGGCCGTCTGGCCCTCGACCGGCAACTACTGCCGCGGCGGGGCGTTCGACTCGTACCTCATGGGCTGCACCGCGGTCGCGATCCTGCCCGCGGAGATGAGCCGCGAGCGTTTCGACTGGCTGCGCGAGATCGGCGCCGAGGTCATCGCCACGCCCGGCTGCGAATCGAACGTCAAGGAGATCTACGACAAGTGCTGGGAGCTGCGCCGCACGCGCCAGGACGTCGTGATCTTCAACCAATTCTCCGAGTTCGGCAACGCGGCCTGGCACTACCACTGCACCGGGACCGCGGCCGAGGAGGTCTTCGCGCAGCTCGGCGCCGCCGCGGGCCGCCGGCCCCGCCTCGCCGCCTACGTGGCCACGACGGGCTCGGCCGGCACCATCGCGGCGGGCGACCACCTGCGCACGGTCGCGCCGGGTCTGAAAGTCGTCGCCGCCGAGGCGCTGCAATGCCCCACGCTGCTGTGGAACGGTTTCGGGGGCCACCGCATCGAGGGCATCGGCGACAAGCACGTGCCGTGGGTGCACAATGTCCGCAACACCGATTGCGTGGCCGCGATCGACGACGCGGACTGCCTGCGCCTCTTGCGCCTGTTCAACGAGCCGGCCGGCCAGGAAGCGCTCGCCGCCGAAGGCGTGCCGCCGCAGACGCTCGCCGCGCTGCCGCTGCTGGGCATCTCGAGCCTGGCGAACCTGCTGGCGGCGATCAAGACGGCGCGGTGGTTCGAGCTGGGCGCCGACGACGTGATCCTGACGATCGCCACCGACTCGGTCGACCTCTACGGTTCGCGCCTGACGGAGCTGGCCGCGCAGCACGGCCCCTACACCGCCGTGCAGGCGGCGCGCGACCTGGAGCGCAGCCTGCTCGGCCAGCGTACCGACCACTTCAAGGAGCTGACCTGGCCCGAGCGCAAGGCGATCCACAACCTCAAGTATTACACCTGGGTCGAGCAGCAGCAGATGGACGTCGCCGACCTCCAGGCCCTCTGGGACGACCCCGACCTGTGGCCGCGCCTCTTCGCCCAGCCGGCGCGCTGGGACGAGATGATCGCCGAGTTCAACGCCGAGGCGGGGGTGCTGGCCCGGCTGGAGGCTGGCCGATGAATCCCGACCCACGGATTGGCGGCAGAGTGGCAAGCAGCTCTGGGCTGCGACGGGTAGCCCGCGACTCGACCATCCGCCAACGATTTTGCGCCGGCTCGCGCCGGCGCAAATCGGAGTGTCCGGAGGCTGCGATCGCGGCCGCGGAGACTCAGTCGAACTTCGCGCGGATGAAGCTGTCGTTGAACTCGGCCAGCGACATCGGCACGATGCCGGGTTGATCGTCCGGATCGCCGATGATCGACGCGAATGCGAGCATGGCCTCCCAGTCCGCGACGGAAATGCTCTCGGGCCGGGGCAGATCGCCGGGCAGCAGCACGCCGCCGTTGCGCTCATCGCCGGCCTCGCCCAGCGCCACGTCGTCGACGACCACGAAATCGCCGCCGGCGTAGTCATACAGGTTGGCTTGATCCAGGTTGCCGTGGGCGAAGGAGCTCTCCCGCGCCCGGAACACGAAGTGATCCCGCGCGAAACCGGCCGAGGTCATCGTCCCGCTGTAGATCTCGCCATCGAATAGCCCAGAACCGCCCTGAGCGAACTCGAACTTCCCTTCGTCGCCGGCGATCCGGATCTTGTAGGCCCAGGCCTTGTACCAGTCGCCGCCGGCATCGACCCCGATGATCGCCTGCCAGATGTGGACCTCGCCGTTCTCCTTCTTGCCGCAGAACAACGTGTGGTCGCGAGGACCGGCGCCGGGGGCCGGCGTGCTGAAGACGACGATCGTCTGCGCGTCGGCGTCCATCTTGTAGCCGGCGTACTGCGCGCCGTCGGCGCTGTCGTGCATCTTGACCAGGTAATCGATGGCCACGCTCTCGCCGAAGAACGGCAGCGCCAGCGTCTGATCGGGGTTCGGGATGACCTCGAAAGCGGTCTGCATGGATTCGGGGTTGGGCTCGTGGTCTGCGGTCACGCCGATGTTGATCACGTCGATCATCGCGTCTAGGTGTCCCGCTTCCGCGACGAGATTGCCCGGCTCGCTCGGATCGTTGAAGATCTTGTTGATGTAGACCCGGAGCGAAGCGCTGTCCAGGCCCTTGGCGGCCGACAGGCTCACCGGCATCCCCTGGACGACGTCTTGCTGGTACTTCTCCAGGCCGAGGCCCGGACGCTGGGGGCGACTGCTGTCGCTGCAGCCGGCGGCGAAGATGAGTGCGGCGAAGGCGAGACAGGCCGCGACACGCGATCTCGACATGGAAACCCTCCTGGGTGACGCGCCCGGTGTGGATTCTGCTCCTGGCGCCGATGTTCGTATGACCGCCGCTTGCGATCGGTCGTCCGGAATTCGATCGACCGTGATCATAAAGGCTTGAGGAAAACCGGCATGACGTGCGGCGGCCGCATCCCGGTCGGCGCGGCGCCAGTCTGCCCGAAACGTTCCGGTCAGGGAGTCTCGGCAGCGACGGCCTTGCCGCGACGGCGTTCCAGTTCGCGGCGGACCTCGTTCGCTTTGGCCTCGGTGATCGAATAGGCCGCGACCGCCCAGATCGCGATGGCCGACGAGATGATGGGGATGCCCGCGTCGCACAGGCGCAGCAGGGTGATCGTGCGCTGCGGTTGCGCCCCGCCGAGCGCGACGTCGAATCCCGTGGCGTTGAGCAGGTAGCCGCCGCCGGCCAGCGCGGCGGCCATGCCGAGCTTCACGGTCCACCAGAAGACCGAGCCGAACATGCCCTCGCGCCGCTGCCGGGTCTTCAACTCGTCGGTATCGACGACGTCCGCGACCATCGACGGCATCAGGGTGAAGAGTCCGCCCAGGCCGAAAGCCAGCAACGGCGCCGGCAGCACCACCAGCAGCGGCATGGCGGGGTTGTAGCAGACCCACTTGAGCACGTAGCCGAGCATCGATAGGCCCGTCGACACGAAGAATGCGTGCCGTTTGCCGATCCTGGTCCCGAGCCAGGCCACGAACGCGACGACCGCGAAGGTGCTGACGCCGCCCACCGTACCGGCATACCCCGCGTACTTGGCGCCGACGGCCTGATCGCCGCCGCAGACGTAGTAGATGATGACGTAGAACTGGAAGGACGAGATGAGCATGAAGCCGTTGAACACCAGGAACGTCGCGAGGCAGAGCTTCAGGAACGGCCGCGAGGCGAGCGTCTCGCCGAAGCCCCGGCCGAACTCCGCGAGATTGCGGCGCAGCGCCTTGCCGGCCGACGCCGCGGTCATACGGCTGCTTGCCGCCCGCGCGGTCGCGGCGATCGCCTGCATGCGTTCACGCAGCACGATGGCCGGCAGCACGCCCAGAGCGATGGCCACCAGCGCGACGATGATCGCCAGGACCGCGGCTCCCGCCACCTGGTCGGAGAACCAACGTTCCTGCGTCATGAACCACAGGAACCATGGCGAAACGACGTACGCCAGCTGACCGATGAAGTTCTGGGTTCCCATCAGCCGGGTCCGCTCGTGGTAGTCGGGCGTCAATTCGTAGCCGAGAGCGACCCAGGGTGTCGCGAACACCGTGTAGCCGATATAGAAGAGGATCGAGCCGATCAAGAAGTACACGAAATAGAACTGCTCGCTCTGGCCTCGCGGCAGCTGCCAAAGCAGGGCGAAGATGACGCCGGCGAGGATCGCGCCGAGGAAGATGTACGGACGCCGGCGCCCCCAGCGGGACCTGGTGTTGTCGGAGATGAACCCCATCAGCGGATCGGTGAGCGCGTCGGTCAACCGGGGAAGGGCGCCCAGGAGGCCGACCAGCGCCGGGTTCATGCCCAGGCCCAGATTCAAGACGATCATCATGCCGCCGCTGGCCGCCGCCAGCAGGTTGTTGACGAACGCGCCGGACCCGTACGCCAGCTTGTGCGTGAATCGGACGCGATCCTCTGGCGCGGTCCTCGCGTGGGCGGCGGCGTTCATCGGACCGTGACCATCGCTTCTCCCTGCGCCACGGATCGAGGCAATAGCCCCTCTCCCTTTGTGCGTAGCCCGAACAAAGTATCATCGCGGACATACCGAGTCAACGGGCGTTTCTGGTCCGGCGTCCTGGCCGTGGCGCCGGGTGCCATTACCGCTTGACACGGTCGCGCTGATCCTGCATTCTTTGATCGGCAACCGTACAAAGAGGCCGGTATCGGCGCTCGCGCTCGTAGCAGTCGTCCGTCGAAACGCCGCGGAGGCTCGTCATGCGCCTGAAGAATCATGTGGTCGCGATCCTCTTCTGCATCGGGGCGGCTCTGCCCGGGTGCAGCGAACGGGACCTCGCCGGTCTTGCTCCCGCGCCGATCAGCGACGATCCGCTCGTCTTCGACGATACGTTCGGCGACGGTGTCGACTTCCAGGCGTTCCTCGGCTCCTCGCTCACCGCCGTCGCCATCGACAGGGACGTGTTCTTCGCCGGCGCCGCCTCGCTGCGCGTCACGGTACCAGGGCCCGGCGTCGAAGGGGGCACGTTCGCCGGCGGAGCGTTCACGAGTTCGTTCGTCCGCGACCTCTCCAGCTACGATGCCCTCGTCTTCCACGCCAGGTCGAGCATCCCGGCCACTCTCAACGTCGCCGGATTGGGCAACGACAACACCGGCACGTCGCTCTACGAGGCGCAGCGATCCGCCATCCCGCTGACGACGAGCTGGTCGGCGGTGATCATTCCGATTCCCGACCCGTCGCGCCTGACGCTCGAGCGGGGATTGTTCTTCTTCGCCGAAGGCCACGAGAACAATCAGGGCTACACGCTCTGGTTCGACGAGATCCATTTCGCGCGGATCGGGACCATCACCGACCCGCGACCCGCCATGGCGACGCGCGCCATCAACAGATTCGTCGGCATGTCGGTGGCGGCGGAACAGACCCGCGTCACGTTCAATGTCAACGGCGAGGACATCGAGATCCAGCATTCGCCGCGTTACTTCGACTATTTCTCTTCCGACGAGACGGTCGCCGTCGCCGCCGGAGGCGTGATGACGACCGTCGGCAGCGGCTCGGCGACGGTGACCGCCACCCTCGGCGCCGTCGACGTCCAGGGAACGACCACGCTCAACGTGCTGCCGACCCCGTCTGCGGCGGCCCCGGCGCCCGCGTACCCGGCAAGCGACGTCATCGCCCTGTTCAGCGACGCGTACGCCACCGTTGCGGTCGACACCTGGCGCGCCGGCTGGAGCGTGAGCGGGCCGGTCGAGGACCTCGTGGTCGCCGGCGGCAACGTCAAGGTCTACACCAACCTCACCTACGCAGGCATCGAATTCACGACCGGGCTCATCGACGCGTCCGACATGACCCATCTCCGCCTGGACGTCTGGGCGCCCGTCGGCACGCTCTTGCGCGTCAAGCTGGTCGACTTCGGCGAGGATGGGATCTGGAACCAGCCGCTCGACCAGTCCGAACTCACGTTCACCGACCAGACCGTGCCGGCCTTCGTCCCTGAGCAATGGTGTGTGCTCGATATCCCGCTGTCAGACTTCGGTTTGCAGAGCCGCGCGCATCTGGCGCAGTTGATCATCTCCACGACCAACGCGCGTAATATCTTGTTGGATAACGTCCTCTTTCACCGCTAGTATAGCGCGGGACGCATCCCATCCGAAGGAGACGGCCGAGTGAATGACAGCGGATTGCGTTGGAAAGGCATCCGGCGGGAAGATCCGGATCGCCCGCGGCCGCTGGCCAACGCGGTCCTGCGCCTGATCTGGCAGGAGCGGCGGATCTCCCGGGCCGAGATCGCCCAGCGGGCCCGGCTGTCGCGCTCGACGGTCTCGGAGGTGGTCGGCGAACTCCTGCCCACGGGCTTGATCGTCGAACGCGGGGTCGGCGAGTCCCGCGGCGGCCGGCGGCCGATCATCATCGAGTTCCGCGACGACGCGGCGTTGATCCTCGGCGTGGAGATGGGCGCGGCGCACGTCGGCGCGGCGCTCACCGACCTGCGCGGCCGGGTCGTCGCGTGGCGAACCAGCGAGCACCCCGTGCGCACCGACCCGGACGGCACCCGCGCGCTGGTGTCGGAATTGTGCGACCTCTGCCTGGCCGAGGTGACCGGTGACCGGCCGCTCGTCGGCGTCGGCGTGGCTGTCCCCAGCCCGGTGGACCCTTCCCGTCCCGAACGTCTTTCCGAGGTCGTCCTGCCGGCGTGGCGGGGTCGTCTGGGGCTCGAAGCCCTCGGCGAGCGCCTCGGCGTGCCGCTGATGGTCGACAACGACGCGAACCTCGGCGCCCTGGCCGAGCGCTGGTGGGGCGCCGGGCGCGGGGTCGACGACTTCGCCTACATCAAACTGGCCACCGGCGTCGGCTGCGGCTATGTGATCAACGGCGACATCTACCGCGGCGCGACCGGCGTCGCCGGAGAGATCGGTCACCTGGCCATCGCGCCGCAGGGCAAGCCGTGCATTTGCGGACTGCGGGGCTGCCTCGCCACCGTGGTGGGAACCCAGGCCCTGATCGAGCGCGCGATCGAACTGCGAGCCGCCGCGCCCGGCGGTCGGCTCGGCACGGGACCGGTGTCCATCGCCGACATCGAACGGGCCGCGCTCGCCGGAGACGCGCTCGCGCAGAAGGTCGCCACCGAAGCGGCCGAGTACATCGGCATCGCCGTGGCCGGTCTGCTGAACCTGATGAACCCGTCGATGGTCGTGCTCGGGGGCGACCTCGCCGGCCTCGGCGAGCTGCTGCTCGAGCCCGTGCGCGAAACGGTCCGGCAACGCACGCTGGTCAGCCTGGTCGCGGCAGCCGAGCTGCGCACGAGCGAACTGGGGCCGCAATCGGTGGCGGTCGGCGCCGCAACGATGGTGCTCAAGGAAGCGCTGACCGATTGCCGGCTGCTGGCCGTGGTCGATGGCCCCGCGGGCGCGACAGGCACGAGCTCATGAGGAGCCGACGCTTCCGGACGCTGGTCGTCTCCGGCATGACGGCCGTTCTGCTCCTCGGCGGCTGCTCCTCTTCGGACATGGGCCCCCAGGAGGTCGTCCTGCTCTGGCAGGACGATTTCGAGGGCCCCGCCGGACAGCTGCCCGACCCGGCCAAGTGGGTCTTCGACCTCGGCACGGACTGGGGCAATGCCCAGCTCGAATTCACGACCGACCGTCCCGAGAACGTCTCCCTCGACGGCGAGGGCCGGCTGGCCATCACCGCGAGGCAAGAAACATTCGCGGGCCGCAACTACACATCCGGACGCATCAAGACCCAGGGCCGGTTCTCGCGCGCCTATGGACGCTTCGAGGCCCGCATCAAGATGCCGTCCGGGCGCGGCCTGTGGCCCGCGTTCTGGCTGTTGGGCGACAACTTCGAGACGGTCGGCTGGCCCGGCTGCGGCGAGATCGACATCATGGAGTATCGCGGCCAGGAGCCGAACGTCGTCCACGGCAGCCTGCACGGTCCGGGGTACGCGGGCGGCGCCGCCATCACCGGGCGCTACACCTTGCCGGGCGCCGGATTCGACGCCGGCTTCCACGTCTTCGCCATCGAGTGGGACACCGACTCGGTCACCTGGCTCGTGAACAACCAGGTCTACCAGCGGCGAAGCCGCGCCGACCTGCCCACCGGCGCGCGCTGGGTCTTCAACCGCCCGTTCTTCATCATCCTGAACCTCGCGGTCGGCGGCAATTTCGTCGGCTCGCCCGATGCGACGACGCAGTTCCCCCAGACCCTGCTCGTGGACTGGGTGCGGGT
>CAZJWO010000057.1:0-22642 GCA_964549735.1 uncultured Fibrobacteraceae bacterium | reverse complement strand
GGCCGAACCCGCGGGCCGCGCTGGCGGTGCTCGCGCGCATCCCGGACAGGGGTGCGCTGGTCGGCGACCTGCCGGAGGTCCTGCTGCAGGCGAGCCTCGACTACCTGCGCGCCACGCAGGCGGAGCACTGGGCCGAGGTCTGGTGCGCGGTGCTGCTGCGCGGCGGCAAGCGGCTTTGCGACCAGCTCAGCCGCGGACTGCTCGACGGCGGCCAGGCGCCCGCCCTGCGTACAACGCTGGCGCAGGCCCTGGAACGGCCCTCGGCGAGCCCGGAGTTGATCACCTGGCTGTGGCGCAATCTGCACGGGACGGGCGCGCTGGCGCAGGCGCTCCAGGGCTTCGCCGAGCTGTCGCCCTGGCGCTGCCTCGAAGCGTTGCTGGTCATGACGCATGCCGTCGGCCACCTCCTGGCGGTCAGCGGCCAGGAGCGCCATCTCAAGGTCCTGGAGACCGCACGCGCCGATCTGACCTGCGCCAAGGGACAGCCGCTGCTGGCTGTCCTGCGGACCGCCGACCGCGCGCAGCTGCTGCGGCTACGCGATCTGATGGAGAGCAACGACGGACTGAACCCGGCGCTGCGCTCGCGCTTGAAGATCATGCTGCGCAACGAGCATCCGACGCTCTTCCTCGAGCAGGTCTGGCCGTGGCAGGAGGAGGACGTCATCTACACCACCGCGGCCGGCCGCGCGCGGGTCCAGGAGCAGTTGCAGCGGATCGTCGACGTCGAGCTGCCCGCCGTCGCGCGCCAGATCGGCGAGGCGGCGTCGCACGGCGACCTGTCCGAGAACAGCGAGTGGACCGCCGCGCTCGAGAAGCGCGACCAGCTCGCCAGCCGCGCGGCGACGCTCGAGAGCGAGCTCAAACAGGCCCGCCTCATCGATCTCGACATGGCCGCCTCGGAGATCGTGAACGTCGGCACGCGCGTGACCGCGCGCGACGCGGCGACCGGACAGGAAGAGGTCTTCACGTTCCTGGGGCCCTGGGAGGCCGATTCCGAGCGCCGGATCCTCAACTACCGCGCGCCGCTCGCGCTGGCCTTCATGGGGCGGCACGTCGGCGCGCAGGTCGCCTACGGCGAGGGTCAGGCTCGTCGCGCCTGGGAGATCCTGAAGATCGAACCGGCGATCTCCTGAGCCGATCGCCGCTCAGACCCCGCGCGCGAAGCTCGCGTAGACCGCGGCCTGGTCCTGCGGCATGACGACGAGGTCCATGACCGCGACGTGCGGCGGCCGCGTCGCGCAGAACATCACGCATTCGGCGACATCGGCGGCTTGCAGCGGGGGGAACTGCTGGTAGACCGGCGCCGCCCGCGCCTGGTCGCCGTGGAAGCGCACGAGCGAGAATTCGGTGGCCACCAGGCCGGGATCGACGCTCGAGACCCGCACGCGCGTACCCAGCAGATCCAGCCGCAGACCCTGGTTCAACGCGCGCACGGCGTGCTTGCTGGCGCAGTAGACCGCGCCCGCCTGGTACACCTGGTGCCCCGAGATCGATCCGATGTTGATGATGTGGCCGCGGTCGCGCTTGACCATACCGGGCAGCACGGCGCGCGTCACCCAGAGCAGCCCCTTGACGTTCGTGTCGATCATCTCCTCCCAGTCGGCGGGCAAGCCGGCGGGCAGGCGATCCAACCCGCGCGAGAGGCCGGCGTTGTTGACCAGGATGTCGATCGGCTGCCACCCAGGCGGTAGCTCGGCGAACGCGGCCTCGACTGCGCCTCGGTCGCGCACGTCGAGGGTCATCAGGTGCGTTGCGACCGGCAGCGCGGCGGCGAGTTCGGCCAGCCGTTCGCCGCGGCGGGCGGCGAGGAGCAACCGGCAACCCGCCGCGGCGAAGGCTTGCGCGCAGGCGCGGCCGATGCCGCTGCTGGCGCCGGTGATACAGACGAGCCGATCACGAAGCATGGATTTCCTTTCGTTGTCCGCCCGCCAGGGCCGCACCGGAAACGACGTTCTTGCTGTATATTCAGGAGGGACCCGCGGCGCTCGCGCCGCGCGTTCGCGGCGGCCGGCGCCGCCGGCGGCCACTCTTCTTCCGGAGTCATCTGATGGGCCGAACGCTGCACCGTGTCAAGCTGATCTTCGCCGCGCTCGCCTTGCTGCCTGTGGGCGGCGCCGTGGCGGGCGGCCTGTCGCCCGGGCTCGCGGCCTATCTGACCGCGAAGCAGCCCGGCGCCGAGGCGACCGTGCTCGTCGTCTTGCGCGAGCAGGTCGACATCGCCGCCCTCGACCGCGACCTCAGCTCGCGCCGCGCCACCCGCGCCGAGCGGCACGCCGCGGTGGTCGGCGCGCTGCAGGCCGTCGCTCGCCGGACCCAGGGACCGTTGCTGGCGGAACTGGAGCGGTCGCGGGGCGCGGGTGTCACGGACTTCGCCGCCTACTGGCTCGTCAACGCGGTGCGGCTGAAAGCGTCCGAGCCCGCGATCCGCCGCATCGCCGCGCGCGACGACGTGGACGTCGTCGAGCTGAACCTCGTGCCCACGCTCATCGGGCCGGTCGGGCCCGCCGCCCAACCAGACAAGGCGCTCACCGCGGTCGGCGTCGCGCCGGGGGTGGTGAACATCGGCGCCCGGCGCGTCTGGCACGAGCTGGGCATCCGCGGCGAGGGCGCGCTCGTCGGCACGCTCGACACCGGCGTGGCCGTGGGCCATCCCGCGCTGGCCGCGCGCTGGCGCGGCCATGTCGCGCCGTGGCCGCACTGCTGGCTCGACGCGTTCGACACGACGACGCAGGCCCCCTACGATCCCGATGGGCACGGCACGCACGTCACCGGCACCTTGACGGGCGTGGCGCCGGACGACTCGATCGGCGTGGCGCCGGGCGCGCTCTGGATCGCCGCCAACGCGGTGCTGCAGATGCCCGGTCCCCAGCTCGACGCCGATGTGCTGGCGGCCCTGCAGTTCTTCACCGATCCCGACGGCGATCCCCAGACGCTCGACGATGTGCCGGACGTGGTGCAGAACTCGTGGGGCGTAGACCAGGAGTTCGCCGGCTACTACCAGTGCGACAGCCGCTGGTGGGACGCGATCGACGCCTGCGAGGCGGCCGGCGTGGTCCTGATCTGGTCCGCGGGCAACGAGGGCCCCGGCCCGATGACGTTGCGCTCGCCGGCCGACCGCGCCGCGTCGCTCGACAACGCCTTCAGCGTCGGCAGCACGCAGCTCGGCCCGCCCTTCCTGATCAGCAACTTCTCGAGTCGCGGCCCGGCGGGATCAGACTGCGGGCCGCCGGAGTACCGCACCAAGCCCGAGGTCGTCGCTCCGGGCACCAGCATCTACAGCGCCATCCCGCCCGATGGCTACACGATGCTTTCGGGCACGTCGATGGCCGGCCCGCACGTGGCCGGCGTGGTCGCGCTGATGCGCAGCGCTGACCCTGACCTCGAGGTCGGCACGATCAAGCAGATCCTGCGCGAGACGGCGCTCGATCTCGGACCACCCGGTGAAGACGACACCTACGGCCATGGCCTGGTCGACGCCTACCACGCGGTGGCGATGGTCCTGGGCGGCATCGGCTGGGTCGAGGGCCACGTGCGAGATGCGGACAGCGGCGCGCCGCTCGCCGGAGCGCGCGTCACGGTCGCCGGCCGGCCGCAGAGCGCCGTGGCTGCAAGCGACGGTTCCTACCGGCTCTTGCTGCCGGCCGGTCCAGCGACGCTGGAGGCGACCCTCTTCGCCTACGCGGAGCTATCGAGCGCCGTCGAGATCGTCGCGAATGCGACACAGACGCAGGCGCTGCCGCTGGCGCGCCTGCCCGCGGCCACGCTCCAGGGCACGGTCCTGGCCGCGGGCCAGGCGCCGCCCGGCGGCGCGCCGGCTGCGGGCGTGCGCGTGCGTGTCGAAGGCACGCCGCTGCCCGAACTGCTGACCGACGGCGCGGGCGCGTTCGCGGTCGAGCTGCCTCGCGACCGCGACTACGTCTTCGCGGCACTGCACAGCGGCGCCGGCGTCCTGCGCCAGACCGTGCCGGTGGTCGGCGACCATCCGCTCGATCTCTACCTGAGACCGTTGCGCGAGGAGGGCTTCGAGACCGGCGATTTCGGCGCGATGCCGTGGACGCTCGCCGGCGACGGCGAGTGGTTCGTGCAGGACGCGGTCGCCCGCAGCGGCAGCTTCGCGGCGCGGTCCGGCGCGGTGGATCACCGGCAGAGCGCCAGCCTCGACCTCGCCTTCGACGCGGGCGAGGGCGGCGAGCTGAGCTTCTGGTACCGGGTCTCGTCCGAGGCCAACTACGATTTCCTGGAATTCTACCTCGACGGCGAGCGTCTGGCCCGCTGGTCCGGCAACATCGGCTGGACGCGGTACGCGACTGTCGTGCCGGCCGGCGCGCACGCCTTGCGGTGGCGCTACGTCAAGGACGAGGTCGTCTCCGCGGGCCAGGACTGCGCCTGGCTCGACGACGTCGTCTTGCCCGGCGGCGCGCCGCCGGCGCCGTTGCTGGTGCCGATGCCGCGGGAGCTGACCGTCGAACTCGCGTCAAGCGATGCGCTCATCGCGCCGCTGGTCGTCCTGAACCAGGGGCCGGCAACGCTCACGTGTGCCGTCATCGCGAATGCCGCCTGGCTCGTGCCGGCGGTGACGGTCGCGAGCGTTCCGGCCTTCGGCTACGTGATCGTGCCCGTCATGATCAGCGCGGCGGGGCTGGCGGACGGCGCGCACACGGGACATATCGTTTTCCAGAGCGACGATCCGACCAATCCCGAGTTCGCCGTGCCGGTGTCGCTGCAGGTCGCCGGCGCGACCGCCGCCGCGCAGACGCCGCCGCCGCTGGCCATCCTGCAGGCGGCGCCGAACCCGTTCAATCCGCGGACGACCGTCCGCTACAGCCTGCCCGCCGCGCAGCCGGCCACGTTGCGGCTCTACGATCTGCGCGGCCGGCTCGTGCGGACGCTGGTGGACGAGCCGCGGCCCGCAGGCGTCAGCGAGGCGACGTGGGACGGCCGGGACCAGGCCGGGCGCGCGGTCGCCGCGGGTGCGTACCTCGCGCGCCTGCAGGCCGGCGGCCGGCAGACCACGCTCCGCCTGACGCTGGTGCGCTAGATCTTGAGCTTCTCGAACCAGCGCAGCAAGAGCAAGAACCCCGCGCCGACGATCGGGATGACCAGCCACGGCGTCACGCCCAGCACCTGCGGCAGCGTGATCTTGCCCAGATCGCCCCAGGTCAGGACGGTGCGCTGCAGCCAGGGATAGGCTTCGGCGAAGAGCGCGGCGCCGGCGATCATGCCTAGCACCGCCCAGATCGCGTGCCAGCGGCCCTCGGCGATCGCGCCGACCGAGGTGCCCGGGCAGAAGCCCATGGCCGCCCAGCCGATGCCGAACAGCAGGCCGCCGACGATGTTGGCGCCGAGGATCGTGGACTTGATGCTCGGCTGCACGGCGCCCAGGCTGACCAGCAGGTTGATGCCGATCATGCCGACCACGATGGCCGAGAGCATGAACTTCAGGATGGTCATGTCGCGCAGCAGCATCGCGCCGACCTGCTTCTCGAAACGCAGCACCCGTCCCTGCTGCAGCAGCGCGCCGAAGAAGACGCCGGTGATCAGACCGAGCACCTGGTCACTCATGACGGCCTCCTTGCGCCAGGGTGCGCCTGTAGAGCAAATGGGCGATGACGATGCCGGCGCCGAAGAAGCCCATCATCGAGATGAAGCCGCTGACCGACAGTTGCATCAGGCCGCTGAGGCCGTGGCCGCTGGGGCAGCCGTCGGCCAGACGGGCGCCGAACATGGCGACGATCCCGCCCAGGAAGGCGCCGAAGGCCCGGGTGCGTACCTTGCTTCCGAAGCGCTCGTTCCAGATGGGCGGCACGGCCTCGAGCTTGAAGCTGCGGTCGAGCCGCGAGGCGGCCAGGGCGCCGATGAAGATGCCGACCAGCACCATGAACTGCCAGTCGACGCGCGGCTTGTTGCGTTGGAAGTACGGATTGGCGGCGACGTTCTCCGGGGCGACCGCCTGCTCGACGTAGCCGGCGGCGCGCACGAACGTCGTCGATGCGCCGAGGTACTGGGCCCGACCGAGCGTCTGGGTCGAGACCAGGACCGACAGCGTCGCGAGCAGGCCGACGAGGGCGCCCGCGACATAAGGTCGCCAGGATTTCGGTTTCATGGCATCTCCCGGTTCAGGTCCACGTGCGAAGCGTCGGGCGCACTATATGCACAGTTTCGTATTAACGCAACAGTATGGTTGTCGCCGCGGCGAAACGCTGGCGAGCCGCCACGGCCGGAACCCGTGGACCGCGCCGGACCGAGCCTGACCGGGTGCTGTTGGACACGTTCGCGATCTGCGGAATGCTTCGTTGGCGTTGCATGGTCAGAAAGCGGCGTCGGTCATGACGCCAACCGACGGCCGCGGTCCGCCGCTACTCGCCGATGATCTTGACGAGCACGCGCTTGCGGCGGCGGCCGTCGAACTCGCCGTAGAAGATCTGCTCCCAAGTGCCGAGGTCCAGGCGGCCGCCGGTCACGGCGACGACGACCTCGCGCCCCATGATCTGCCGCTTCAGGTGCGCGTCGCCGTTGTCCTCGCCCGTCAGGTTGTGGCGGTAGCGGTCGACGGGCTCGTGCGGGGCGAGGTCCTCCAGCCATAGCTCGTAATCGTGGTGCAGGCCGGTCTCGTCGTCGTTGATGAAGACCGAGGCCGTGATGTGCATCGGGTTGATCAGGCAGAGGCCTTCCTTGATGCCGCTATCGGCGACGCAGGCTTCGATCTGCGGGGTGAGGTTCAAGAACGCGCGGCGGGTGGGGATCTCTAGCCACAGCTCCTTGCGGTAGCTCAGCATCGGCGGCACCTCCGGGCGACGGGTGGTGGAGTCCGTGCTCTCAGCTTAACGCACGTCTTGGTCGCTGGCCAGAGTCGCGCGCTCGCGACGTGGCGACAGCGTGATTAACGTGATCCTTTCGGGATCATCGGACCGGCATCGGGGGGGCGGCGCGTCTTCAGCGTCATCCCGCCGCCGCCAATGCACAGGAAGCACGCACAGGGTCGAAGCGCCGTGGATGACGACAGGACTCTCGCTCTTCCCCCCGCCGACGATGGCCAGCCGCCGGCCGTCACCGACGCGACCGCGGCCGGCGAGCTGATCGGCCCATACCGTCTGCTGCGTCCCGTCGGCGAAGGCGGCATGGGCCAGGTCTTCGAAGCCGAGCAGATCGAGCCGATCCGGCGCAAGGTCGCCCTGAAGATCGTCAAGCAGGGCATGGACACGCGCGAATTCGTGGCTCGCTTCGAGTCGGAACGCCAGGCTCTGGCGCTCATGGATCACCCGTGCATCGCGAAGGTCTTCGATGCCGGCGCCTCCGAACGGGGTCGTCCCTACTTCGTCATGGAGTTCGTCGACGGTGTACCCATCACCGACTACTGCGATCTGCACCGCTTGAGTCTGCGCCAGCGCCTCGAACTGTTCATCCAGGTCTGTGAAGGCGTACAGCACGCGCATCAGAAGGCGATCATCCACCGCGATCTGAAACCCTCGAACGTCCTGGTCACCGCGATCGACGGCAAACCGGTGCCCAAGATCATCGACTTCGGCGTGGCCAAGGCCATCGATCAGTCGCTGACCGAGTTGACGATGCAGACGAACCTCGGCCAGTTGCTCGGCACACCGGCCTACATGAGCCCCGAGCAGGCCGACCTCGACGCCAAGGGCATCGATACGCGCACCGACGTCTACGCCCTCGGCGTGCTCCTCTACGAGATCCTGGTCGGCGAACGGCCGTTCACGAAGCAGGATTTCGCGGACGTCGGGTTCCATGAGGTCCTGCGGAAGATCCGCGAGGACGAGCCCCCGCGACCGAGCGACCGCCTGACGACGATGGCGACCTCGCTGGGCGTGGCCGCTCGCGACCGCGCCTGCGAACCTTCGGCCCTGCGCAAGCGCCTGCGCGGCGACCTGGACTGGATCACGATGCGGGCGCTGGAGAAGGACCGCAGCCGCCGCTACGAGACCGCCAACGACCTGGCCCTGGACATCCGGCGGCACCTGCGGGACGAACCGGTCACGGCGGGTCCCCCGAGCAAGGCCTATCTCCTGCGCAAGTTCATCCGGCGGCACCGCACGGGCGTGGCCGCCGGCGTCGTCGTCGCCGGTGCGGTGCTGCTGGGCATCGCCGGGACCACCGTCGGCCTCGTGCGCGCCGTGCGCGCCGAGCGTGTCGCCAACCTGGAGGCGGCGACCGCGAAACAGGTGTCGGCGTTCCTGGTCGACATCTTCGAGGTCGCCGATCCCGATCACACGCGCGGCAGCACGATCACCGCGCGCGAGATCCTCGACGCCGGCGCGGAGCGCGTCGAGAGCGAACTCGCCGACCAGCCGGCGACCAAGGCGCGGCTCCTGAACACGATCGGCAAGGTCTACCGCAATCTCGGCCTCTACGAGGCGGCGCAACCCCGTCTGCAGACGGCGCTCGAGTTGTTGCAGCGAGAGGACGTCGGCGATCCGCTGACCCTCGCGGCGAGCCAGGTCGAACTGGCCGACCTCTATGTACGGCTCGCGCGTTACGACGAGGCGGAGACCTTGCTGCGCGAGGCCGCGGCGACGATGAGGCGTCATCCGCGCGGCGATCGGCTCGCGCTGGCCCGCAGTCTCGGCGAACTGGCCAGCGTCTATCGACGCCAGGGCCGCCACACGGAAGCGAAACCGTTGTACGAGCACGCTCTGGCGATCCGTACCGACGCGCTCGGCGGCGATCACCCCGAGGTCGCCGCCAGTCTGAATGGGCTTGCCATCCTCGCCTGGAATGAAGGCGACTATGGCGGCGCCGAGGATCTGTACCGGCGGGCGCTGGCGATCTGGGAACGCGCCTACAGCGAAGACCACGCGGACGTCGCCCGCGGGCTGAACAACCTCGGCCTGCTCTACCACCAGATGGAGAGGATCGACGAGGCGGAGCGGCACTACCGGCGCGCGATCGCGATCTACGAGAAGGTCCTGGGCCCCGATCACCCGCGGCTGGGCTCGGCGGTCAACAACCTGGCGCTGTTGCTGCAACTCGCGGAGCGCTATGCGGAAGCGGCCCCGCTCTACGAACGCGCGCTCTCGATCCGCGAGCGGGCCGTCGGCCCGGAGCATCCCGACGTCGCGCAGACGCTGAACAACCTCGGCAATCTGCACCGCCTGCAGGGCAAGCACGAACTCGCCGCACCTCTCCTGCAACGGGCGCTAGCGATCCGCGAAAAGGTCCTCGGCGCGGAGCATCGCGATGTGGCCTGGAGCCGGCGCGATCTCGGCCTGCTGTCCATGGAACGCGGCGAGCCGCAGGCCGCGCTCGCCTATTTCGAGCAGGCGCTGGCGATCTTCCGTATCACCCACGGACCGGATCACCCCGAACTGGCGGCGGTCCTGAGCGATTACGCCGACGTGCTCGAGCTGATGGGCCGGACGGCGGAAGCCGCCGTGACCGTCGGCGAGGCCGATCGGATCAGAGCTCTCGCCGAGTGACCCTGCGGTCCGCAGATGCTCGATTGCCAGTCTGGGAAGACCATCGCGACGTCGTTACAGATTTCACTCTATTGCAGACCATATTGCTCATATATAGGATAAGATCTGATTTCCTGTCGCCTAGGCGGATCCCGGAACGTGTCTTCGCCACTCGCGGCCACGCGATGAGCGAAGCACACTCCGCGCCGCGGCAAACCCCGGCACGAAGACGTGTCCTGCTCCCCTGGGAGGTTCGCGGATGAGATCTTATCGGAATGACTTGCGGCATGGCAGCCTTCTTGCCGTGTGGGCCATCGTCGCCATCGGCGCCGTTAGCTTCCTCGGCGGCTGCGGTTCGGCCGTGCCGACGACGCCGGCCGCGAGCGACGACTCGATGCCCAAGGCGCCGGCGGGCGCGACCGTGCAGGTGCTCATCAACGATTTCGTCGTGCAGTACGACGGCCGGACCGTCGCCGATGGCGAGACGACGTTCCGTTATACCGTTCATGGCACCGGCGTCGGAAGTTACTTGCGCTATTTCGCGTTGGAACTGCCGGATTGCGCTCCCTCGCCGAGCGGTTACCAGCCCGTCGATGCGGTCACGATCGGCGTCGATCCGCGGACCGGCATCTATGGCATCCGCTGGGACCTGCCGATCGAGATCGACGACACGGTCGGTCGCGAGTTCGCCATCACCTTCGCCGGCGACGTCAGCGAGGGCGAGGTCCGCGCGACGGTCAAGACCGCCCCGGACGCGGAGGTCGGGCTGGTTCCCGGCCCGTGCGCCGGCAGCTATGTCCTGTCGGGCGTCGTGTTCGTGGATGTCGACGCGGACGGCTTGCCCGGCGAGATCGAGGCGGGGATCGGCGATGTCGTCGTGGACCTGCTGCAGGACGGTGTCCTGGTCGAATCGGCCTCCACGGACGGCCTCGGTCGGTTCAGTTTCTTGCGCGGGGCGGGCGACTATACCGTGCGCATCGATCTGGAGAGCTATCCTGGCGCGTTCAACGACGTGCTGCGGACGTCCTTCGATGCCACGGGGCTGCTCGAATATCCGATCTCCGTGGGACCCGACGCGCTGGCCATCGATTTCGGCTTCGCGCCGCGCGCCGAGCAGATCATCGATGAACTCGAGACCGGCGAACTCCTGAGCAACGGCCGTTCGGCCCGGTTCTGGCAAAGGGAACTGCGCCTGGCGCTGAGCAACGCCCGCGCCCCGCGCTTCTACGATAACGACACGATCCTCGGCTTCTTGGCCGCGATCCAGCAGCTGTATCTCGATGAGGTCTTCCAGTTCACGCCGGGCAACGAAATGCGCGAAGCATGGGAGATCCTGCGCGGCCGGTCGCGGGATCCCCTCGTCGGCCTGTTGCGCGAGTTGCTGGCGGCCGAGTTCAACCATGTCGCCGGACTCGGGTTGCAGGGAGACGACCGTCCGTTGCAGGGCGTGCTCATCGCCTGGGGCGAGGCGATCGTGGTCTCCTACCAGGCCGTGATCCAGAACGCCGGCGCGGTGGCCGCCGATGGCACGATCGAGTTGCCGGAATTCCAGGTCATCCAGCTGTCCGATCTCAAGCAGGTCCAGGATGCCACACGGCTCTTCGCGGTCCTCAACACCGGCGGCGGCGGAAGCGCCGACGAGTAGGTCCGCCGCTTCGCGGCGCCGCGAGGCGCATTCCGGACCGCCCGGGCGCGGCGGGTCAGCTTCTGCGAGATGATCGACAGCAGCAAGGAGCCTGCACCTCGCGCGTGCAGGCTCCTTGTCACGCAGCAGATCATCCAGGCCGGACCGAGACTGCCGGCGTCACTGCGTCCAGCGCCGCAGCCAGCCCAGGACCTCCTCGTGCCACTGGATCGAGTTGTGGGGCTTGAGAACCCAGTGGTTCTCGTCCGGGAAGAACAGCAGGCGCGCCGGCACGCCCTGGCGTCGCAGCGCCGTGAACGTGCCCAGACCCTGCGTGTAGACGACGCGATAGTCGAGCTTGCCGTGGACCACCAGCGTGGGCACGTGCCAGTTCTGCACGAACTCGACGGGATTGAAGCGGTGGTAGCCGTCGGGATTCTCCCACGGCGTGCCGCCCTTCTCCCACTCGGGGAACCACAGCTCCTCCGTGTCGAAGTAGGCCATGCGCTCGTCCAGGTTGCCGTCGTGGGTCACGAACGCGCGGAACCGCTGGCCGAACGGCTGGCCGTGCAGCCAGTTGATCATGAAGCCGCCGTAGCTGGCGCCGGCGGCGACGACGCGCTCGCTGTCCATCCAGCGATAACGCGCGAGCGCCGCGTCGAGACCCTTCTCGAGGTCTTCGAGCGGGCGGTCGCCCCAGTGGCCGCTGATCGCGTCGGTGAAGTCCTGGCCGTAACCCACCGAGCCGTGGAAGTCGACCGCCACGGTGGTGAAGCCGGCGCCGACGTAGGCCTGCGGATTCCAGCGGTAGTGGAAGTCGTTGCCGAACGAGCCCTGCGGGCCGCCGTGGATGAGGAAGGCGACGGGCCACTGGCGTCCCGCGGCTGCGGCCTCGGCGCTCCAGTCGTAGGGCTTGACCACGTAGGCGTAGACCGTGTTGCCGTTCCAGCCCTCGAACGTGAACTGCTCCGGCTCGCCCATGAGGCAGGCGGCGAGTCGCGCGTCGTTCAGACCGGTCAGGCGCGTTTCGTCGCGCCCGTCGGCGCGCGCCGCGTAGATCTCGTTGGGCGAGCGCAGGTGCTGCTTGAGGTAGAGCAGGCGGTCGCCGGCCCAGGTCACGGCGCCGTTGCTGCCGTCGCGCACGACGAGGCGGGTCGTTCCCCGTTGGACGTCGATCGCGAAGATCGACCTCTGGCCGAGGTACGGCGCGGTCACGAAGATCATGCGGCCGCGCGCGTCGAAGAGCAGGTTGCCAGGGCTCAGGGTCAACCCGTCGTAGATGAGATCGAGCCGTCGCGGGTCGCCGAGGTCGGGCCAACTGCGCAGCTGGATGTGGAACCGGTCCGCTTCGAAGCCGGGGCGATCCATCGCCAGCCAGGCCACGGTCTTGCCGTCGGGCGTAAAGACCGGTCCGGTGTCCCACGCCGGGTTGTCGGCCGTCAGGTTGCGCAGGCGGCCCGAGCCGTCGGCCTTGACCGCGTAGACGTTGTAGTCGGTGCTCCAGGCCGGCTCGCTGCCGGGCAGGATCTTGGCGGTGAAGAGGATCTCGCGGCCGTCGGGCGCGACGGCCACTTCCTCCATGCCGCCCCACGGCCGGGTCGGCACGTCGGCGTCCAGATCTGGCATGAGATCGACGAAGCTGCCGTCAGGGCGCAGGATGAACAGATGATTGCGCTTGCCATCCTCCCAGCTGTCCCAGTGCCGGAACATGAGCTCATCGTAGACCATGCCGGAGCGTTGCCGGCTCGCCAGCTCCTCATCGCGCGCGATCGTCTCGGCCGCGGTTAGCCCCGGGTAGACCTCCATGGCCACGAGGAAACCGCCGAGGACCGGCGCGTGCTCGAAGGCCACGACCGGCAACGGCGCGGCGACGAGCTGCTCGGCCTCGCCGCCGCGCGGGTCGATGACCCAGATCTGCGCGCTGCCGTTGCGGTTCGACAGGAAGTGGATCTTGCCGTCGCGGCACCAGCGCGCGTTCCATTCGCCCGCCTGGCTGCGGGTCAACGGCCGCGGCGGCTGGCGGCCGGCGGTGTCGGCCAGCCAGAGGTCGGTGCGACCGCGGTTGGCTTCCAGATCGGTCTCGCGCACCGAGAAGACGACCAGCTTGCCGTCGGGCGATACCTGCGGGTCGCTGATGCGCAGCATGGCGAGCATGTCGTGGACCGAGAAGGGCTGCGGCGCAGCGTCCACGGCGGCGTCCACGGCGGCGGCCGGAGCCGGCGCAACGGCCGTCAGCACGGCCAGACACAGGGCTAGCGAGCCGGCCGGCGCTGCGATCCGCGCGCCCGGCGTGCCGGGAAGATGGGCTCGTCGTCTCACGGGAGACCTCCGGATCGGGGGTGCCGAAGCGCGCCGCGGCGCGCGGACAGGTGACAGCAGCCCAATATAGTCGGGGGTCGGCGCGAGGTCGAGAGACGCCGCGTCGCGCGGTGCGCGGCGCGGCGTTGTTCGGTTGCTGCTTGCGGGCCGGCCGGTCAGCGGCTCAGGGTGACGCGCTGCACGGCCTCGTGTCCGCCGGTCTTCAACCGCACCAGGTAGACGCCGCTGGGCAGGGCGCGCCCCGTCCGATCGGCGCCGTCCCACGCGACGCTTCCGGCGGCCGCAACCGCGGCCCGCTGGAGCAGGCGTCGCACCAGGCGGCCGCGCAGGTCGAAGACGTCCAGATCCAGTTCGCCCGGCGATGGCAGCGACCAGGCCACGGTCAGGCGCGGATTGAAGGGATTGGGCCAGGCGGCCAGGCGCGGCGAGGCTTCCGGCACGGTCGCTCCGTCAGGCGCCGCGGCGGCGCTGTCGATCGCGTGCAGCGTGATGCCGTCGACGAGGAACCCCGTGGCGGTCACGCTCTCGTCCGAGCCGAAGCGCAGCGCGAATCGCCACGACGGGGCGGCGAGCTGGGCGGTCAGATCGAAGATCGCCGTCTGCCAGCCGTAGCTGGCGCCCGACCAGCCCGGCTGGTGGCTCAGGCCGCGCAAGAAGAGATCGGTGTAGCCGTCCAGAGGCTGGATGACGGTTGCGGCGCCGGTGGGGTCCAGGACGACGTGCACGCCGTCCCAGCCGGCTTCGGTGCCGCTCCAGTAATGGAAGCTGAGGTACAGGCGGTCGCCGGCGAAATCGCTGCTCAGGTACAACGGGCTCTGCAGTTCGGACCACGCCAGATCGGGATAGCCGCCGCCGTCCAGACCGACGCCCCAGCAGAACTGGCCGTCGAACGCCGCGCCCGGGCCGACGCCGTGCACCGACGGGTCGCCCCGCTGCCAGAGTCCGCCGGTCGCGGTGAACCCGCCCGGCCCCGCTTCGAAATCTTCGGTCGCCGGCGGCAGGTCGACGTTCAGCTGCAGCGTGGTCTGTCCCACCGCGATCTCGCGGGCGAGGCCGCCATGCTGCGGCGCGCCGCCGGCCAAAAGCAGGTACGTGCGGCCGACGGGCAGCGGCGGCAACGTGAACGTGCCATCGGGCGCCGACTGCACGACGGGCAACGGCTCGCCCGCGAGCAGCAGCGTGACGCCGCCGAGCGTCTGCTGGGCGGCTCCGCGCACGGTGCCCGTCACCGTGGCCAGCAGCGCCGGATCCAGAACGACATCGCGCGTGTTCGGGCCGCTCCCGACAGCGACCGCCACGACGCGCGTGTCATGGTAGTAGGAGGCGAACTCCAGATCGTAGTCTCCCGGCAGCAAGCTGAACCGGTAGCTGCCGTCGCCTCCCGTCGTGATCGTCGGGCCGTCCGGCAGCACGCGGACCGCGACCCCGCCGAGTTCCCAGCCGCTGCCCTGCTCGGTCACCTGACCCGCGAGCTGGCCGACGCCCTGTCCGGCCAGGTCCCAGGCGGCGACCAGGTCGGGGCGCGGTCCGATGAGCTGGGGCCCCGCGGTCGGGGTGCCGGTGTCGCGCAGGATCTGGCGGGCGAGGGAGGCGTCGAGCGCAAAGCCATACTCCGCGGAGACCATGCCCCTCAGCGACGCGACCGCGCCGGTGACGATGGGCGAGGCGCTGCTGGTGCCCGCGAACTGCTGGGTGTACCACTCCGTTTCCGGCCCTCCTTGCAGGTCGCCGTAGCCGCAGGTGACGACGTTGTAGCCCCAGCCGCTGAGGTCGACGCGGGTGCCATGGTTCGTGAACCACGCGGGGTCGAGCTGGCCGCCGTTCGTCGCGCCGACCATGATCGCGCCCGAGTCGCGCTGCTGGCGGTCGAAGAGACCCTGGTAGAGCGGGTCGTCGAGGTCCATCTGGCCGTTGCCGGCCGCTTCGACGACGATCAGGCCCTGGTCGGTCAGGGCGCGGATGACGTCGAAGTTGTCCGGCCAGAACTCCATGGGCAGGTAGCCGTACTGGCCGCCGCCTTCGTAGCTGTTCGGTCCGGGGGCGTGCAGCTCGATGAGGATGAGGTCTCCCGGCTCGAGGTAGAGCGACGCGCTGAGCATCGCGTCGGCCACCGATTGGTCGCCGATGCTGGAGTTGCCGACCGCGCAGTCGGGCACGATGCCGATCACGCCATAGCCGTTGTCGCTGCCTCGCAGCTGGCCGACCACCGCGGTGCCGTGGTTGCGCCAGGCGAGATCGTCGACATGCTGGCCGATGTCCGCCAGCGGCGCCGGCAGATCCTCGTGCGCCCACAACCAGGCTCCCTCGATATCGATGATGCGGACCGCGGCGCCGCGGGCGCCCGGCTGGCTCCACATCGAGACGGCGCCGATGCCCAGCGGCGCGTCCAGGAGATACTCCTGCAGATCGGTGAAGTCGGGCGTCGCCGAGGACGTCGTGCGGGAGCGTTCCGCATCCGCGGCGAGCGGCGAGGTCGCTGGCTGGTCGATGAAAGCATCGAAACCCAGGGCGGCCGGCACGGCGCGCGGCTCGAGGAACGCGGCCGCGACGGCCGGATCGGCGGCCAGGCGCCGGACCAGGCGGAGCAGTTCGGCGCGGTCCGCCGTGGCGGCGTCGAAGTGCACGTAGCGCGCGAGGCGCGCGAGGCGCGCGGCGGGCACGGGTTTCCTGGCGGCGAGCGCGGCCAGCAGAGCGGGCGCGAGGCGGGGCTCTAGCGGCGCGTTCGCCGCCGCGGCGATCCGGGCCTGGTCTGCGGTCGTGGCGCCGGGAGCGAACCGGACGACGATGCGGCCGGTGGGCGCCGCGGTCTGCAGATCGGGGCGGCTGGCGGGGTCGGGTTCGAACTGGGCGGCGCGGCTGGCGGTGATCAGAAGGGCGAGGGCGATGAGGAAAAGAATAGGACGTACGAAACGCTGCATGGAACACCTTCCGCGGCTGCGTGATCGTATGGCTGCGTCTGATGGATAAGCATACCACAAATCGGTCGCGGACAGGGGCGGTGTTTCGCTTTTTTACGCTCGGATTTACCTTTGAACTCCGGGCCGGCGGGCACGGCGTTTGAACGGCCCGCCCTGGCCGCAGCGGAACGCGGTTTTTTGTGCAGCTCGAGGCGGGAGCGTAAGAATCATGCAGCGCGACTACGACGTCATCGTGATCGGCAGCGGGCCGGGCGGCGAGGGCGCCGCCATGAAGTGCGCCAAGGCCGGCCGGCGGGTGGCCGTCATCGAGGCCTTCTTCGAGGTCGGCGGCAGCAGCACCCACAAGGGGACCATCCCGAGCAAGGCCCTGCGCCAGATCGTCCAGCGCAAGGAGAACTGGCTGCAGTTCCAGGACGCCGATTACCAGACGTTGCTGCGCCACTCGCAGACCGTGATCGCCGCCCAGGTCAAGCTGCGGCGGTCGTTCTACGAAGCCAACGACATCGATGTGATCGGCGGCTTCGCGCGATTCCTCGACGCGCACACGGTCGAGGTCACGGCGCAGTCGGGCCAGCGGCGGCGCTATACGGGCGGGGTCTTCTTCCTGGCGACCGGCTCGCGTCCCTATCACCCCGACGACGTCGACTTCGATCACCCGCGCATCCTGGACAGCGATACCCTGCTCAAGCTGCGCGACACGCCGAAATCGCTGACCATCTACGGCGCCGGCGTGATCGGCTGCGAGTACGCCTCGATCCTGCGCGGCCTGGGCATGCGGGTCAACCTGATCAACACGCGCGGCCAGCTGCTGACCTTCCTGGACGACGAGATCATCGACGCCTTGGCCTACCACCTGCGCGAGACGGGCGTGCGCGTCGACCACAACGAGGAATACGAGAAGGTCGAGGCCGACGACGAGGGCGTCACGTTGCATCTGAAGTCGAACAAGCAGATCCGCACCCAGTATCTGCTGTGGGCCAACGGCCGCACGGGCAATTCCGACGGCTTGGGCCTGGAGGATCTCGGCATCAAGATCGACCAGCGCGGCTCGATCGCGGTCAACGGGCAGTTCCAGACGGCCCAGCCGCACATCTACGCCGTGGGCGACCTGGTCGGCTTCCCGAACCTCGCGAGCGCCGCTTACGACCAGGGCCGCTTCGCCGCCACGCACCTGGTCGAGGGCGCCTGCACCTACAGCCTGGTCAAGGACGTGCCGACCGGCATCTACACGATCCCCGAGATCAGCTCGATCGGCCTGAACGAACGCGAGCTGACGGCCAAGAAGATTCCCTACGAGGTCGGCCACGCGATGTTCAAGCACCTGGCGCGCGCCCAGATCACCGGCCGCACCACCGGCATGCTCAAGATCCTCTTCCACCGCGAGACGCGCGAGCTCCTGGGCATCCACTGCTTCGGCGACAACGCCGCCGAGATCATCCACATCGGCCAGGCCATCATGGCCCAGCCGGGCCCGGCCAACACGCTCGACTACTTCATCAACACCACGTTCAACTACCCGACCATGGCCGAGGCGTACCGGGTCGCCGCGCTGAATGGGCTGAACCGGTTGACATAGGACGGGGTTCCGAGTCGCGGCAATGGGCGAGACGCGACCGGCGTCAATAGCACTTGCGGCGACGCCGGCGAAAGCTGTACCGTCCCGGCGGGCCTGTCGACAACGGGCGCCAGGAGAAGCTCATGCGGCAGCCGGAATCGCCTACGATTCTGCACCTCACCGGTATGACCAGCACCAAGTTCGGCGGGCTGGAGCAGTACCTGCTCGAGGTCGCGCGCGCCTGCGGCGAATACGGCTACCGCACCGTGGTGCAGTACGAAGCGCCGCCGACGAGCGAGGAATACCTGCGTGCGCTCGAGCAGACCGGGGTCGCGTGGGTCGTCGCCCCAGTGGGGACCGGCACCGTGCCGAGCCTGCAGCAGGTGTTCCGTCTGCTGCGGCGGACGAGACCGGTAATCCTGCAAACCCATTTCACTCGACTGGCGGTCGGGGCGGCCGCTCCTGCGCTGGCCCGCCGGCTCGGGGCGCGACGCACGTTCGCGATGGTGCACGCCAACGACACCCTGTCCGAGCGTGGTGTACGCGCAGCGGTCCAGATCCGGTTGCTGCGGGCCGGCGCCGCGGCCAACGACTGCACGCTCGCGGTGTCGGACACGGTGCGGCAGACCCTCATCGCAGCCGGGATCGACCCGAAGCGTGTCGCGACGCATCACCTGGGACTGTTCGGTGATCGCTCCCGCTCCGCCGAGCGCCGCGCCGCGCTGCGGGCCGAGTTGGGCATCCCGGCGGATGCGGGGGTCTTCGCCACGATCTCCTGGGACACGCCCTTCAAGGGGCTCGATGTCCTTCTGAATGCATTTCAACAGGTTTCCGCGGCGGAGCCATCCTTGCGCCTCCTTCAGATCGGCCTGGATCCGCGCGGCTCCCGCCTTCCGGACATGGCGGCTCGCCTGGGCATCGCCGACCGCCTCCACTGGGCGGGAATCCGCGACAGAGGCTGGCGTGTGCTCGACGCAGCCGACATCTACGTCATGAGTTCTCGCTTCGCCGAGGGTCTCAACCTGGCGGTGCTCGAAGCCATGGCCATGGGATTGCCCGTCGTGGGGACAGCTGTTTCGGGCATGCAGGAGGAGGCGGTCATCGACGGCCAGACCGCGATCCTCGCGCGACCGGACGATGCCCAGAGCCTCGCCCAGGCCATGCTCGCGCTGGCCCGCAGCCCCGAGCGCTGGCGAGCCATGGGCGACGCGGGGCGGGCCAGGTTCGACCAGCACTTTCGCGGCGAAGAATCCGTGCGCCGGCTGGTTCAGGTGCACTACGGGCTCTGATCCAGCCGCGTAGTCCGCGCGGTCACACCATCCGACTGCGCATCCGTGTGGAGACATCCCGACGCACCGCCGAACGGGTTGCGAACGTGTTTCCCTGTTTGCTTATAATACTACATCGATCCTGTATGGTCGGTCGGCGACCTGATGGATCCCTGCGGCCATAAGCTCCGGGGTCTCGGCAAGCACGCCAGTGAGCGAGGAGACGCAGTGGATCATCACGACAACACCGAGATCGAGGCGGCGGATCGCGACGGTCGGCGTCGCGCGTCGACGCGGAATCGGCTGCGGTCGACGCCGACGGCGGTCCGGAATCCGGCGGTGGGATGTCCTTCTCGGTCGAAGGCGGACGCTTCCAGGTCTTCGGGTCGGCCAGCGGAGATCCAGAAGGCGGTACGTTGAACATCGAGCGGACCAACTACCAGGGCTTCGCCTACAAGATCAACGTCGAGCCGGGCCGCCGGGATGGTTACGACGCCAGCGGCGGTCTGGTCCGGATCCAGATCTGGGCTTCCGACGGCGGTGTGGGCACCGCCCTGATCAACGTCGACATCGAGCCTTCCGGCAGCACGTGAGACGTCGTGTTCTCGGGCGGATCCGGCCGCGCGGTCGAAGCCGCCTGGCACCTCTCATGGAAGGCGCCGCCGCCGGTCGCTCGCTTCTGGGGGCTCGCTCAACGGCGCCTACGCCAGCCCCGGACACTGGCAGCCCGAGGGCGTGCCCGGCGCCTGATCTACCAGAGTGGTTCGTACACGCTGACGTCCACCTCGCTCGAGTCGCCGTCGCTCGTGGTCGGTAACGACGCCCAGGATTTCGCGCATCTTCGCCTCTTGAGCCATCAGCGCAATTCGGTGCATGCCATCATCGGCCGCGACGTGCGTCCCGATCCGGAGACCGACCTTGCCCGCGTGGAGGTGGGTAGCCCGCTGAGCGGCGTATCCCAGTGGCACGCTGATCGCGCAAGGGATAGCGACGTTCGGCACCTTGCCCCGGCTGATGGTGGGCCAACAAGGGCAGGGGGGGCGTACGCGTGCTGGACGACACCACCCTGGTCGCCGACCAATGGTTGATCGGTGGGCATAGCGCAGACCAGGGCGAGGTGAACATCGAGCGTGGCAGCATCGTGACCAGGCAGAACGAGTCTCTCGTCCTAGTGGTCGGCTCCGGGGGGCTGGACCCGGACATTCGGAGGTTGCGCAAGGGCGTCCAGGGTTGGCCGGCGGTCCTCAGGATCGGCGCCGACGGCGCGCTGGCTTTACGAGACGGGCCCCCCCGTGTCGACTTCGCCGCCGACTACGGCCCACAGGAGGGCGGCTCGCTCTCGCACGTGCCGTCGGCGGTGCGTTCGCGGGCACGTTCGCCGCGGGCGAGCCGGGTGCGGCTTGAGGTCTTCGATCTGCGCGGCCGTCGGGTGCGGACGGGCGCGGGGCGACGGTAAGGGTGACGCTGGTGCGGTGACGTCGATACGTGTCCGCTTGCGCTGTGTGACGATTTGACGAAATCGTCAAACATCGACTTCGTAATAGATGCCGATCGACGGCGGGGCAGTGCAATCTTGTTGATGGATCGTGCTGGAGCTGAGCGGACTTCTTCTAAGAGGGCCTCCTGGACAACTTGCAGCGGTACGTGTAGGCTGCCGATTCCCGATGAGCGAACCGAAACGCCCGCAAAAGGCCGGCCAGGATGCTGTACGAACGATGCTGTCGACGACTCTTCACCCCGGCCTCGTGACCAACCTGCTGGCCGCCGGCCTGTTGTCGGCCGCCGCCGCGCCCGGGTTTCCCGGCGTGGCGACGCCCGCGGTGATAGCGATCCGCATCGGCACGTTGCTGATGGCGATCATCCTGCACGAGGTCGCCCACGGCTGGGTCGCCAATCGGCTCGGCGATCCGACGGCGCGCGACCAGGGCCGGCTGACACTCAACCCCCTGCCGCATCTCGACCTCTTCGGCAGCCTCGTGATCCCGGGATTCCTGCTCTTGACCGGCTCGCCGTTCATCCTCGGCTGGGCGAAGCCCGTGCCGATCGATATCCGGCGCTTCCGCGATCCGCTGCGCGGATTCGCGATCGCCGCCCTCGCCGGCCCCGTCGCGAACTTCCTGCAGCTCATCGTCTTCGCCCTGCTCTTCCGCCTGGCCGTGGCCAGCGGCTGGCCGCTGTGGGTCATCTACCTGGCGGTCTCCGGCGCGGCGATCAACCTGCTGCTCGGGCTGTTCAACCTGCTTCCGATCCCGCCGCTCGACGGCTCGCGCATCGTCGCGGCCTGGCTGCCGCCGCACCTGGCCATCCGGTACCTGGCGATCGAGCGGTTCGGGTTCGTGATCATCTTCGGCCTGCTCTGGCTCGGAGCGCTGCGGCCCCTGTTCGACGCGATGTGGCGCTTGCTGATCCTGATCCTCGGCTGACGGTCCGCCGGGCAAGATCCCGGCCCCGAACCAAGGCGGTGCCCATGAAAGGAACGCTCCTCCGCTCGCCGTTCGACGCGCTGCCGGCGGTGTGCGCGTGAGTGGCGGACCGGCGGACGCATCGCACGTCGCGCCCGGCGCCAATCCGCTGGCGCGCCACTACACGCGCTTCCGCGTGGCCGAGCGCCTGCTCTTGACCGGCCACTCGCATCAGGCGTGGCCCGATTGCGGTTTCGCGGCCCAGCAGCAGGCCTGGCTGGACGCCGCCGAACTGGTCGACGAGAAGTGGGAGCGGGCGTTCGCCGTGGCCGGCCGCGTGCGGGCGGGGATCGCGGCGCTGCTGGGCGAGGCGCCGCAGCAGATCGCCCTCGGCCAGAGCACCTTCGAACTGGTGACGCGTTTCCTGTCGGCGCTCCCGCTCGGCGAACGGCCCCGCCTGGTGACCACCGACGGCGAGTTCCACACGATCCGGCGGCTGCTCGACCGGCTGGCCGAGGAACGCGTCGAGGTCGTCAAGGTGGCCGCCGAGCCGGTCGACGACCTGGCCGGCCGCCTGGCCCGCACGGTCGACGACCGCACGGCCGCGGTCCTGGTCTCGACCGTGCAGTTCCAGACGGCGCGCATCGTGCCGGACCTGGAGACGGTCGGTCGCGCCTGCGCGCGGCACGGCGCCGAGCTCCTGCTCGATGCCTACCACCACCTCGGCGTGGTGCCGTGGTCGCCGTCGGTCGACCTCGCCCGCGCCTGGGTGGTCGGCGGCGGCTACAAGTATCTGCAACTGGGCGAGGGGGTAGGCTACCTGCGCGTGCCGCCCGACTGCACGCGGCGTCCGGTCTTGACCGGCTGGTTCGCCGAATTCGCGGCGTTGGCCGATCCGCTCCAACCCGGAAGGGTGGCCTACGGCGCCGACGCCGACCGCTTCGCCGGGGCCACCTACGATCCCACCAGCCAGTACCGCGCGGCGGCGGTGCTCGATTTCTTCGTCGCGCAGGGCCTGACGCCGGCGCGCCTGCGCGCGATCAGCCGGCACCAGGTCGGCCTGCTGGCCGATGGTTTCGACGCTCTGGACGTCGAACCAGATCGGAAGAGCGTCGTGTAGGGAAAGAGTGTAGGATAGGGTGT
>CAZJWO010000056.1:4213-22917 GCA_964549735.1 uncultured Fibrobacteraceae bacterium | reverse complement strand
CACCCTATCCTACACTCTTTCCCTACACGACGCTCTTCCGATCTGCCGCGCCGCCAGCCCTGCCGCGTCGCCCCGCACGACCAGCGCCGGTCCTTCCTCGGTCTTGAGCGTCGTCAGGACCGGCAGCTCCTCGCCGTCGCGCAACTCGATGGTGCCGGTGTCGCCGACCTGGCCGCCACCCTCCGGATAGAACGGCGCCTCGGCGCAGAGCACGTGCGTCCGCGCGCCGGCGCCATCCTCGCCGCCGGCGCGCACGGCCAGCACCTCGCTTTCGCCGGCGAGCGTGTCGTAGCCGGTGAAGCGCCCGCGCAGCGGCGCGTCGTCGCCGGAGCGTCCCGCGACCGCCGCGGCCGGCCGCAGCGGCTGCCAAGGTCCGATGCCTTGCATGAAGACGCGTTCCCTGCCGCTCTGGGCGCGCTGCTGCGCCATGCACGCCGCGAACCCGTCCTGATCGACGGTCAGGCCGTCTTCGGCCGCCATGACCGCCGTCAGGTCGACCGGGAAACCGAAGGTGTCGTGCAGCTTGAACGCCTCGGCGCCGGCCAGCACGGCGCGCCCCTCGGCGCGCATGCGGTCGCGGAACTCGGCGTAGATCTTCAAGCCGCTGGCCAGGGTGCGCAGGAAGCGCTCCTCCTCCTGGCGGATCAGCGGCAGCACGCGGTCGCGACGCTGGCGCAGCTCGAGGTACGCGTCGCCCATGACCTCGATGACCGTCTCGCAGATCCGGTAGAGGAACGGTTCTTCCATGCCTAGGAGATGGCCGTGACGCGCCGCGCGCCGCAGGATGCGCCGGACCACGTAGCCGCGGCCGTCGTTGCTCGGGACCGCGCCGTCGGTGATCGTGAAGACGACGGCGCGCGCGTGATCGGCGATGACCTGCATGCTGATGAGGTCGTCGCCGGCGGGCTGGCGGCCGCTCAGCTCGCTCATACGGCGGATGAGCGTCCGGAAGACGTCGGTCTGGTAGTTGCTCTGGACGCCCTGCAGCACGGCGGCCAGGCGCTCGAGGCCGAGGCCGGTGTCGACGCTCTGCATCGGCAGGGGCGTCAGCTTGCCCTGCGCGTCGCGGTCGAACTGCATGAAGACGTGGTTCCACAGCTCGAGCCAGCGGTCGCAGTCGCAGACGCCCAGCGCGCACCCCTGCGGATGGTCGCACCGCATGCCCTCGCCCTGGTCGTAGTAGATCTCGGCGCAGGGACCGCAGGGACCGGTCTCGCCCATCGACCAGAAGTTCTCCTCGTCGCCGCGCTCGATGTCGCCCAGGCGCTTGATGCGCGCGGGCGGCACGCCGAGCCGGCTGGCGATGGCGTCGAAGGCCTCGTCGTCGTCCTTGTAGACGCTGTACCAGAGGCGGTCCGCAGCGAGGCCCATCTCCTCGACCAGGAAGTCGCGACCCCACAGCAGGGACTCGACCTTGTAGTAGTCGCCGAAGCTCCAGTTGCCGAGCATTTCGAAGAAGGTATGGTGGCGGGCGTCCTTGCCCACCTCCTCGAGGTCGTTGTGCTTGCCGCTGACGCGCATGCACTTCTGGCAGCTCGCGGCGCGTTTGTACGCGCGCGTCTCGACGCCCAGAAAGATCGCCTTGAACTGGTTCATGCCGGCGTTGGTGAACAGCAGCGTCGGGTCGTCCTGCGGCACGAGCGTGCTGGAGGCGACGACGGTATGCCCGCGGGCGGCGAAGAACTCGAGGAAGCGGGTGCGGATCTCGCTGATCGTCAAGGGTCGGACCTCGTCGAAGGTGTGGCCGGACGCGGACCGCGCGCCGGGGCGGCGCCGGCAACCGCCGATCGCGTGCGGAAGTCTAACGTTGGCGGGCCCGAGGGTCAACCGGGCGGCCGGCCAGACGGGCGCTTGCCGCTTCCGCTGCAGCCGCCTATGATCGGCAGGTCCGCGCGCCGATGCAACCCCCGCGTCCGGGTCGCGTACGAAGCGGCTCGCGCATTCCACGGTCTGCATTCCGGAGGCTCGCCCCGATGCTCCTGGTCCAGAACCTCGCCAAATCCTATGGCGAGATCCGCGCCGTCGACGGCGTGAGTTTCGAGGTCACCGCGGGCCGCATCTTCGGCCTGCTCGGCCCCAATGGCGCCGGCAAGACCACCACGATCGCCATGATCTCCGGCCTGGTGCCTGCGGCCGCGGGCAGCGTGCGCGTCGACGGACTCGACCTGGCCGCGCAGCCGGCCGCGGTCAAGCGGCGCCTCGGCGTCGTGCCCCAGGAGATCGCGCTCTACGAGGACCTCACCGCGCGCGAGAACCTCGACTTCTGGGGCGGCATCTACGGCCTGCGGGGCAAGCCCCTGGCCGTCCGCCGCGACGAGCTGCTGACCCTGGTGGGACTGGCGGATCGCGCGCGCGAACCGGTGCGCAATTTCTCCGGCGGCATGAAGCGGCGCCTGAACCTCGCGCTGGGCCTCGTGCATCGGCCGCGGCTGGTCCTGCTCGATGAACCGACCGTGGGCATCGACCCGCAGGCTCGCATCAACGTGCTCGACGTCGTGCGCGGCCTGGCCCGCGACGGCGCGGCCGTGCTGTACACGACGCACTACCTCGAGGAAGCGGAGACGCTCTGCGACGAGCTGGCGATCATGGACCACGGCACCATCCACGCCCAGGGCACGGTCGACGAGTTGAAGGCGGCCCTCGGCGAGGGCAGCGTGCTGACCGTGCAGGGCGCCTTCCGCAAGGAGGAAGCGGCCGCGTTGGTCGAGCGCAGCGGCGATCTGCGGGCGCTCGAACTGGACGACGGCCGCGCGCTGCTGAACGTGCCGCGCGGGCGCGCCGGCGTGGGCGCGGCGCTCGAGGCCCTCTACGCCAGCGGCTTGCACCTGGCGGACGTGACGGTCAAGGAGCCGAACCTCCAGGACCTGTTCCTGAAACTCACCGGACGCGAACTGCGGGACTAGAGGAGGCGCCGCGTGTTCTGGGCCCTGATCCGCAAAGACCTCGTGCGCCGCTGGCGCAGCCCGGCGAGCACGCTGGTCATGCTGCTCTTCCCGTTCATGATGGCCGGTCTCATCGGCGCGGTGAGCGGTGGCGGCAGCGAGCCCGGGCTGACTCTGAAGGTCTTCCTGCTGGACCGCGAGGACGGCGTGCTGGGCGGGTTCCTGGCGGGCGCCAGCCAGCGGCGCGACGACGGCAACAGCATCGAGATCGTGCCGGTTGGCGAGGAGGGCTTCGCGCGCATGGGCAAGGGCGAGGCGTCGGCGATGCTGGTCATCCCCGAACGCTTCACCGACCGGCTGCTGGACGGGGAGGACGTCGCGCTGCAGCTCGTGCTCAACCCCGCCGAGAGCATCAAGCCAGAGATCGTCCGGCAGGGCGCCGAGGTCATCGCCACCTACCTGGACGTGGCCGTCAAGTCGATCGGCGACCGGCTGAGCCTCGTGCGCGACATCGTGAACGCTGACGCCATGCCGCCGGTGATGGTGATCACCGCGATCACCGGCGAGATCTACGGCGAGATGGTGCGCGCCGAGCCGATCCTCTTTCCCCCGGTGGTGCGCGTGGTTCGCGACAAGGAGGCTGCCGCCAAGGGCCCGCAGGCCAGCGTCTTCGGCTACGTGCTGGTCATGGTGAGCGTCATGAGCGTGATCTTCGTGGCGATTCGCGCGGTGAGCGACCTCTACGAGGATCAACGCACGGGCATGCTGCGGCGACAGCTCGCGACGCCGCTGACCGTCGGCGGCCTGGTGGCGGCCAAATGCGCCTTCGCCGCGGCCTTCGGCGCCGCCGTGATGGCGATCCTGCTGGCGGCCGGCGCGGCCTTCCGCTGGTTCGGCGGCGCCGTGCCGGTCGGCGCCGTGCTGCTGCACGCGGGCGCCTTCGCGCTGGCCGCGGCCGGCCTGATCACGGTCGTCGTCGCCCTCGTGCGCACCGAGAAGCAGGCCGGCATCCTGAGCTGGATCGTCGTGATGGTGATGAGCGCCCTGGGCGGCAGCATGTTCCCGGCCGAGCTGTTGCCCGCGGCCGTCCAGCCGCTCGCCCGGTTCACGCTGAACTACTGGGCCGTCGAGGGGTTCCTGGACCTGATGGTGCGCGGGCGCGGCGCGCTGGCTGTCCTGCCGGCCACCGCGCTGCTCGGCGGCCTGGGCGTCGTGCTGCTCGGCCTCGGCCAGCACCTGATGCGGCGCCGGCTGCGGGAGGCGCTGCGATGAGGAGCCTGTGGCACATCGCCGCGCACGACCTGCGCCAGCATCTGTCCGAGCGCTCCAACATCTTCTTCCTGTTCCTGATGCCGCTTGGCTTCGTGTTCTTCTTCGCCCTGGTCAACAGCGGCGGCGACGGCTCCGGCGTGGCGGTCAGCCTGCCGGTCGTCGACCGCGACGGCGGCTTCCTGAGCGAGGCGTTCGTCGCCCAGCTGGCCGCCGAACGCTTCCAGACCCCGGTCTACACCGCGGCCGCGGCCGAGACCACCACGTTCACGGTCCGCCACGTGGTGATCCCCGACGGCTTCACCGAACAGGTCCTGGGCGGCACGCGCACCGATGTCACGTTGCGGGCGAACGCGGGCAGCAACACCGATTTCGACCTCGCCGCCGGCGTCCGCCTGCACCTGGCCCAGGTGCGTTTCCTGGGCAACCTGTGGCGCTGGTCGGGCGAACAGGCAGGCCCGGCCCTCGGCTCCCGATTCGACCCCGCCGCCATCGACGCCGCCGCCCGCCAGCGGTTCCTCGACCTCGTCGGCGAGCCCAGCCGCGTGACCGTGGCGGCCGAGAACGCCGGCGCCGGCCGGCCCGTGCCCCGCGGCACCCGGCAGAGCATCCCGGGCGTGCTCGTGATGTTCGTGGTGATGACCGTGCTGATCGGCGGCAGCGAGTCGCTAACGCGCGAGAAGGTCCAGGGCACGTTGCGCCGGCTGGCCACCACCCCGCTGTCGGCGCGTCAGGTGCTGTTGGGCAAGACCCTCGGGTTGACGCTGCTCGGCGCGGTGCAGGCGGCCGTGCTGATCGTGGCGACCGAGGTGCTAGGCCGGTTGGGCGTGGCCGGGTTGGACTTCCTATGGGCGCCGTTCTTGATCGGCGTCCTGCCGGTGCTGCTGGCCTATTGCTTCTGCATCGCGGCGCTCGGGGTGCTGATCAGCGGCCTGTTGCGCACGCCGCAGCAGGCGGAGAGCCTGGCCTGGCTCTTCGGCATGGCGTTGTCGGCGCTCGGCGGGTCCTGGTGGCCGCTGGAGATCATGCCCGACGCCATGCGTGTCGTCGGCCAGGTGCTGCCGACCGGTTGGGCCATGACCGGATTGCACAATGTCATCACCTACGGCCAGGGGTTCGGCGGCGCCCTCTTGCCAGCGAGCATGCTGTTGGCGCTTGGTGCCGTCTTCTGGGTCGCCGGCGCGCGCACCTTGCGGGTCGCCTGACGCCCCGCGGCGCCGGATAGCCTCGCGCCCGTTCGCGCCGGACCGGGAAAGGCGTTGTCATGCCCGACGATCTGCCGATCCGACCCGACCTCGTGATTCCCGCCGCCGAACTCGCCGTGCGCACGAGCCGCAGCTCCGGCCCGGGCGGCCAACACGTCAACACGGCCGATACGCGGGTGCAGCTGAGCTGGAGCGTGGCCGCCAGCGTCGCCGTGAGCGAGCACCAACGCGCGCGCCTGCTGGCGCGGTTGGCCGGACGGCTCTCCGCCGGCGGCGACGTCTCGGTCGCCTGCGGCAGCCACCGCAGCCAGCGGCGGAACCTGCAGGAAGCGCGCGTGCGCCTGGCCGCGCTCGTCTTGGCCGCCTTGCAGGAGCCCCGCGAGCGCAAGGCCACGGCCCGCACGCGAGCGGGACGCGAGCGCCGGCTCGCGCGCAAACGCCGCCGGGCGGAGGTCAAAAAGCTGCGCCGGCAGCTGCCGGAAGACTGAACGACCTTGCCGGACCGCCGCGCTCCGCTTAGCCTGGCCGCTAGCCCGGATTATTCATGAAGGGCCGTTGCGAGGAAGTGGGAAATGCTTGCCAGAGAGCGGGATCGCAAGGGTCGACGAGGGAGACGTACCCGGTGCGGTACGTTGACCGAGTCGAACCGAGAACGCGCTCTCTGGCAAGCATTTCACCTTCCGCAGCAGGCCCTTCATGAATAATCCGGGCTAGGCGCGGCAGCTCCGCTCAAGCGCGACGCGCCGCAGCCGATCCCAGTGCCGCCACCCCGACCCGCGAGGCGCAACGTCATGTTCAAAGCAGCACTGGTCATCGGCACCCGGCCCGAGGCGATCAAGATGGCGCCGGTCTATCACGCGCTGGCCGCCGCCGGCGACATCACACCCCTGCTCTGCAACACCGCCCAGCATCGCGAGCTGCTTGATCCGATCCTCGAGACGTTCGGCCTGGTGCCCGACGCCGACCTGTCGCTCATGACGCCCGACCAGACCCTCGCCGAGCTGTGCGGCCGCGCGTTGCCGGCGCTCGATCGCTGGCTGGCTGCGAGCGCGCCGGATCTCGTCCTGGTGCAGGGCGATACGACGACGGTCCTCTGCGCAGCGATGGCGGCCTTCTACCGCGGCATCCCGGTCGGCCATGTCGAGGCCGGTCTGCGCACCGGCGATCTGCGGGCGCCGTTTCCCGAGGAGATGAACCGGGTCGTCACGACGCGCCTGGCGCGCTGGCACTTCGCCCCCACGGCGAGCGCGCGGCGGAACCTGCTCGCCGAGGGCGTGCCCGACGCGCAGATCTTCGTGACCGGCAATCCGGTCATCGACGCCCTGCTGCAGGCCCGCGACCGCATCCGCCGGCGCCCGCCGGTCGACGAGCTGCCGGCCGGGTTGCTGGACCCCGCCCGCGGTCCGATCGTGCTGATCACCGGCCACCGTCGCGAGAATTTCGGCGCCGGCTTCCGGAGCATCTGCCGCGCCATCGCGCGGCTCGCGGCGACGTTCCCAGAGCATCGCTTCGTCTATCCGGTCCACCTCAACCCGCAGGTTCAGCAGCCGGTCCACGCGCACCTCGGCGATCTGCCGAACGTGCACCTGCTGCCGCCGCTGAGCTACCTGCCGTTCGTCGCCCTCCTGGACCGCGCCCACCTCGTGCTGACCGACTCCGGCGGCGTCCAGGAGGAGGCGCCGTCGCTGGGCAAGCCCGTCCTGGTCATGCGCGAGACGACCGAGCGACCGGAGGCCGTCACGGCCGGCACGGTCAAGCTCGTCGGCACGGACGCCGAGCGGATCGTGCGCGAGGCGACGCGCCTGTTGCGCGACCCCGCCGCCCGTGCCGCCATGGCCAGGGTCGAGAACCCTTACGGCGACGGCCATGCCGCCGCGCGCATCGCCGCCGCCTGCCGTGCTTGCCTGCTGCCCCAGCCGGCTTGACACGAGGGCCGGCCGTCCGTAGGTTCGCGCGACCGACGGATCGATCGACAACGATCCCGGGCGTTCACCTGCAATCAGGAAAGAAATGGAAGCTGATAGTAGCGGTCCGGCGAGAAGTCGCCGCGCTCTGAACACCGCCGAAACCGACGGCTCGCCGGTTCATGCGACCGGAGCGACGCCTGCGGACCTGCGAAGGAACTTCCGTCGGGCCCACGCCAGGGCCGGCTAGCTCCTCGGCTGTCCCGCGCGCCGCCGGGTCGTCGATCCGGCCGAACGCAGGAGGCAGCCGCCATGACGACCTTCCCCACCGCCGAACAGCTCGCGCAGATGCTGGCCGCCGGCCAGTCCGCTGCCATCCGGCGCGCCCTTTTCCAGGCGCACCCGCACCGCGTCGCGGCCGTCCTGGAAAGCCTGCCCGACGACACGGCCTGGGCCATCCTCTGCCTGGACCGGCTCGAGGACGCCGCGCAGACCCTCAGCCACCTGCCGCGCGAGCGGCAGATGACGCTGGCCGCGCAACAGGACACGCTGACCGTCACCGCGCTCATCGCGGCGATGCCCGCCGACGACCGCACCGACCTCATCAAGCGTCTGCCGCTCGCGCGCCAGGACGAGTTGCTGGCCCTGCTGCCGGAGAGCGTCCGCCGGGAGACCGAGCGCCTCGCCGAATACCCCGAGGGCACGGTCGGTTCGGTCATGAGCCCCGAGTTCGCGGCGATCGCGGCCGAGCTGTCCACGATCCAGGCGCTGGCCTACGTGCGCCAGGTCGCCCCGCGCAAGGAGACCATCTACTACCTGTACGTCATCGACGCACGCGGGCATCTGGTCGGTTTCGTCTCGTTGAAAGACCTGATCCTCGCCGAACCCGAGGCGCGCGTCGGCGACCTGATGCATCGCGACGTGCTGCACGTGCGCGCCCGCGCCCCGCGCGAGGAGGCGGCCCGGATCATCAGGGACTACGACCTGCTCGCCCTGCCGGTCTGCAACCGCTTCGACGAACTGGTCGGCATCGTCACCGTCGACGACGTGCTCGACGTCGAACAGGACGAGGCGACCATCGACTTCCACAAGATGGCTCCGATCGGTCCGATGGCGACGAGCCTGAAGGACGCCGGCATCCGGGCTCTCTACCGGGCCCGCGTACCCTGGCTGCTGGCGCTGGTGTTCATGAACATCTTCTCGGGCGCCGGCATCGCCTACTTCGAGGACACCCTCGCCGCCTCGGTCGCGCTCGTGTTCTTCCTGCCGCTCTTGATCGACTCCGGCGGCAACGCCGGCTCGCAGGCCGCCACCCTGATGGTGCGCGCCGCTGATCACGTCGATCGCCGACATCGGCGGGGTGCTCATCTACTTCAGCATCGCCTCCTGGTGGCTGCGAACCGGCTAGACGCGGAGCCCCGACAGGCCCGCCGCCAGCAGCGCCTCGCGGAGCATGGCGCCGTGCTGCCGCGGGTCAGCCCAGCGCCGCTGGCCCGCCTCCGGCAGCCGGTCCAGGGGATCGTAGTAGACGAAGCACCGGTCGGGATCGACCTGCGGGCTGCGGTAGATGCTGATGCCGGTCGTCTCGTCGTAGTGATCGTAGCTGTGCAGATCGCGCTTGCCGCCGCCGCCCGGGGCGTCGGTCACGAAGGTCGGCGTGTTGAAGCCTGCCGTCGCCCCGCGCACCCAGCGCTCCAGTTCGGCGCTGTCGGCCAGGCTGGTGCGCAGTTCCTCGACGCCCTTGACCATGTCGTGCTGATAGACGTAGTAGGGCTGGACGTTGACCGCCGCCAGGCGCCGCACCAGGCCGACCATGCGCTCGGGCTCGTCGTTGACGCCGCGGATCAGCACGCTCTGGTTGCGCACCTTCAGGCCGCGCTTGAAGAGCAGGTCCATCGCCTCGCGCGTGATGAAGGTGATCTCCTCGGGCGTGTTGAAGTGCGTATGCAGGCAGACCTCCTGTCCGCGCTCGCGGCCCTGGTCGGAGGCCTCGAGCAACGCCTCGGTCCACGCCGGGTCGCGCAAGATCTTCATGGGCATGACGGCCGGACCCTTGCTGGCCACGCGCAGGCGGCGGATGTGCGGGATCGCCAGGATCCCCTGCAACAGCTCGCGCAGCTTGCGGGCGGGCAACATGAACGCATCGCCGCCCGAGAGCACGACGTCCTCGATCTCGGGCCGCGAGGCGAGATAGGCCAGGCCTTGCTCCCAGCGGCCGGCCTGCGGCTTGTAGCCGTCCTTGTCGACGGTCTCTGTGCTGCCGCCGATCGCGTAGCTGCGGGTGCAGAAGCGGCAGTAGACCGGGCACACGTCCAGCGCGAGGAAGAGCACCTTGTCCGGGTAGCGATGGACCAGGCCGTCGACCGGCGAGTCGGCGCGCTCGTGCAGCGAGTCGAACTCCAGGCGCGGATGGTCCGGCAGGCGCGTCGAGGCGAGCGGCAAGAACTGGCGGCGGACCGGATCCTCGTCGGGCCGCGACCAGTCGATGCGCCCCAGGATGTACGGCGAAAGGCGTATGTTCATCGGCGCCTGGCGCAGGCCCGCCTCCACGTCGTCCAGGAACGCCGGCGCCACCAGCGGCCCGATCAGCTCACGCAACTGCGCGGCGCCGGTCACGCTGTGCCTGTTCTGGAACCTCGGCTCGAGGAACTCGTCGAGGTCGGTCCCGGCAAAGGCCGGGATCACCTGCCAGAACGGATCCTCGGGGAAGTGCCGGTGGGCGAGATCAGCGGTCGCGACCGGCGGTTTGAGCGGCACGGGAACGACGAGGTCGGCCAGGCCGGCGAGGTTCGGATCAGCGTCGATGTCCGGAAGAACGTCCCGGACCGTCGGCTTCGTTTCGAGGTCCGTGCGCATTCGAGCGCCATGGCGGGGGCACATCGTCGACTCCTTCGGTTGGCGGCGAGGCGTTCGCTGCGAGCGATTCCTCGATCGGACGGGTCTCCAGCAGCGGCGCCGCGCCGAAATCCGGCACCTCCAGCAGCTCGCAGAGATGCTCCGTGGCCGCGGCCAGGGCGTGCTGTTGCTTTTCAGGCAGCCGCGCGAGACCGGCCGCCAGGCGATCCTGCAGCGGCGAGGGCACCCTCGCCAACAGGTCGCGGCCGGCCGCGGTCGCGTGCACCAGCACGTGCCGGCGATCGACGGTGCTGCGCTCGCGCGCGACCAGGCCCTTCTGCTCCAGGCGATCGAGGATGCCCACGACCGTGCTGTTGCCCAGGTGCACCAGCTTGGCCAGGGCCGTGGCGGTCAATGGACCGTCCTCGGCCACGGCCTGCAGGCAGACCACCTGCGGCCCGGTGATCGCGTACTCGGCGGCCAGCCGGTGCGACTGCACGTCGACCGCGCGCATGATCCGCCGCAGGGAACGCAGGATCCATAGATCGAAGCGTGGCTGGCTGCTCATGGCGACCTCGCGGCTCAATAATTCGTACACGAATGTTTCGTACAAGGGCAATTTAGGTCCTTTATCGAACCCGTCAACCCCGCGCCGCAACGACCGGCTGGACGCGAACGCCAGGCGCGCCGGCGACGCCCGTCACGGGCGACCGTGACAGCGGCCCCCCGCGGATCTATATTCTGGCCAATATCCATCCTGTTTCTCCCGACCTCCCCGAACTCCGGAAGGACGCCGATGCGCAAGTCACCCGCCGCCCGTTCTCCCCGCAAACCCGCCTGGCTCAAGCGCACGATCCCCGCTGGCGACCGCTACGCCTGGATCAAGCGGCGCGCCCGCGCCCTCGATCTGCACACCGTGTGCGAGGAGGCGCGCTGTCCGAACATCGGCGAGTGCTGGCAGGGCGGCACGGCGACCTTCATGCTCATGGGCGACACATGCACGCGCGGTTGCAAGTTCTGCGCGGTCAAGACCAGCCGCCGGCCCGCGCCGCCGGATCCCGCCGAGCCGGCCAAGATCGCCAGCACGATCGCCGCGATGGACCTCGACTACGTCGTCTTGACGACCGTCGACCGTGACGACCTCGCCGACCAGGGCGCGGCGCACATCGCGGCCGCGATCCGCGCGGCGCGCGGCGCCTGCCCCGAGTTGCTGATCGAGGTGCTGATCGGCGACTTCCGCGGCGATCGCGACCTGCTCGCCGAGGTCATCGCCGCGCGGCCCGCGGTCCTGGCGCACAACCTAGAGACGATCGAGCGCCTCACGCCAGCGGTGCGCGACCCGCGCGCGGGGTACCGGCAGTCGCTCGACGTGCTGGCGGCGAGCAGACAGATCGCCCCCGCGCTGCCGACGAAGTCGTCGCTCATGCTCGGACTCGGCGAGACACGCGACGAGGTCCTGGCCGCGATGCGCGATCTGCGCGCGGCCGGGGTCGACTTCTTGACCCTGGGGCAATACCTGCAGCCGCTGGCCGGCAAGCTCGCGGTGCAGGAGTATGTTCCTCCGGACGCGTTCGCCGCGCTGGAGCAGGCTGGGCTGGAGCTGGGCTTCCGCTACGTGGCCGCCGGGCCGCTGGTGCGCAGCAGCTACCGCGCGGCCGAGTACTGGATCGCGCAGGCGGTGCGCGAGGGCTGAACGGCGCGCGTCGACGCGCTCAGAACTCCCAGAAACCGCCGATCCCGACGCTGTACTTGCGGTACCCGTCGCCCGGCGCGCCCAGATCGAGGTAGCCGGCGCGCAGCTTGTAGCCCGCCCGCGCGGTGAGCCAACGCTGCCAGACCGCGCCGACCTCCCACGCGTCGCGGTCGATGACCTGGTGCGGATCGACCCAGGTCGCCAGGTACTTCTCGCCGCCGAGGGTGAAGTTCACGAACAGCCAGCTCCTGCCCTCGGCGCCGTAACCGAAGCTCCACAGGTGGTGCCAGTTGACGTGGTTGCCGGGGTCGCTGGCGTAGCGCGTGAGGCGGTATTCGAGGATCAACGGCCCATGCCAGTACCGTGGACCGGCAGCCAGGAACCAGTCGGTATGATCCTGATGGTCCTGCATGTAGCCCCCGCCCAGGCCCCAGGTCACACGGCCGAGCTTCACGTTGAAGAAGTGGTCGAGACGCCAGCGGGTGTGGAACCCCGAGACGCCGCTGAAGCCGAGCGCGGTGTACGTGTAGAGCCGCGGCAGCCAATCCATGTAGGCGCCCAGGCCGCCCGCGCCGATCCAATCCTCCCGCTCGTTGAGCCCGGCCCAGGCGAACGGCGTGACGCGAGGCAGCGACTTGACATAGAAGGTCAACCACAGGCTCGTCCAGTCGCCGTAGTCCGCGTGCGGGGTCAGGTGGTCGTAGAGCAGGTCGGCATCCAGGCGGTAGTCGAGCTCCGAGCGGATGCGGGCGCGCTCCTCGGGCGAGTCGGCGCCGCTGGCCGCGGCCGCGAAGAGTCCGAGCAGTAGCGACGCCGCGAGCAGGGCGCGCAACGGCGCCGCGCCGCGCGATGCGCGCAGAGGCGCGGGCGCCCCGCCGGCGCGGGCATGGAACAAGCAGGCAAACGAAGCGCGCTCGATCATGGCGTCATCCTCTCGCGGGTCAGTTCGATGAGCGTGCGCTGGACGGACGACAGCGAGGCGTCCGTCTGCGGATTGTGGTGCAGCAGGAACCGTTGCCAGAGCAGCGCGGCCAGCTCGCTGTCCGGTTCGACGAGCCCGTGCAGGATCGGGAACAGCTGCGCCAGCGCGTCGGGATAGAAGGTCTCCCAGTGCGACGGCTGCGGCTTGTCGCCCACCTTGGCCCAGGCGAAGATGCTGCGCCGCTCGTCCAGCAGCTCGGTCAGCACCGCCTGGCGCACGTGTCCGGCGGCCTCGCGGTACCGGCGGGGATCATCCCAGCCGAGACGGCCGGCCAGGTCGCTGAAGGCGAGCAGGCCGGCGTAGACCTCGCAGTTGTCCATCAGGTACTTGGCGTCGCTGCCGGGGATCGCGCGCACCAGACCGTCGCGGTCTTGCAGGAGGACCAGCAGGTAGGCGATGTCGGCGATGCGGCGGCGGTGGCGCTCGAGGCGCTCGCGATCGGCCGTGCGCACGTAGTAGTCGCGCAGGAGCACGAGGAACGTGGCCGCGTAGCTGTCGACCGAATCGTAGGTGCCGAGCCGGGTCTGCCGGCGGCCCGACAGGATGTCCAGGTCGTAGATGCTGCCGGTCAGGCCGTGGTGATCGGGGTAGTTGAGGTTGGCGAAATACCACTCGAGGTAGTCGACGACGAGCGCGGGGTTGAAGCCGTGCCGCAACAACGAGATGGCGTAGAGGTTCAGGAAATAGGGCTTGGCGTGGTAGGACGACGCGGGGATCGGCTCGAAGAGCCGCGCCATCTCGACGACCGGATGCGGCGCGTGCGCGCAGCCGCCGAGCGGCCCGAGCAGGCCGACCGCCGCCAGGCAGCTACAGAGCAGGCATGAAGAGATCCAGCGCATGGCCCGCATCCTCGATGGTCAGGTAATAGCGGTCGGCGTCCTCGCGGACCGACACGCGCGGCGAGACGGGCGCCTGCAAGCCCCGCCGCGGCACGGCGACAGTGATGTCCTGCAGGCCCGCGGCATTCTGCAGCACCAGGCGCAGGCCCGCGGGCGTGCGGCGGTAGACGGCGTCGGTCTGCCAGCTGCGCAGCAGGAACGCCGCGAAGTCGCCCATGCTGCGCACCGCCAGGCTGTCCGCGCTCTGCAGCCGGCGCAGCTCCCGCTTCCAGGCGAGCCAGATATCGCGGAAATCGGCGGCGCCATCGCCGGTGAACAGGTCGTACGGATGGGCGTAGACGAGGCGGATCGTACGCTCCCGGGCGCAGTAGCGGGCCGCGTCGTGCAGCCAGCCGGCCAGCGCGGCGGGTGGCACCCGCTCGTCCCGGACGATCTCGCCCAACGAAGCGTTTTCCCGCAGGGGCAAGACCGGAAAGGCGACGACGCGCTCGACGACGCGCCGGCCGTCGTAGAAGGTGCGGTTGGGCGCGCTGCCGCCGTCGCCGGTGTAGTAGTAGGACTGGAAGCCGAGATCCTCGATGAGCCGGGTCAGCTGCGGCTGCGGGTGCACGCCGGCCGGCGAGGAGTATTCGCGCAGCGGCCGGCCGGCGAGCGACGCCAGGCAGTCCCGATTCTTGACGATGAGCTCGCGCGCCTCGTCCAGCGGCAGCTCGCCCGCGGCCAGGCGCCGCGCGAAGTGGTTGTGCGCCCAGCCGCCGTGGCTGCCCAGTTCGCTGCTCGCGGGCAGCAGATCGAGCCACGGCCGACCGCGGCCGCAGGCGTCGAAGCCGAGCCCGTCGCCGGGTTCGTCGTTGTCCGGACCGGCGGTGACGTGCCAGGAGGCGGGCAGCTCCGGATCGAGGAAACCGGCGGCCGCCATGCGCGGCAGGGCCTGCAGATCCTGGTGCGCGTCGACGTGCCAGCTGAGCACCAGACCGCCGATCCCGCGCGGCGCCGGCAGGACGCGCGGCAAGCGGGCGCGACGGTCGACGAAGTGGCGCAGGACCAGACGCAACGGCAGGTCATCGGCCCGCCCCTTGAGATAGCCGAGCGGCAACCCGACGAAGAGCAGCGACCCGTCGCCGAAGGAGCGCTCGACCACCACCGGTCCGCCCTGGCCTTCCTCGTTCTCGCCCCAGGCCAGCACCGCGATGTCGCCGGCGGTCGCCGCGGGGCGCGCCAGGGCGAGCGGGTAGTCGAGTCGACCGTAGCCGTAACCGCTCAACCGCAGCTGCGCGTCCAGCTTGCCCGGCGGCACCTCCAGCCGGGCGGCCGCCTGCGGCGAGAGGAAGCGCACCGCCCCGCGCCCGAACCGCCGCCGGCCGTTCGGGTCGTCGTCCGCCACGGCGAGGTCCAGCAGCTCCCGCAGGCCGCGGTTGACCCGGAACGCGCCTTCTTCGTTGCGGCTGCCGGCGTCGTAGACCAGCAGCACGTGCCCGCCGGCCTGCAGGTAGGCGCGCAGCCAGTGGGTCAACGGCGTCAGTCCGGTCGCGCAGACCTGCTCCGGGAAGACGAGGCCGCCGCAGCGAGCCGCCAGGCGGGCGGGCGCGATGTCCAGCAGGTGGAACTGGTTGAGCGACCGCCACGGCACGCCCTCCTCGTCCAGGACGCTCGCGTAGGCCGCCAGCACGTCGCGTCCGGCGGCGGCCAACCGCGGATTCTCCAGCAGCAAGAGGTAGACCTCGTCGTCCTGGCCGACGGACGCCGCCTGGCGCCATTGCCGGGCGCCGACGGCGATGACGCCGGCCGCCAGGAGGATCAACAGGACGGTCAGTCCGCGGTGCATCGCACAACGCCCTCGCCCTCGGTCAACACGTAGCCGTGCACGATCACGTTCTGGCGCAACGTGACGCCGCGGTTGCCGATGAGCGATTTGATCGCGCCGCGGCGTCCGACCTGCACTCCGGGCTCGACCAGGACCGTGTCCTGGCCGAAGACGTTGCCGGCCACCGTCGCCCCCGCGCCCAGCTGGATCGGTCCGTCGGCGAACACGCTGCCCAGGACCGTCACGCCCTCGCCCAACCGGACGGCGCCCCGGACCCGCAGGCAGCCCGCGAGGGTCGCGCCGCGCTCGACCGTCAGATCGCCGTGAACGAGCAGGTCGCGGTCGATCGTGCGCCCGGCGGCGAGCGTCAGATCGCCGCGCTCGTAGCGCAGGACGTCGTCGATGTTGCGCGGGCGGTCGCCGGCGGCGGCCCGAGGCGCATCGAGACGCGGGCCGCGCGCCGGCGGCACCGGCCGCGAGACGGCGCCCGGCGTCGTGATCGCCGGGCTGAAGAGCCGGGCGAAGCGGCAGCCGTCGGCCAGCGCGAGCGCGCCGCCGGCGGCGCAGTGCTGGCCGAGCCGGCACGCGGGCGCGGCCCGCAGATCGCCGTCCGCGTCGAGCCAGCGCAGCACCGCGACGCCATCGCCGAGCGTGACGTCGCGATCGCCGGCCAGAGCCCGCACGCGCGCGCGGTCGTCGAGGCGCGCCACGCCGCGCACGTGCAGCTCGCGCTCGCACACGGCGCCCTCGGCGACGTGCAGATCGCCTTGCACGAACAGCACGTCGCGGCAGACCTCGCCGGCGCCCACCGCGTGGTCGCCGGTGACGCGCACGGTCTCTTGGCGCGAGAGCGCGAGCTCATAGGTCCCGGTCGCGAAAGCGCCCGCCTCCGCCGCGGCGGCGGGCGGCCGCGCGGGCGTCGGCTGCCCCTTTGGCGGCGCCTGGTCGGCCGCCGCCAGCGCCCGGGCCAGCAGGCCGCGCAGGCTGTTGCCGAGGTACCGCGGATCCTTCGCGTACTCGAGGTCGACCGGCAGGGGGTAGCGGTCGCGCGGCCGCAGCACCTCCAGCAGGCCCGGCAGCAAGGGCAGCACGCACATGAGCGCGAAACCCGCGAGCAGCAGGAAGGCGTTCATCGCGACGCCTCCCCGAAACGCTCGGTCTTGGACCACTCGGCGCGGCGTCGCAGCACGAGGTCGCCGATCGCCGCGAAGAACCCGCGCGACATCGTCCAGATGTTGAGCAGGAAGTAGAACGTCAAGAACGGCAGCAGGCGGATGCGGTGCGTCACGCCATCGAGCAACGCGGCGGTGCCGATCTCGTAGAACGGCGCGAAGTTGCCGAAGCAGTTGTACGCCGCGACGAAGAGGAACACGAGCATGCTGCTGACGATCTGCATCTCGCCCAGGAAGAAGAGGACGACCGAGTCGATGATGCCCAGGAAGAGGAAGACCGGCACGGTGTAGATGCCCAGCAGCAGCGCGCCGTCCAGCTTCTCGCCGCGGCTCAGGTAACGCGAACGCAACAGCCTCCCGAGATAGCGGAACATGACCGCGTTGTGCCCGCGCGACCAGCGATGGATCTGGCGCGAGCGCACCTCCCAGATCTCCGGCACTTCCTCGAAGCACTCGACCCGATTGGCGTACGCCACCTTCCAGCCGCGCAGGTAGAGGCGGAACGTCAGGTCGGTGTCCTCGGCCAGCGTCCGGGGATCGAACCCGCCGAGCTCGAGCACCTGGTCGCGGCGGAAGCCGCCGACCGTGCCTCCGTACTGCGGGATCAGGCGCAGGTTGTGGCGCGCCTGCTGGTCGACCTGGTAGCCGCCGCTGCGCTCCAGGTCCAGCAAGCGCGTCAGCAGGTTGCTCTTCGTGTTGTAGGGCACGACCCGGCCCATGACCGCGCCCACCTCCGGATCCTGGAAACAGATCGCCAGATCGCGCAGCATGCCGCGGCTCGGGACGTAATCGGCATCGAAGACCAGCACGATGTCGCCCGTCGCGACCCGCAGGGCATCGTTGAGCGCGACCGGTTTGCCGCGCTCGCCCTCGCCCCGGCGGTGCAGGGGTCGGATCCTCGGTTCGGCCGCCGCCATGGCGTCGAGGATCGCCGCCGTGCCGTCCGTGCTATGGTCGTCGATCGGAATGATCTCCAGCCGGACGGCCGGATAGTCGCAGCGCAGCAGCGCGTCGAGGCATTGGCGCGCGACCCGCTCTTCGTTGTGCATGGGAACCAGCACCGAGACGCGTGGCAGATCGGAGTCCAGGATGTCCTGGGTGAACAGACGCTGCCGTCCCAGCATGCGGTTGAGCGTGAAGCGGTAGTGGCGCGCGGCGTAGACCGCCATCACCAGCACCACGAGCACGATGTACAGCTTGAGGATCAGAACGACCATCGCCACATCCGGTTGGCGTCCTGCACGCGCAGGGCCACGAGGTTGAGGTAGATCGAGTAGATGGCGACCATGTAGACGAAATCCAGGAACGGTCCGAGGGCGAAGAACATGGCCGCCATGTAGATGACCGAGCCGTTGTCGAAGATGTAGAGGAACGACGCGTAGCGCAGCACGCCGAACACCAGCCCCCAGAGGCCGGTCGCCAGGATCACGAGCATCTTCTCGCCCGCCGGCGAGGGCACCGGCAAGAGCACCAGGCCCATGACCAGGGGGATCATGAACCAGATGCCGAGCTGGGTGCCCATGTAGAGCTGGCTGAACTCGGCCACGTTGTACGGGAAACGCTCCGGCCAGATCAGGAAGAATGCCGCCGACGTCGAGTTCAACAGCGCCAGGTAGACCAGGTAGATCCGCAGCGGCTTCCATAGCCGCCGCAGGTGGGGCGCGATCCCGATCACCAGGACTCCGGCCAGGAAGTTCCACAGCGCGAGCCGCGTGCCCGGAAAGACGAAGACCGACTCCAGGACCGGGAAATCCTTGATCAACGGCGGCAAGAAGGGATACCGCAACACGCTCGTCTGCACGCCGCAGGAAGCGGCCAGCCTGGCGACGGCGCCGATGTAGCGGTCCACCAGCGGTCCCTGGAAGAGCAGGAGCAGGACCTCCGCCAGCACGACGAATAGGATCAGCAAAAAAACGTGCTTCCGCGGCAAACGGCTCATGCGCTTGTAGGAGCGATGCAGGTAGGCATGGTCCTTCATCGAGCGGTCCACCTCGCGAGGATTGGGTTCGCCGGATAGGAAAGGCACGAACCGTGCCAGGTTGCAGGGAATCGCCGGTCCGCGACCGGCGCCGCGGCGCTCAGCTTACGAGGAAGACGGCGAGCATGGCCAGCCAAACCG
>CAZJWO010000056.1:0-4203 GCA_964549735.1 uncultured Fibrobacteraceae bacterium | reverse complement strand
CCAGGAAGTGCCAATAACGGGCGAGCGCGCGCAGGTTCTGCCCGCCGCCCGAGGAGAAGGCGCCCCTTCGCCGGAACTGCTGCAGCGAGCGGACGAGCGCGGCCAGCCCGCCGGCCACGTGCGCGGCATGCAGCAGAACGAGGAAGAAGACGAAGCCCAGCGATGGATTGCCGGGATCGGCCGCCAGCCGGTGCTGGGCGAGCAGCCGCCCGAGGGCGGGGACCTGCAGGCCGAAGAAGAGCAGCGCCGCGCCGGCCGCCGCGCGCAACAGGACGAGCGCGGCCTGTTCGCGGCCGGCCCGCGAACGGCGCCAGGCCGTCTCGAGCAGACCTCCGGCCGCCAGGAGCGCCGCGGTGCTGGCCCAGAGCAGTTGCGGCAGGACCACCGCCGCGGCCTGTGGCGAGCTCGCCCGCGTGACCACGTAGCCCACCAGGCTGGCGACGAAGAGGACGGCCAACGAGATCAGGAAGAGCCGCAGCGCCAGGTTGGCCGCTTGCGCGCCGTTCCGCTCGTCGGGTCCGTTCATGCGCCGTCCTTCGGCGTTCGCGACCGGCCGCAATTCGCGGCCGGCGTCGCTCACAGATCGAAGTATAGAGTAAACTCGTACGGGTGCGGCCGCTGGCTCAGCCGCCCGATCTCGTCGCGTTTGACTTCCAGCCAGCGGCGGATGAGCGACTCGGGGAACACGCCGTCGTGCGTCAGGAACGCGTGGTCGGCTTCCAGGGCATCGAGCGCGTCGTCCAGACTGCGCGGCAGGAACTCGGGCTCCCGGCGCGACGCCTGGTCCGGCGCATCGGCGGGTTGCCAGCCGCGCGCCATGGGATCGATCTTGTTGCGGATCCCGTCGAGTCCGGCCATGAGGATGGCGGCGGTGCAGAAATAGGGATTGGCCGTGAAGTCGGGCGGTCGATATTCGACGCGCCTGAGGGCGGGGTCGCTCACGTAGGTCGGGATGCGGATCGCCGCCCCCCGGTTGCTGCGGCCGAACGTGCGCACGGTCGGCGCCTCGAAACCGGGCACGAGCCGCTTATAGCTGTTCGTGCTGGGATTGGTGAAGGCGCACAGCGCGTCGGCGTGGGCCAGGATGCCGCCGACGTAGTGCAGCGCCAGCGGCGTGAGGCTGGCGTAGCCGGCGGGGTCGTCGAAGACGTTCCGGCCCTGCTTGGTCAGGAACTGGTGCAGGTGGAAGCCGTTGCCGGCGTTCTCGTACAGCGGCTTCGGCATGAAGGTCACGCGCAGACCCGCCTGCCGCGCGGCGTTGTGCAGGATGTACTTCGTCATGACGACGTGATCGCCCGTCGTCAGCAGGTCGGCGAACCAGCCTTCGATCTCCTGCTGCCCGTGCGCCCCCACCTCGTGGTGGTGGTAGCGGACCGGGATCTTGAACGCCTGCATGAGCCGGCAGACCTCGTCCCGGAAGTCGGCGTAGAGATCGAAGGGATTGCAGGCATGGTACGCGTTGTGCGAGAAACGCTCGTCGCTCTGGACCGAGAAGAAGCTCTCGGCCTTGTCCGAGGCGTAGTCGGCCTCGGCGAAGATGTAGAACTCGTACTCCGGTCCCCATAACGAACCGTCGGCCAGGCCGGTGCGCGCCAGCGCGGCCTCGGCCTTGCGGGCGATGTGCCGGCCGTCCTGGTCGAACGGCGTGCGCGCGTCGTCGGTCAGGTACGCCGAGGCGAACATGCTGAGGGTCGGCCGCTTGCGGAAGGGGTCCGGCATGGCGGTCGCGAGGTCGGGAATCAAGACCATGTCGCTGTTCTCCACCTTGCGGAATCCGTAACTGGACCCGTCGAACCCGATGCCCTCGCTGCAGACCTCCTGGGTGAAGCGGTCGAAGGGCAGGGAGATGTGGTGGAGCCGGCCGGCCAGATCGAGGGATTTCAGGTCGACGAACTCGATGCCACCAGCGGCCGCTTCCTGGCGAACCTGGGCAAACTTCTCGGGTACCATCGCTACCTTCCTGTCTGGAGAACGGGCGCACCCGGTCGCGCGGCGCGTCGGGCCGGCAGCCGGCGGCGACCGCCGCAAATATATGCCGCGGCACCGTCCGGCGGAAATCCGCCGTTCAACTAGGCGATCGGGGGCGTACCGACGAGATCGGAGAGCGCGCGCGGCAGGTCGCCGAACTGCCAGCGGAACCCGTGCCTCTTGAGCTGATTGGGCACCGCGCGCTGGCTGTGCAAGAGCACGCTCGCCTTCTCGCCCAGCAGGAGCCGCAGGGCCCAGACCGGCACTGGCAAGCGGGCCGGGCGCCCGAGCGCATGGCCCAGCGCCGCGGCGAAGTCCCGCTGCCGGGGCGGGTCCGCCGTCGTGACATTCACCGGACCGCGCAGGGCCGGCGTGTCCAGCGCGAAGACGATGGTCCGGACCGCGTCGTGGAGGTGGATCCAGGGAAAATACTGCCGCCCATGGCCGAGGGGTCCGCCCAGACCGCGGCGGAACAGCGGCAGCAGTCTGGGCAGGGCGCCGCCGGCCGCGTCCAGGATGACGCCGAAACGCAGGCAGACCACGCGGCAACGCTCGCTCTCGACCTGGCGGGCGCTCTGTTCCCATTCGTGGCAGAGGATCGCCAGGAAATCGTGGCCGAGCTCGGCGTCTTCGCCGAGGGCGCGATCCCCGGCATCGCCGTAGTAGCCCGTCGCCGACGCGCTGAGCAGGACCACGGGCCGGTCGCGGTCCCGCAGGGCGCCGGCCAGCAGACCCGTCGGCCGCAGGCGGCTGCGGCGCAGCCGGCGCTTCTTGGCAGCCGTCCACAGACCCTGGCCGACGCTCTCGCCCACCAGGTTGATCACGGCGTCGCAAGACCGCGCCTGCTCCAGCCAAGGGCCTGGTTCCGTCGGATCGGCGGCCAGGATGCGCGTCCGGTCCGGCAGGACCTCGGCGGCCCGCGCGGCATCGCGGCTGATCACGAGGATCTCGTCGCCGCGCGCCTGCAGGGCCGCGGTCACGGCCCGACCGACCAGTCCCGTGCCGCCGGTCATCAAGATACGCATGGCGCCTCCTTCGGCGGGCTAACATAGACGGCCGCAGTCCGCCTGTCCACAACGCGCGACGGGTTTGGCGTAGCTTCCGCAAGCGCTTATCATGGCGCGCAGGAGCCTGCTCGAAAGGACGATCCATGCAGTACGACCTCTTCGACTGCGATATCCGCGACGGCATCGCGAGGCTGGCGCTGCTGGGCCCCGGCAACCCCACGCTGGCCGACCTCTGCGACGAGTTCCTCGACATCATGCTGCGCCTGCAGGACGACCGCGCCGTGCGCGTGATCCTGATCACCGACGGCGACCATGCCTTCGATCTGCAGCCCGATTTCGCGGCGATGAGCCCGAACACGGACGGTCAGAGCGGCTTCGAGGCGATCGCCGCCGGGCTGGAGGTCGCCCAACGGCTGCTGACGCTGCTGCAGGAGTGCGCCAAACCGGTCGTGACCGCCACGCGTGGCGACATCCGCGCCACGGGTCTCGGCTTCTTCATGGCCGGCGACGTACGCCTGGCCAGCGGCACCGCCAGCTTCACGGCTCCCGACCTGACCGCTGGTCTGATGCCCGAATGGGGCCTGCTCTTCCAGCTGCCGCGCGTCCTGGGCCCCGGCAGGGCGCTGGAGTTCCTGTGGTCGGGCCGCACGCTGACCGCGGTCGAAGCCTACGACGCCGGCCTCGTCGACCGCGTCATCGCCGATGCTGGCTGGGACGAAGCGCTCGACGAGTTCCTGCTGCGCCTGGCGCGCCTGCCGCAGCCGCAACTCCGGCTGACCAAGCTGGCGGCCCAGCAGGCCGGCCAGTTCGATCTGACCAGCATGCTGAGCTTCGAATTCGAGGCCCAGCAGCAGTGCTGGGACAGCCGCGAATCGGCCGAGTGCCTGGCCGCCTGGCAGCAGAACCGCCAGCCGGTCTTCCATGCGCCGACGTCGCCTGACGACGACGAGCCGCAGAACTGACCGGCCAACCGGGAAAACGGGGACCGGCGCGCTCGCCGGTCCCCGTTCTGCGGCCGTCCCCCGCCATGGCGCCGGGATTGCCGCGGTTCGCTGGCCGCTCTAGAAGACGAACCACCAGGAGGAGGTGAACCGCTGGCCGGTCAACTCGTCGGCCAGGCCGGTGTCGGTGATGAAGTGGCAGACCTCCAGGCCCCAGCCGAACTGCTTCGTGACGTTGTAAGATCGGAAGAGCGTCGTGTAGGGAAAGAGTGTAGGATAGGGTGTAG
>CAZJWO010000055.1:0-23417 GCA_964549735.1 uncultured Fibrobacteraceae bacterium | reverse complement strand
GATAATGAGCGGTGACTGGAGTTCAGACGTGTGCTCTTCCGATCTGGGCCGAACTCCGCAGGGCCGCAGACCCGAGGACATCGGCCCGGCGGGCGAGGAACGAGGCCGGGCAATTCAGATCTTCTCCCCGATCAGCGTGAGGAACTCCGAGCGGGTCTTCGGATTGCGCTCGAACGCGCCCAGCATCTCGCTGGTGACCGCGAACGAGTTCTGCTTCTGGATGCCGCGCATCATCATGCACAGATGCTGCGCGTGCAGGACGACGGCCACGCCGAGGGCGTCGAGATTGCGCATCAGGCACTGCGCGATCTGACGCGTCATGCGCTCCTGCACCTGCAGGCGGCGGGCGTAGGCCTCGACCACGCGCGCGATCTTCGAGAGGCCGACGATCTTCGCGTTCGGGATGTAGGCCACGTGCGCCTTGCCGAAGAACGGCAGCATGTGATGCTCGCACATGCTGTAGAAGTCGATGTCGTTGACGACGATCATCTCCTTGCCCTCGGCCTCGAAGAGCGCCTGGCGGACCATCGCGTCGGGATCCATCGCGTAGCCGCCGCACGTCTCGAGATAGGCGCGGGCCACCCGCGCGGGCGTGTCGCGCAGGCCCTCGCGGTCGGGGTCCTCCCCGATCTCGACGAGGATCTGCCGGATGAGCTGTTCCATGCCTGCTTCCCTTTCTGACGCTGGCGGGCCGGCTTCTACGATAGGAGCAACGCGGCGCGGGTCAAGGCTCGACTCGCGCGCACCGCGCCTGGATCTCGCGCGCCAGATCGGCCAGCACGCGCGGGTAGAGCTCGCGCTCGGCGGCGAAAACGCGCGCGGCCAGCGCGGGCACGTCATCTCCCGGCAGCACCGGCACCCGCACCTGGGCGATGATCGGACCGCGGTCGTACTGCTCGTCGACGTGATGGACGGTGCAGCCGCTCTCGCGCTCGCCGGCCGCCAGCACCGCCGCATGGACACGATCGCCGTACATGCCCTGACCGCCGTGCTTCGGCAGCAGGGCCGGATGGATGTTCACGACTGGGCCGGTGAACCACGCCGGGCGCACGAAGTAGCAGAGATAGCCGGCCAGGGCGATGACCTGCGGAAAGCGGGGTTCGAGCCAGGCCGCGATCGCGGCGTTGTGCGCGCCGAAGTCCGCGAATTCTCGACGCGTGATGACCGTCACCGGCAGGCCCGCCCCGCGGGCGATGTCGACCCCGCGCACGCCGGCGCGGCTGCTGACCACGCCGGCGAAGGCGACGGGCAGGTCGCCGCGCCGCTGCCACGCCAGGAGGTTCTCGAGCGTGCGCCCGCTGCCCGACAGCAGCACGGCGAGGCGGACGGGCGAGGGCGCCATGTCAGGCCTCGCAGGCCGCGCCCAGGTCGCGCAGGACGCGGCGGTGCACGGCGAAGGCGATGGGGCCAGGCAGCGCGGCGAGCCGGAAGAAACCGGCCTGCGCGGCGTCGTCGCCGGGCCGCAACTCGCCGCCGATCTCCTCGGCCGTGTAGAAGATGACGACGACCGGCTGATCGGGCGGCAGGACGCCGGTGTGCACGGCGAAGAGGCCGGTCAAGCGCACGCGCAGGCCGGTCTCCTCGCGCGTCTCGCGCACCGCGGTCTCTTCGCTCGTCTCGTGCCACTCCATGAAACCCGTGGGCAGGGTCCACTGGCCCTGGCGCGGGGCGAAGCGCCGTTGCACGAGGCACAGCGCATCGCCGCGCCACAGGATCACGCCAGCGCCGGGAGCGGGGTTCAGGTACTGCACGAAACCGCAACCGGGACAGACCGGCCGCAGACTGCCGCCTTCGGCGCGCGGGACCATGTCCTGCCGGCAGCGCGGACAGTAGGCGAAAAACTTCGTGCTCGCGTCGAGGCGGCTCATGCTTCGTCCGCCTCGCCGGCGCCCGCCGCCTCGGACGCGCCGCGACGCTGCAGCAGCAACACGGCGAGCAAGGTCCACAACCCCAGGAAACCGACGACGGGCCAGAAGCCGGCGCGCACGAACCAGGTGCCCCGCGGCCGCGGCATGATCTCGGCATGGATCACGCCGCGCCGGTGCAGTCCGAGCTGCGCCAGCACGACTCCCCGGTCGTCGGTGATCAGGCTGATGCCGTTGTTGGCGCTGCGCACCAGCGGCACGCCGCACTCGGCCGCGCGGATGCGACTGAGCGCGGCGTGCTGCGCCGGTCCGGCGGGATGGCCGAACCAGCCGTCGTTCGTGATGTTCACCAGCACGCTGCCGCCACGGCGCACCGCCTGGCGGGCCAGGTCGCTGAAGACCGCCTCGAAGCAGATCAGGGTGATCAGCGGGACCTCGCCCCGCGTGGTCGGCAGCGCCAGCGGCCCGGGCGGCGCGCCCGGGGTCCATTCCGCCTGGCCGACGTCCAGACGACCCAGCGCCGGCAGCCAGCGCTGGAAGGGGATCGCCTCCCCGAGCGGCACGAGGTGGTGCTTGCTGTAACGTCCGAGGAGTTCGCCCGCCGCCGAGAACAGACCGGCGGCGTTGTAGCGCTCGTAGCGGCGGTTGCCTTGCGCGTCGAGTTCGCCGGGTATCAGGCGCGCATCGGGAAAGCCCGTCAGGATGGCGATCTCGCTCTGGCGCGCCAGGCCCTGGACCCAGTTCACGAGGTCGCGATCGTAGAGCAGGTACGCGGGCACGGCCGTCTCGGCCCAGACCGCCAGCTCGGCCCCCGCGGCGGCCGCCGCCCGGGTCAGCGCGGTGTAGGGCACGATCGTAGAATCGATCCTCGCGTCGTCCCACTTGTCGGCCTGCAGGACGTCGGCCTGCACGCTCGCGACGCGCAGCGGCGCGGTCCGCTGGCCGCCGGACGTCGCCGCCGCCGCCGCCGGCCGGCTGCCCAGCCAGAGACCTACCCACAGCAGGCACGACGCCGCGACCAGTCCCCAGCGGTGCGCACGGTCCGGCGGGCGCAGGCGGATCAGGTCGAATGCCGCGACGAGCGCGGCCGCCGACAGCGCGGTCGCCGCGCCCATGCCGATCTCGCCGGCCGCGGCGTAGAGCGGCATCAGCGGCGTGTCCAACCAGGCGGCGCCGACCAGGCACCAGGGAAAACCCAGCTCGCCGACGCTGCGCAGCAACTCGACGCCGAGCCACAGGATCGGCAGCAGCGGCAGCACGCCGCGCGGCCCGCGCCAGCGCCGCGCCAGGCCGACCGCCACGCCGAGGAACAGGTAGTGGATCGCGACGAAGAGGATCGCGGCGACCGCCTGCACCGGCACGAGCGCGCGGGTGGGAATGCTCTTGGCGGGGTCGAGGTAGAAGAGCCAGACCAGCAGCGGCGCCATGTGCCCGACGCCGAAGACGAAGGCCGTGCGCGCCGGATGCGCCGCGGCGCGCAGGGCGTGGAACAGGAGCGCGAGCGCCAGCAGCGCCAGCGGCGCCGTTCCTTCGTACGGCGGCATGGCCGTCGTCAGCATGACGCCGGCCAGCAAGGCGGTCAACGTCGCGGCGCCCGGCCGCCAGCGCGGCGCTGCCGGAATCGCTTGCAGCCTCTCGTTCATGCTGCGCAACATAGCCCGGCGCACCGGACGTGTCGAGAGCCGGTTGCGCTCGCCACCGGCCGGCGAGCGAGCGGGCGATCCTCAGAGTTCGCCGGCGTCTGTCGCGCCGTTGATGAGATCTGTCATGCCGTAGCGCTGGATCTTCTTGTACAGCCCCTGGCGGCTGAGCCCCAGCTTACGCGCGGCCGCCGCCTTCTGGCCTTCGCTGGCCGCGATGGCCTTGCGGATCAGGTAACGCTCCAGCAGCTCGCCCGCCTCATCGAGGCGGCGCAGCGCGCCGAAGTCGGCCGGATCGACCCGCGGGCCGACGTTGGCCTGGACCTCCCAGCTCAGGTGCGGCACGTCGATGCAATCGGACCCCGGGTAGAGCGCCACGAAACGCGCCGCCTCGTTCTCCAGCTCGCGGACGTTGCCCGGCCAGCGCCAGGCGTGCAGGGCGGCCGTGGCCGCGTCGGTGATACGCACGCGCGCTGGATCGCGCCCGGCGCGCCGCAGGAAGTAGGCCAGGAGCGGCAGGATGTCCTCGGGCCTCTGGCGCAGCGGGGGGATCTCGAGGCTCACCACCTTCAGACGATAGTAGAGGTCGAGCCGGAAGCGGCCGGCCTCGATCTCGCGAGAGAGATCCTTGTGCGTGGCCGCCACGAAGCGGATGTCCACGGGCCGCGTCTCGATCTCGCCGACGCGACGGACCTGCCGCTCCTGCATCACGCGCAGCAGCTTGATCTGCAACGGCAGCGGCATGTCGCCGATCTCGTCCATGAAGAACGTGCCGCCGTGGGCCGATTCGAGCAGGCCGGGTTTGTCGCGGCCGGCACCGGTGAACGCGCCGGCGCGATGTCCGAAGAGCTCGCTCTCGAAGAGGTTGTCCGGCAAGGCGGCGCAGTTCAGGCCGATGAAGGGCCGTTCGCGCCGCGGGCTGCCCAGATGCAGGGCCTGCGCGATGATCTCCTTGCCGGTGCCCGTCTCGCCGTGCAGCAACACGTTGACGCCGCTGCCGGCGATGTCCTTCAGGCGGGCGGCGAGCTGGCGCATCTCGCGGCTGCGGCCGACCGCGCCCGGCAGACCCGCCACCAGGCTGGGACGCGGCAGCGGCAGGCCCGGCGCGACCGCCGCCGCGGCTGTTCGCGCCGGCTCGAGCGACGTGAACAGATCGAGCTGCCAGGGAGACGCTTCGGGAGGAGCCGTCAACCAGATGCCCGGATATGGTTCGAGCTGCGCGAGGTGCACGGACAGCCGCTGCGCCGCGCTCTCGGCCCAGAGGCGCACCGCGTCGGCCCACGGCGGACGGTCGCTGCCGGCCGCCACGAGCACGCCCCTGGCCCGCGATCCGTCGCTCAGAGGCAATCCGCGGCAGAGCGGCGGCCGCCGATTGCGGCTCTCCTCCACCTGAGTCGCCGCGTGCCCCGTGTGCAGCACCTTGAGCACCAGCCCCAGCGGCAGCGGCGCCGGCTGCGCCGACGCCGTCCAGCCGCACAGCAGGCGCAGCGGCGCCTCCTCGCCGTCCCCCTCGCGGCGCACGACCCACACCGCCGCCGGTCCGCCGTCCCGCGGCAGATCGCGCAATTCGTCATACCAGACGGTCATCGTCGCCATGAATACCCCCGGCTGCTCGAGGTCCGAGGACCGTCTGCAGGATCAAGGCCAGATGGCCGCGTGCCGCGTCGCGCCTATAAGTCATTGTAGAATAGAGTGATGAGAGAATGGCCGGGGGCTGCCCGCGTGTCCCGACCGCGGTCCGCCGGAACAAGCGCCGAACAGTCGCGATTCACTCGGGCGCAGCAGGGCCGCGCGGAGCCGACGCGAACCGTCCCGCTTGACGCCGCGGGTGACACACGCGGGACACACGCGGGACACATGCGGGACACAGGCGGGACTGGCGCGAACCTCGGGGCTCAATCCAGCCGCACGTCCACCCTGGCCGGCCCCGTGACGATCTCGCCGATCTCGACCGCGCCGGGGCCGGACAGCCCCGCGAGGTCGTACTGCGGCGCCGCGACCACCACCATGCCGATGCCCATGTTGAAGACGCGGTACATCTCGGCCGGCTCGACCGCCCCCAGTTCGGCGATGAGCTCGAACAACGGCGGCGTCGGCCAGGCGGCGGTCTCGATCACCGCGCAGAGGCCGTCCGGCACGATGCGCGGCACGTTGTCGTAGAAGCCGCCCCCCGTGATGTGCGCCAGACCATGGATGGCGCCGCGGCCGAACGTGTCCCAGATGCGGCGCACGTCGGCCAGGTAGCTGCGATGCACGGCCAGCAGGGCGTCCGCCAGGCTGAGGCCGAGCGCCGGCGGGACGGCGTCCAGGGGCAGCGCCGCCGCCTCGAGAAGCACCTTGCGCGCCAGGGAGTAGCCGTTCGTGTGCAGGCCGCTCGAAGGCAGACCCCACAGGCGGTCCCCCTCGCGGATCGCCGCGCCATCGATGAGATCCTGCGCGAGGACGCGGCCGACGATCGTGCCGGCCAGATCGAAATGGCCGGGCGCGTAGAGCCCGGGCATCTCGGCCGTCTCGCCGCCGATCAGCGCGCAGCCGTTCTCGCGGCAGGCCTTGGCGAAACCCTGCAAGACCTCGGGCAGCACCTCCTCGTCGAGGCGACCGGTCGCGAAATAGTCGAGGAAGAAGAGCGGTTCGGCTCCCTGGACCAGGATGTCGTTGACGCAGTGGTTCACGAGGTCCTGGCCGACGGTGTCGTATCGCGCGGCCTGTACGGCGACGAGCACCTTGGTGCCGACGCCGTCGACGCTGGCGACCAGCAGCGGCTCTCCCGGCGCCGGCTGGAACAGGCCGCCGAAGCTGCCGAGGTCGCTCTTGACTCGCGCATCCCAGGTCGAGCGGACGGCCGCCTTGGCGCGCGCCAGGGCTCGGGCGGCGGCGTCGATGTTCACCCCGCTGTCGGCATACTTCATGGCTACCTCGCAAGCGGCCCGCGGCAGCCCCGCGGCCGGCGACAGGATTCGCAGCGCAGCCGGAGAGAAGGATCAGGAAACGTAGGTCCGTTCCGGGACGTCCAGCGCCTGGGCCGGCAGCGGCGTGACCGGCACGCCGACGTCCAGCATCTCCCGCATCGTGTCGAACTCGCCCTGATGGTAGAGGTCGAGCATGCAGTTGACAACCCGTTCGTCGAACTGGGTGCCCTTGAACCGCACGAGCTCCTCCATGGCCTGCTCGACGGTCAGGGCCTTGCGGTAGGGACGGTCGCTGGTCATGGCGTCGAACGCGTCGCAGACGTTGAGGATCGCGCAGCCCAGCGAGATCTCCTCGACCTTCAGGCCGTGCGGGTAGCCGTTGCCGTCCGGACGCTCATGGTGGTGGCGCACCAGCTCGGTGGCATCGCTGAGGAACTTGATCTGCTCGACGATGTCGGCGCCGATGGTCGAATGCGACTTGATGACCTCGAACTCGCTCTCGGTCAGGCGGCCGGGCTTGCAGATGATCTCGTTGGTGATGGCGATCTTCCCGATGTCGTGCAGCAGGCCGCCGTATTCCAGGGTCTCCAGCTCGCGGTCGCCCATGCCCAGCGCCTTGCCGAGGCGCACGGCGTACTTCGCGACCCGGTAGCTGTGGCCGTGGGTGTAAGGCTCGTCCGCCTCCAGCGCCGTGGTCAGCGCCGCGATGCTGTTGATGTGCGCCTCGCGGTTGCGCTGGTAGAGACGGTCGCTCTGGTAGAGGGCGAGCACGGGAAAGAGAAACAGCAGCAGCGTCCACAGCCCCGCCTGCTGGTAGAGCAGGATGATCATCACCGCGAAGGGCAGGTCGAGCAGGTGACGGATGCGCATCCAGTTGAAGCCGCGCCGATAGACGCGCTTCATGGACAGGTGCGAGTCGAGGCTGATGATCGTACCGACCATGAGGTGGTTGACGACAGAATGCACGACGAGCGCAGCCGCCAAGGGGATCATGACCGCAGGGCTCGCGAAGCTACCGGACCACGGCATCGCTTCGTAGACCAGTCCGGCGGCGCCTGCCGAGGCGCCCAGCATCGCCGAGTTGAAGACCGCTTTGCGCGTTCCGCTGCCACGCAGGACGATCCCTCGGATCAGAGCCGAAACGGCCTCCAGGATCGCGGCCGGAGCCGCTCCGAACAGCGCGATCACGGACAGCACGATGCACTTGGACGACATGATGCGGCCGCCGGCCACCTGGGATTCGCCGAAACGGGTGTCGGCGGCGATCAGGAATACCAGGAAGAGCAGCAGAGTCGGTAACGGAAGCGGCCCCATCAGGCGAGTCTGGACCAGGTACGCGAGCAGACCGTACCCGATCAATACGAAGGTCCAGTAGGCCAGGTAGAAAGCCCAAGGCTTTTGATCTCGTCTCGTTTCCAAGCCCATACCCTTCGCGCGCGGAGAGTTCACCTCTCCTCTGGTATCGGCGGGCGAGAACATAACTTGAATCCGGCTACATTAGCCCTGGTCGAGCGCCTATGCAAGGATTTCATCATTCTGCGGGGGGAGGGCCCGGGCGAGGAACCGGCAGCCAGGAATTGTCTACTACCACTCGTACTTGGTCAGGAGACCCAACAGCCAATCGAGCATGGTGCCACCTCCAATCTGCGTCAGAACCTGCTCGGTTGAAAAGCAAGTATCAGAGTGGCGCTCCGCTCTTCAGCTCCGCTTCGTGGCGTCGCACATTCCCGGTGCCGGTTCCAGCTCCTTTCTGGGCCTTCAATGATCGGTGTCGGCGACCGATCGGAACAGCATCATCTCCAGGCGCCTATTGAGCGCGTCGAGGACCGCGTAGACCACGGCCTGGTGCAGGTTCGGGCTGGGCCGGCAGGCGCCGAAAAGCAGCTCGCTGCGCCGGCCCTGCACCATCTCGATCGCCACCAGGACGACCTCGCCGCCGCCCAGGCGCTCTCGGCGCAGCTCGGCCAGCTCGAGGCCCAAGGGCTCCCCGACCAGGCTCTCGACCGCATCCAGCGCGGCGGCGGCCACCAGGGGCAGATCGCCGCCGGTGCGGTTGGGACCCTCGGCGACGCCGGAAGCCTCGAGGCCCGCGGCCTGCAGGTCGACCTCGGCCCGCAGCACGTCGCCGGTCATCATGACACCCACGCCGTTGCACAGCAGCCGCGGCGCGAGTTCCTCCGCCAGCAGGATCGCATCATGGGCCGCCTGGCCGGCATGATCGATCTCCTCCGCCGGCGCGACCGCCCCCTCTCTCTTGGTCGCGGTCGCGGCGCCGACCGATGGGCTGGCCGCCTCGCTGGCCACGGTCTGGGACGCTGGCCGGACGCCTGCGTCGCGGGCCGGCCCGCCGTCGGCGTCGCCGAGCGCCGCCGGCGCGGAATCGCGAACCGCCGCACCCTCCGCCTCGACGACCTGGACAACCCCGATCTTCTTATAGAAAACAGTGATGCCAAGCCTTGCCTTGAGCAGCCCTTCGACGTCCCGCACGATGTGGCGGGGTTCGCGGTCCGAGCGCGCGACGACATGGACGCCAGACACCTCGCCATCGGGCGCCAGGTCGATCTTGCACTGCAAGACACCCTTGATCTGCGATATCCAGCGTTCGGCGTCGGCGACCCATGCGTCCCGGTCTTCAGGCTGCCACTCCACGGCTCAAGCTCCTCTGCTCGTACCCCGTTGTCTGCTCTCTTGATGCGGCAACTGTGGATCCATCCCTCCAGGATCATACCCTAGAGCGACGCATAACACAAGAAACATGAGAACCGGTCGGGAACGATCCAAACTGGCCGCCGGGATCACGGGATCATCATCGCGAGCAGCTCGCGTTGACGCCGTTCGCTTTCCTGCGGGGTACGCCGCAACAGCCCCTCGACGCTGAAGCACTCCGGCACGAAGCTCGCGGCCACGGTCCCGGCCAGCATGGCCTGGCGGAACGGAGCGTCCCCGCTGTCGCGGTCGGCCGCGGCCGCGGCCAGGCTGGCCAGGAAGCCGCCGGCGAAACTGTCGCCCGCTCCGGTCGGATCGACGACGTCCGGCAAGACGAGCGCCGGGACGCACAGCGTGCCCTCGCGGCCGAAGAGGAGCGCTCCATGCTCGCCCTTCTTGATCACGACGCGCGCTGGGCCCAAGGCCTTGATCGCGTCGGCGGCCTTGGCCAGGCTGCGCTCGCCGCTGAGCAGGCGCGCTTCCGATTCGTTGACCAGCAGAACGTCCACCCGCGGCAGGATGGCCAGCAGATCCGCGCGCGTGGTCTCGATCCAGAGATTCATGGTGTCGAGGACCACCAGGCGCGGCGAGGTCATCGCCGCCAGGACCCGTCCCTGCAACGTGGGATGGATGTTGGCCAGGAACAGATACTCCGAGCGGCGCCAGGCGGCAGGCACCTCCGGCGAGAACGAGGCGAAGACCCCCAGTTCCGTCGCCAGCGAATCGCGCTCGATGAAATCCTCGTGGTAGCGGCCCGACCAGTGGAAGCTCGGCCCGCGCGCCCGCTCGACTCCCGCCAGATCGATCCCGCGGTCGGCCAGCAACTGCAGGTCTTCGGGGCGGAAATCGTCGCCGACCACGGCCACGACGCGCACGTCCGCCTGCGCGCCGGCCGCCAGGCAGAAGAAGGTCGCCGCGCCGCCGAGCTGCCGCTCGCGCCGCTCGCGCGGGGTCTCGACGGTGTCGTAGGCCATCGAACCGACCACCAGGATCGCCATCAGTCGTCCCTTTCGCCCATCCGTTCGGGAGCCTCCACGCCGATGAGCGCCAGGATCTCGGCGATCGCCGCCCGCGTCAGCTGGCAGAGCATGAGGCGAGCCTCGCTGCGCGGCAGATCCTCGCGGTCGAGGATCTTCGCCTGGTGGTAGAACTGGTGGTAGAGGGTGGCCAGCTCGGTCACGTAACCGGTCAGCCGATGCGGCTCGCGGACCTGCGCCGCGGTCGCGATGATCTGCGGCAAGCGGATCAGCTCGCGGGCGAGGTTCCATTCGGCGTCGTCCTGCAGGCGCTGCAGGCCGGCGAGGTCAGGCGCGGCGATGACGAAGCCGGCTTCGGCCGCCTTGCGCATCACCGAACAGATGCGCGCGTGCGCGTACTTGACGTAGTAGACCGGGTTGTCGTTGGACTGTTCCTTGGCCAGATCGAGGTCGAACTCCAGATGAGAATTGGGCTTGCGGGTCAGGAAGAAGTACTTGGCCACGTCGGCGCCGACCTCGTCGATGAGCGCGTCCATGGTCACGAACTGCCCCTTGCGTTTCGACATGTTGATGGGCTGGCCCTGCTCCAGGAAGGTCACGTGCTGCAGGATCTCGATCGCCAGCCAGCCGGCGGGCACGCCGAGGGCCTGCATCCCGCCCTGGATGCGCTGGATGTAGCCGTGATGATCGGGCCCCCAGTAGTCGATGGCGGACTCGAAGCCGCGCTGGAATTTGTGGTGATGGTAGGCGAGATCGGCCAGGAAATAGGTCGGCCGTCCGTCCGCGCGCTGCAGGACCCGGTCCTTCTCGTCGCCATACGCGGTCGACCGGAACCAGAGGGCGCCTTCCTCTTCGTAGACCGCGTCGTTCTTGCGCAGGGTTTCGAGCGTGCGCTCGATCCGCCGCGTCTCGTGCAGTTCGGATTCGAAATACCAGGTGTCGAAGCGCAGGCCGAAGCGCTTGCAGGTCTCCCGCTGCCAGCCGAGGATCTTCATCAGCGCGAACTTCGCGAAGCAACGGATCGATTCCGGCTCCGCCAGCTGGCTCCAGTCCTCGGCGTTGCCGGGCGGCGCGCTCACGCGCTGGAAGCTCTCGTTGTCGAACGCCTTGGCGGCCGCCTGGATCGACGCGCTGTCCTGATCCAGCAGCTCCGCGGCGATGATCTCCAGGTACTGGCCCTCGTAGCCGTTCTCCGGGAAGGCGACCGGGCGCCCGCGGAGCTGCAGGTAGTGGGCGCGCAGCGAGGCGCCCAGCAGGTTGACCTGCCGCCCGGCGTCGTTGACGTAGTACTCGCTGTGCGCGTCGAAGCCGACGGCATCGAGCAGGCGGCAGAGGGTCATGCCGAACGCCCCCGCCCGGGCCGAGACGACGTTCAGAGGTCCGGTCGGGTTGGCGCTGATGAACTCCACATTGATGCGCTTGCCGCCGCCGGTGCGGATCTCGCGCAACGCGTCGCCCGACCACAGGCCCAACAGGCGGTCGATGAGATACCCGCGACCAAGGCGGAAGTTGATGAAGCCGGGGCCGGCGATCTCCACCGAGGCGATGAGGTCCTTGTCGAAACTCAGCCCCGCGGCCAATTCGCCGGCCAGCTCGCGCGGCTTGCGACCGAGCTGCTTGGCCAGCATCAGGGCGAGGCTGGTGCTCAGATCGCCATGGGCGCGTTCACGCGGCTTCTCCAGCGCGATCGTGACGTCTTCCTCGTAGATGCCCAGCTTCTCGAGCGGCGCCTTGAAGGCTTGTCTGATGAGCGACTCGATCATGGCCCTATTCCGCGTGCGGCAGCAGCGCCAGGTCGGGGTGATGCCGGCGGAAGTCCCGGCTGCGCAGATGATCCACGGCGACGCTCAACGCGCGGGCGTCGCCCCACAGTCGTTCGAGCTGGTAGTACTGCCTGACCGCCGGTTTGAGCACGTGCACGACGACGTCGACATAGTCCAGCAGGACCCAGCGGCCTTCCGTCTCGCCTTCGCTGCCGATCGGCTTCTGCCCGACGGCGGCGAGCCCGTCGCGCACGGAACGGGCCACGGCGCGGACCTGCGCGTCGGCCGCTCCGGAGGCGAGCACGAAGAAGTCGCAGACGTCGGACAGCCCGCGCAGATCCAGGATGAGGACGTCTTCGGCCTTGCGCTCCAGCATGTGGTACGCGATGCGCTCGGCCAGCAAGAAACCGGGCGAATCGTCCGGCAGCGAAAACTCCGCGCTCCGGTCGGTACGATCCTTGTTCGTAGAGGACATCGAACTCCCGACGCCTGCCTCAATTGAGGCGGTTGATGACGTATTCCACCGCCGTCGTCAGCAGCTCGCGGCGCGGGCCCGGAGCCAGATCGCTCAGCGCCCGTTTCGCGGCCGACCCGAATCCGTGCGCGCGCTCGTACGCGTACTCGACGCCCCCGTGCCGCTGCACGAAGCCCTGGACCGCAGGCCAGCCGCCGGCCCGCTCGCGTGGATCGCGGCTCGACGCCAGATCGGCCAGCGCCTGGCGCTCCGCGGGCGCGGCCCGGCGCCAGGCGGCGATCAGCGGCAGCGTGATGCGGCCTTCTTCCCAATCGCTGCCGGTGGGCTTGCCGAGCCGGCGCGGGTCGCCGAGGTAGTCGAAGATATCATCTGTGATCTGGAAGACCAGCCCCGTCTGGCGTCCGAACTGCTGGAAGGCGCCGTCCATCGCCGCGCCATCCGGCAGGAACGAAGCGCCGATGCGGCAGGCGCACTCGATGAGCGACGCGGTCTTCTGGTAGATGATGCGCAGATAGGTCTCCTCGTCGACGTCCAGGCTGTACCGCGTCTGCATCTGCAGCATCTCCGCCTCGCTCATCAGGACCGCGGCGTCGGTCATGAGCTCGAAGGGCCGCACGAGGTCGTGCCTGGCCAGGTGCCGCAAGGCCCGCGTGTAGAGCAAATCGCCCATGATGAGCGCCGTCGACGGCCCGTACTTGGCGTTGACCGTCGCTTGCCCGCGGCGCGTGCTGGCTTCATCGATGAAATCGTCGTGGATCAGCGTCGCCGTGTGCACCAGCTCCACGGCGGCGGCGGCCTCGACCGCGGCGGCCGGAACGTCGTCGCCGTCGAGGGCGCTCAACAGCAGCAGCGTGGGGCGGAAGAGCTTGCCCTGGCCGCGGCGCACGTGGCGGCCGACCTCGTCGGCCAGCGCGATGTCCGACGCGACCAGCTGGTCGAGGGACGTCTGCATCGCTTCGAGGAAGGGCGCCACCCGCCGCTGCAACCGGGTCAGCTTGATGCGCTCGAAATCAGGCAGGGTCATGCCACTCCCAGGGTTCCGCGGTGGCAGCGGCGACGCGCCGAGACGGGCGGCTCACGACGTCGGCCCCGCGGAGGCCTCGCGCTGCTTGCGCCGCCGCCGGCGGGTGACGGCGATGGAGACCAGCACGGAGGTGATATACAATAGAGACACCGGGACGGCCATAGCCAGCTGGCTGAAGATGTCCGGCGGCGTGAGGATCGCCGCCACAATGACGATCAGCAGCAGGGCGTAGCGCCAGCCGCGCAGCAGCTGGCGCGGGTCGACGATGCCGGCCAGCGACAGGAAGAACACCAGCACCGGCAATTCGAAGACCAGTCCGAAGGCGAGGCTGAGCTGCGCCACGAAGCTGAAATACGGCCCGATCCCGATCAGGGGCTGCATGATGGCCGTGCCGAAGCCGAGCAGGAAGCGGATCACGGTCGGGCACACCACCAGGAACGAGAACACGACGCCGGCATAGAACAGCAGCGTGCTCGCGACCAGCAGCGGCGTCACGACGCGGCGCTCGCGGCCGTAGAGCCCCGGCAGGATGAAGCCGTAGACCTTCCAGAGGATGAACGGCAGGACGAGGAACAGGCCGCAGATGCCGGCCAGCTTGAGCCGCGTGACGAACGCCTCGTTGGGACGGGTGAAGTAGACGCCGTGCTCCAGCAGCGGGCGCACCAGGACGTCCAGCAGCGCCGCCGACCAGAACCAGCAGAGGATCGCCGCCGCGATGCCGGCCACGACGCTGTGGATCAGGACGCGCCGCAGCTCCTCGAGATGGTCGAGGAACGACATGCCGGCGGCCGCCTCGACGGCGCCGCCGTCGGCTGCGGCCGGCGGGGGCCGCTGCTCGCTCATGGCCGCTCTTTCCTGTCCGCCAGCAGCTGGCGCAGCAGCTCCAGGAACTCTTCCGCGTCCTGGAAGCTGCGATACACCGAGGCGAATCGCACGTACGCGACATCGTCGACGCGGCGCAGCCGATCCAGCACCATCTGGCCGAGGTCCGCGGTCGGCACCTCGCGGCGACCCGACTTCGCCAGCTCGTGCTCGATGCCGTCGACGATGATCTCGATCTCCTCGAGCGCGACCGGCCGCTTCTCGCAGGCCTTGGCGATGCCGGTCGTGATGCGGGAGCGGTCGTAGGCCACGCGCCGTCCGTCGCGCTTGATCACCAGGACGGGGCGGGTCTCCCAGGCCTCGTACGTCGTGTACCGCTCGCCGCAGGCGAGGCATTCGCGCCGGCGGCGGACGGCCCGGCCCTCGCGGACGGCCCGCGAGTCGATGACCCGGTCGTCGTCGTGCCCGCACTTGGGACACTGCATGCGCAGCCTCCGCTCAGGCGAGATCCGGATACAGCGGGAACGCCCGCCCCAGTTCGACGGTCTCGGCCCGCAGGCGGGCCAGCGCCTCGCCGTCGTCGCGCGCCTTGACGGCGCGGTCCATGATGTCGGCGATCTGGCGCATCTGCTCGGCGCCCATGCCGCGGGTCGTCAAGGCCGGCGTGCCGAGGCGCACGCCGCTGGTCACCATTGGGCTCTCCTCGTCGAACGGCACCGTGTTCTTGTTGCAGGTGATGCCGACCTCCTCCAGCAGCTCCTCCATCTCCTTGCCGGTCAAGCCGCGCGGCTTGCAATTGACCAGCAGCAGGTGATTGTCGGTGCCGCCGGAGGCGAGACGGAACCCCTTGGCGAGCAGGGCCGCGGCCAGCGCCTGGGCGTTGTCCAGCGTGCGCTGCGCATAGTCGCGGAAGGCCGGCTGCAGGCATTCGCCGAAGCACACCGCCTTGGCGGCGATCATGTGCATGAGCGGACCGCCCTGGATGCCCGGGAAGTTCATCTTGTTGATGGCCTTGAGATGCTCTTGCTTGCAGACGATCAGCCCGCCGCGCGGTCCGCGCAGGGTCTTGTGCGTCGTCGACGTCACGACATCGGCGTGCGGCACCGGACTCGGGTGCACCCCGCCCGCGACGAGGCCCGCGATGTGGGCCATGTCGAAGACGAAGATCGCGCCGATCTCGTCGGCGATGCTGCGCATGGCCGCGTAATCCCAGGTGCGCGGATAGGCGCTCGCCCCGCCGACCAGGAGCCGCGGCTTCTCGCGCTTCGCCTGCTCGCGCAGCTTGTCGTAATCGATGACCTCGCGGCCCGGCTCCACCTCGTAATGCACGGCCTGGAACATCAGGCCCGAGAAGTTCACGGGATGACCATGCGTCAGGTGCCCGCCGTGGCTCAGGCTGAGGCCGAGGATCTTGTCGCCGGGCTTGCAGAACGCCAGGTAGGCCGTCATGTTCGCCGTCGAGCCGCTGTGCGGCTGCACGTTGGCGCGTTCGGCCGCGAACAGCTCGCAGGCGCGCCGCTTGGCGAGGTTCTCGGCCTCGTCGACGTGCACGCAGCCGCCGTAGTAGCGCTTGCCCGGATAGCCCTCCGCGTACTTGTTGGTCAGCACGCTGCCCATCGTCTCGAGCACGGCCCGGCTGGTGAAGTTCTCGCTGGCGATCATCTCGAGCTGCTCGCGCTGGCGGCCAAGTTCGGCGGCCAGGATGGCGGCGACCTCGGGATCGGACTTGCGGACGGCGTCGTACATCATGAACCCTCTCTCCCGCGCGACGGCGATTCGTATGCCTTGATCAACTCGACGCGGCGGGCATGGCGCCCGCCCGCGAACTCGGCGGCCAGGAACGCCTCGACGATGGCGACCGCCTCCGGCGGCGCCGTGCGGTCGCCGCTGAGGCAGAGCACGTTGCTGTCGTTGTGCTGGCGGGTCTGGCGCGCCTCCTGCGCATCGCGGCAGAGCGCCGCCCGCACGCCGGCCACCTTGTTGGCGGCGATCGCCACGCCGATGCCCGAACCGCAGATCAAAACGCCGCGCTCCGCCCGTCCGGCGGCGACCAGTTCGCCGACGGCGAAGGCCAGCACCGGATAGTCGGCGGGCTCCGGACCCTGGCAGCCGCAGTCCACGGTCTGGTGTCCGGCCGCCCGCAGCGCCGCCAGGACGCCGGTCTTCAACGCGAAGCCGCGATGATCGGCACCGATGGCGACGATCAAGCTCCACCTCCCGCGGCGCCGGCGAACGTCGGCTGCCAGGCGTGCAGCAGGCGGGCGAGCTGGCCGGCCGTGCTCTCGTAGACGGCGAGGTCGCCGCCGAAGGGATCGGCGACTTCCTCGACTTCGGGAATCGGCAGGTCGCTGAGATCCAGGTTCGCCGCGCCCAGCAATCCGATCCGCACGCGATCTTCGCGGCCCAGCCGGGTCTTGAGCAGCGCGACGTGCGAGCGCGTCATCCCGATCAACCAGTCGGCCCTCTCGACGAGCGACGCATCCAGGCCCCGCGCGCGATGGCCTTGCAGATCGAGGCCGCGCGCGGCGGCCGCAGCCAGCGCTCCGCCCGACGCCGGCTGCTCCGGCGCGGCCTGCAGCCCGGCCGACAAGAAGGAAACTGTCCCGGGCCACAGGCTACGGGCCAGAGCCATCGCCAGCGGACTGCGACACGTGTTGCCGGTGCAGACGAACACCACGGTCAAGGGGGACAAACGGCGCCTCCTCGCTAGCCGCAAACTTAGGACAGCCCCTCCGAGGCGTCAAGGCGGCCGCGCCCGTAACTGACGCGCGCAAAGCGGGCTAGCCGCTGGCCGGCGGCGGCGGCCAGGGAGGCGCGGCCAGCGGTCCGGCCCGCAGCAGGCGCGGGCTCGGCCCCGTCAGGTCCAGCAGCGCGGACGCTGATCCGGCGGCCTGCAACGGCGCCGGCGACCAGACAGGCAAGCCAGGGAAATCGCGCGCCGCCTGCTCGAGCCCGGTCGCGGCCGGCCGACCCGCCAGGTTGGCGCTGCTGGACGCGAGCGGTCCGCTGGCCGCCAGCAACTCGCGCAACGCCGGCCAGCCGGGCACGCGCAGCGCGACCGTGCCCGCCTCGGCGATCACCGCGGCGGGCAGACCCGCGGCTGCCGGCAGGACGCACGTGAACGGACCGGGCCAGCAAGTCTCCAGATAGGCGCTCACCGCGGGCGGAACGGTCGCCACGAGTCCGAACGCCTGGTCCACAGACGCCGCCAGCACGAGCAGAGGTTTGTCCGCCGCCCGTTCCTTCAACGCGCGCAGGGCCGCGAGCGCCGCCGGCCGATCCACGCGCGCGTGCAGGCCGGGAACGGTGTCCGTCGCCAGCAGCACGACCTCGCCGGCGGCCAGCCTCGCGAGGATCGCCGCGCTGCCGAGCCATGCCCGATCGTCTGTCACTTGCCGCCCTGGGCCAGGCTCTCGCGGTAGACCGCCAGGGCGGCGGCCACGGCGGGGTCGGCCAGCGCCAGGATCCGCGCCGCCAGCACGACCGCGTTGCGCGCGCCGGCCTTGCCGATCGCCACCGTGGCCACCGGCACGCCCGGCGGCATCTGGACGATCGACAGCAAGGCGTCCAGACCGCCCAGCGAGCCGACCGCCACCGGCACGCCGATGACCGGCCGCGAGGTCAGCGAGGCCACGACCCCCGGCAGGTGCGCCGCCATGCCCGCCGCGGCGACGAAGATCTCGACACCTTCGGCCTCGCACTCGCGGATGACCTGGTGCAGCCGTTCGGGCTGGCGATGCGCCGAACAGACCTCCACCCGATGCGCGATGCCGAAGCGTTCGCACAGCGGCGCGATGTCCTCGAAGACCGGCAAGTCCGACGCGCTGCCCAGCAGCACCGCCAGGCGGACCTTCGACTTGTGATCCTCGCTGCGTTTCATGCCTTCGTCCTTTCTCCCTCGCTGGCGATGTCGTGCCTGTGGAAGAGATCGTCGCCATGCACGCGATCGAGCAACGCGTAGGCGCTACGGCGCGCGCCGGCCAGCTCGGCGGCGACGCCGACGGCGCCCAGGACGCGCCCGCCCGCCGTCTCCAGACGACCGTCGCGCTCCGTCGTGCCCGCCTGGATGATCCACGCCGCCGGCTCGTCCGCCGGCAATCCGAGCGGGCTCCCGCGGCGGTAGGCGCCGGGATAGCCGCGCGCCGCCGCGACGACGATGACGGCGCTCTGCCGCCAATTGGTCATGCCGCGGCCCGGCCAGCCGTCCGGACCGCCGGCGTCGGCGTCGGGCAGGCCTTGCAGGTGATCCGCCAGGCGGCCCTCGGCCGTGGCTTCGACGAGGTCCAGGAAATCGCCCTGCAACAGCGGCAGGACGACCTGCGCCTCGGGATCGCCGAAGCGGCAGTTGAATTCCAGGACCTGCGGCCCCTCGCCGGTCAGCATCAGGCCCGCGTAGAGCACGCCGCGGTACGGGATGTCGCGCCGCACCAGTTCGGCCAGAAGCGGCGCGACGATCTCCGTGTCGATGCGACGGCAGAGTTCACTGCTGAGATGGACGGGCGCGAAAGCGCCCATGCCGCCCGTGTTGGGCCCGGTGCCGCCGTCGCCGACCCGCTTGTGATCCCGGCTCGGCGCCAGGAGGGCGTAGTCCTGACCGTCGGTGACGACGAGCACCGAGAGCTCGGGACCGAAAACGCACTCCTCGATCAGGATGCGGGCTCCGGCCAGGCCGAAGACCTGCTGTTCGAGGCACAGACGGATGTGCGCCTCGGCTTCGGCCAGCTGGTCGCAGACCGCCACGCCTTTGCCCGCGGCCGCGCCGCAGGCCTTGACCACGCACGGCATCCGGACGGTGTCGAGGTGGCGCAGCGCCGCCTCAACCGTGCTGAACGCGTGGTAGCGCGGCGTCGGCAATCCGGCCGTCGCCATGACTTCCTTGGCGAATTCCTTGTCGCCCTCCAGGCGCGCACCCAGTTGACCGGGTCCGAAGACGGCCAGGCCAGCCTGACGCAGGTGGTCGGCCAGGCCGGCGATCAGGGGTTCCTCCGGTCCGACCAGCACCAGGTCGATCCCCCGTTTGCGGCAGGCCGCGAGCACCTGGTCCGGATCCGACGGATCGAGTTGCAGGTTGCGCGCCAGCCGCGCCGTGCCCGGATTGCCCGGCGCGGCGAATATCTCCGGAGCACGCGCCGAGGCGGCGAGCTGTCGCACCAGCGCGTGCTCCCGGCCGCCGCCGCCGATCACCAGGATCCTGCGTGCCATGACCATCACCTTTCGCCTTCGACTCGACGCCGTCAGCGTAGCCGAAGCAGGGGTCGGCGAACAACGCAAAACGGAGCGCGCCGCGGGTTCAGGCGTGGTCCCGCACGATCCGGGTGCCGGAACGGCCGGCGACCGCCGACAGGAGCGACGAGGGATCGGTGATGATGACCTCGCGCCCGCCGTGGCCGAGGAAATCGAGGGCCGCCTCGATCTTGGGCCCCATGCTGCCGGCCGGGAACTCTCCCGCCGCCAGCAGCGCCCGCGCCCTGGCCGCCGGCAGGACGTCCAGAGCCTCGGCGTCCGGCTTGCCGTAACGGACATAGACCTTCTCGATCTGCGTGACGATCATCAACGTATCGGCCTGCACGAGGCGCCCCAGCAGATCGCTGGCATGGTCCTTGTCGATGACCGCGTCGACGCCGTGCAGCGTGCCGTCGGCCGCGCGCACGACCGGAATGCCGCCGCCGCCGACAGCGATCACCAGCACGCCGGCATCGAGCAGCGCCTTGATGGCCGGCCACTCGACGACCTCGCGCGGCCGCGGGCTCGGCACGACGCGCCGCCAGCCGCGGCCCGCGTCCTGCACCACGGTCCAGCCGTTCTCCTGCTGCAGCAAGCGGGCCTGGGCTTCGTCGTAGAACGGCCCGATGGGCTTGGTCGGCCGCTGGAAGGCGGGGTCGTGAGGATCGACGATCACCTGCGTGACGACCGTCGCGACGGCCCTCTCGATGCGTTCGGCCAGCAGCGCGTTCTGCAAGGCCTGCTGGATGAGGTAGCCGAGTCCCCCCTGGCTGTCGGCGCCGCACACGAACATCGGCATCGCCGGGATGCCGTGCAATTGCTCGCCGGCATCGCCGCGCAGGACGATGTTGCCCACGACCGGCCCGTTGCCGTGGCTCATGACGATCTCGTGCCCCATCGCGGCCAGCCGCGCCACCTGGGCCATGGTCTGCCGGGTGACCTCGACCTGTTCGGCGAAGGTGCCGCGCTTGCCGACCGGCAGGATCGCATTGCCGCCCAGAGCGATGACGAAACGCCGGCGCGCGCCGCCGTCCACGACCATGTCCGTCCTCCAGATCCCAGAGACCCGCGCTTCAGAGGGCGCTCCGCCGCGAAAGGAGCGAAGGTAGAAGGCGCGCGCGGCGGCGTCAAGCCGGGGCGGCAGGGTCGCGCTCGGGCTCGCGGCGCGATCAGGTGAGCGACTCGAGGTAGGCTTCGATCTCCTGGCAGACCTCCTTGCGCAGGCGCGCCTTGTCCTTGGCCAGCCGGCGCAGGTCGGTCTTCGAGACGTACTTGACGTGGATGAACGGACGCAGCGTCTTGATCGAGATGTTGACGGGACTCTCGAGCAACGCGCGCGGCACGTCCTTGTTGGCCTGCCCGGTGGTCAGGCAGCGGTCGCTGGCGATGACCTCGAGGATGCGGCTCGAGCGCGTCCGACGCGCGACCTCGGCGACCAGGCCGCAAATGGCCGTGACCTTCGGGTTGCGCAGGAAGCCGAGCAGGATGCTCACGCACCCGATGTTGTTCATGACGAGTTGCTTGACCGCCTGCGCGGACGCGTCGGGAGGCACGACATCGGTCCGCTGGCGATCTCCGGCGGCGCCGTCCGCAGCGGCCGCCGCCCCCGCGCAGGGCGCCGTTGGTTCGTCCTGGACCTCCGCCGTCGTCGGCAGGTCGTGACGCCAGATCCGATCGCCCAGCGCCAGGCGCGGCTGGGGCAGGACCAGTCGGCCGGCCTGCAGCTGCAGGCCCGCCAGGTCGTCGCGCGACCCCTGGCGAGACGACAACAGGCTGCAGCTGATCGCCTCCTGCAATTCGCCCCCGACCGGTATCTCGAGGTGGTCGTGCGGACTGTGCGCCAGCACGAGGTGCACGGCATCCAGCAAGTGCAGCGGCTCCGGGCGCAGCCCGGCGCGCATCAGCGCCTGGCTCAGAACGAGCAGCCGCGCCACCGGCCCGGCGAGCTGGCGTATGGACATCGGCGCCGCCAGGAACGCGCCGTGCACCGCCGCCAGCGGCGCCAGACGCTCATCCGTGGCGAACGCGGCGATCAGCCGCGGCCGCTCGGGCTCCTCGATCACCTCCCAGCCGGTCGGCAAACGCCGCTCGAACGCTGCGGCGAACTCGCCGTTCTCCAGCCAGGCCGCCAGCAGATCGAGATCGCGGACCTCGGCGTCGGCGCGGTTCAAGAGCGGCAGCACGCGCATCACGGCGGCCACGCGGAAGGGATCGATCGCTCCCGCCAGCCGGCTGACCCTCTCCTGGTACGCGTCGCATTCCAGCCGGACGAGACCGGCCAGCAGCCGCAGATCCTCTGCCGCCGGCTGGCGTCTCGGACGTGCCGCGGCGCCGGGCGTCAACCCGGTGAGCGCACGCCGCAGCAACGGCAGCGGCGGGTGCTCGGCCGCGTACGGATGCCTGGCCTGGTCTTCATCGCCGGCCTGGCCGAACCGCTCGGCGCAGATGGGAACGATGTCCGCGAGGCGGCGCTGCCACTGCGCCAGGAAGCTCACCCCGACGAGGTCGGCGTCCGTCCGTAGAAGCCGTCCGGTCGACTGGAAGCGCCGCACCCGCGGCAGCAGCATCGCCCCGGGGGTATTGGCGTCGAGCAACGCCGCCAGGAGGCGCGCACCGGCGGGTTCGGCGGCCATGGCGAGGGACTGGATGCCGAGCAGACAGGTCGTCAGCCGGTCCTGGCCTAGCATCTTGCGCAGTTGCTCGTGCAGGACTCGCGAGCGCGCCGAGCAGTGATCATGCTGCATCGCAAGATCGCGAAGTTCCTCGAGCAGGGCTTCGCCGGGCACGAACCCCGCCGGCGGACGCGTCGCCGACAGGAGCGGGTGCCGGTCCGTGGTCGTGCTCATCGATCCTCGCCAGTGGGTGGAAATTGCCCGGGCGGCGGCTCCGCCTCGCGTCATGAAGATCGGCCCGCGGGCGCAACGATTGAGTGCTCAGAAGGAGCGACCCCACAGCAGGCGCCCCTCGCCGACCAGGCCGCCGCCGGCGGCCTCGCTGCGCCGCCGCAGCTCCCCGCCGACCTGCCAGCGCCAACGGCCGCGACCTTCCACGCCGAGTTGCAGACCGCTGTCCCAGGTTCCCCAGTGCCGCAGGCGCAGCAGCGAGGACACGGGCGCCGAGACGGTCACCAGGTCCAGCGGCTGCCCCCAGGCCGACTGCCAACCCGCGCGCCAGCGGACCCGCCGGCCGTCACGACGCCACGAGACGGTCATCAGGTTGCGCGCCTGTCCCGCTTCTTCGAGCCGCCGCCAGGCGACCTGGACGGTGCCGCCGGCCGCCGGATGGCCGGCCTGCAGGACCCACCAGGTGCGCAACCGGCGCCCGGTCTCCTGCGCCGGCAACCATGCTTGCGCCGGATCCCAAGCCCGGCGCGCCTCTTCGAGCCGCCGCCAGCGGACTTCCCAGGTCCCCGCCGCCGACCATGGACCAGCGACCGCGAGGGTCAGCAGCTGACGCGCCCGCCGCCGCCCTGCCGCCAGCTGCGGATCGCGATCCTCGCCCGCGGTTCCCGCGATGGCGACCCGCCAGGCGGCGGCGGGCCGTCCGCTGAGGCGCCACGCCCAGCCCTGGCCCAGCCACCCGGAGAGGCAGGCCGGTCGTTGTGCGCCGGGCATGGCGACGGCCGCGCGCGCGGACGCCGCCTGGAACTCGGCGAGCCAGGACCGCCGCCTCCATCCAGCCGCCAACAACCAGGCGCCGGCGCCGGCCTGATCCGGCTGCAGGCGCCAGGCGCCTGCCTCGGCCGCCAGCGACCACGGTCCGCGAGTCCAGCGCAGATCGAGGCCGCCGGCCTGCGCCGCGCCCCGCCGCAGTCCGAGCAGTCCGAGCTGCAGGCCGTCGCCGCGGCGACGCGGCCGGCCGCACTGCAGACCGAGGCGGACATGGTGCGCGGCGAGCCGCTCGCGATCGCGCGCCGCTGCGGCCTGCAGATTCAACCAGCCGCCGTCCACGTATGCGGCGATGCCGACGAGCCGCTGCGGCACCGTCGTCGCCAGGCTCGGCCGCCAGCCGGG